>JAIROZ010000109.1 GCA_031257255.1 Spirochaetaceae bacterium | reverse complement strand
CCTTCCATTATGAAGTTCGACCCGAACTCGATGCCCATACTCAACATAGCGGTAAAGGGCAGGGAGGGCTCGGCGCGGACGCAGAACGAATTGCGGCGCATTGCGGAAAACACCGTGCAGGATTTGCTGGAACAGATTGACGGCGTGGCTTCAACAATGGTCAACGGCGGGCTCGAACAAATTGTGCGGGTTGATATTTCCCAAAACCGGCTGGAAGCCTACGGGCTTACCATAACCGGAATTGCCGGAACGCTGGGGGCGCAGAACATCGAATTGGGCGCGGGAACCATCGTTGACGGCGCGAAGAATTACAGCATCCGTACCACAGGCGAATACGCCGCCTTGCGGGATATTGCCGAAACGGTTGTCGCCCAGCGGCAAAACGCGGACAACGGCGCTCTGGCGGACATAAGGCTTATGGATTTGGGCGAAGTCAGTCTTTCGTACCCCGATGAAAAAGCAACGGTGTACATCAACGGAGAGCCGGGGGTGTATGTGGGCGTTATCAAACAGAGCGGCTCCAATTCGGCGGCGGTGGCGGAAAAAGTGTACGCCAAAATTAAGGAGATAGAGGAGCTGCTCCCCGCCGATGTTGCGCTGGAAATTACCAAGGACGACACCACCCAAATTAGGGATATGATAGACGAACTTGTGAATTCGGCGCTGCTTGGCGCGGTTCTGGCGATGGCTGTGCTGCTGCTCTTTTTGCGGAACATAAAAAGCACAATCATCATAGGCATTTCAATTCCGTTTTCGATACTTTTTACGCTGCTCGTTATGAACCTTATAGGGCTTACGCTGAATATGCTCACCATGGCGGGACTAATACTCGGCGTCGGTATGATTGTGGACGGGTCGATAGTCATTCTTGAAAACATTTTTAAATTCCGCGAGCGCGGCGCAAAGCCGAATGTCGCGGCAATACTCGGCAGTCAGGAAGTGATGTCGTCCATTGTGTCGTCAACGTTGACGACCCTCTGCGTGTTCGTGCCAATCTTCCTGTTCAAGCGGCGGCTGGGCATGATGGGCGAACTTTTTCAGGGGCTTATCTTTACGGTAGGAATAGCGCTTGCTTCAAGTCTTCTTGTGGCAATCTTTCTGGTTCCTATCCTTTCGAGTAAGTATCTGCCCCTGCAAACGCGAAAACAAAAGCCAATAAAAAACAAAACGCTTATCGCAATTGATAACGCGATAGAAAACGCGCTTGCCGGCATTACCTCAGGCTATACCCGCCTGCTTTCCGCCGCGATGCGGCACAGGCTTATCGTCGTTATCCTTGTCTGCGCCGCCTTTGCCGGTTCCGTGCTGGCGCTTGTAAAATTGGGCATGGTGATGGTTCCGCCTATGAACGAGGAAGAAATCAGCCTTAGCGTGGAACTTCCGCAGGGGACAAAATATGAAGATACCAAAGCGGTAATGCTGCAACTTCAGGAGATTGCCTTTGACGAAATTAAAGGGGCAAAGCATATTACGATAAACGCGGGTTCTTCGGGCAGTATGTTTGGCGGCAGCAGCACAAACAAGGGGCAGTTGCAGATAGGGCTTAACCTTGATGACGAAAGCGCGGACTCCTCAGCGCAGGTAATGGCGAAACTTCGCGCTCATTTTAACGACTTTCCCGGCGCGTCTCTGAGTTTTGATGAAGGCATGGCGCGTATGCTCTCCGGCGGCTCCGACATAGACCTTGTGCTTCGTATTGACGATATTGAGAAGGGGCTTGCCGCGGCGCGTGAAATTTCGGAACTGATAAAAGAGCATGTGCCGGAACTTGCCGAGGTGAGCATCGACATGACCGAAGGGCTGCCGCAGGTTGAAGTTGTGATAGACCGCAAGCGCGCATATAATCTTGGAATAACGATTCGCGCCGCCGCCGGCGAGATAGCCGCCGCGATGAACGGCGTTACCGCAACCACCTTCCGCTATTCGGGTGATGAATACGATGTCCGGCTGGAACTTAGGGAAGAAGACCGCGCAAAGCTTCCCGACCTTGAACGAATCTTTGTTGCGTCAAGCGCCGGAAACCTCGTTTCGCTTTCCAATTTTGCCCGTCTGGAAAAAGGCGCGGGACCTGTCAGCATAAACCGCGAGAACCAGTCCCGTGTAATTCACATAACCGGCAATGTTACAGAAGGGCAGCGCATCGACGAGGTTGAACAGAAAATCCGCGGCGTTATCCGCGAGAACTTCATACTTCCCGAAGGCATGGTTCTGACCTACGAAGGTCAATGGCAGGATATAAGCGAAAACAGCAAAACCTTCATGCTCATCATCGTTCTGGCGCTGCTGCTTGTCTTCGGCGTTATGGCGGGGCAGTACGAATCGTTCAAAGATCCGTTCATCAACCTCTGCACCATTCCGCTTATGCTGATAGGCGTGGTTGCAATTTACCTTATTACAGGGCAAACCCTCAGTATGTTTTCGATGGTAGGAATTGTAATGCTGGTAGGCATGGTGGTAAACAACGGCATCGTGCTGGTTGATTACACCAACCTCCTCGTGGGGCGGGGCGTTCCGGTGCGGCAAGCCTGCATTGAAGCGGGGCAGTCCCGTATGCGCCCCGTGCTTATGACCACCCTCACCACGATTCTGGGGCTTATCCCGATGGCGTTTTTCCCCGGCAAATCGTCCACGATGATTCAGCCGATAGGGCTTACCGTAACCGGCGGGCTCGTATCGTCAACGCTGATAACGCTGTTTTTTATCCCCGTGCTGTACTCGCTGATAAATGAGAGGAAGAAGAGGGGGAGTTAGGGCAATGCTGATGCGGCAAGCCACAAAAACGGAGGCTTGCCGAAGCTTCGAGTTAATCAACATTGCCCTGTGTTATAGTGGGGGCAAACTCAGGTACAATATCTTATGGCAAGAATTCTTGATACGGCGCTTGTTATTCCAGTTATAGCGAGGCTTGCGAGGCAGGCTGCCTGTGAACTTCCGCAAGATTATGTTGAGGCTTTGCAGGAGGCGCTGGAGCGCGAGGAATCCCCATACGGCAAGGATGTTCTGCAAACACTTACAGAAAATGCCCGTTATGCTAAAGCCTGTCAGATACCGTGCTGTCAGGATACTGGGGTGTGCGTTGTTTTTATGGAGATAGGGCAGGAAATAAGTTGGACGGGCATACCTCTTGCGGAGGCTGTAGATGAGGGGGTAAGGCGCGGCTATACGGAAGGCTATCTACGAAAATCCATCGTTGGCGACCCGCTGGAGCGCATAAATACGGGAGATAATACACCCGCGCTGCTGCATATAGACATAGTGCCCGGCGCTGATGCCGCCATCACTGTTTTTCCAAAGGGCGGCGGCAGTGAAAACATGGGGGTATATGCGGCGCTGCTGCCGGATGCGGGCGAAGAAGGCATCCGGCATTTTGTGCTTGACGCGGTAAAAAGAGCGGGCGGCAAGCCATGTCCGCCTGTAACGCTCGGCATAGGGCTTGGCGGCACTATGGACTATTGCTGTCTTCTTGCAAAACGCGCCTTGCTCCGTCCGCATGGAAGCCGCAATCCGCTGTCCCGCTGCGCTCATTTGGAGACGGAATTGCTAACTGCGGTCAATGCGCTCGGCATAGGACCAATGGGAACCGGCGGGCGTGTTACCGCTATGGATGTCCGTATTGAACAATTTGCCTGCCACATAACCGCCTTGCCCGTTGCCGTTTGTTTTCAATGCCATGCGGCGCGGACTGCGCGGGCAGTTATATAAGAAAACATTTCAAATGTCCTGTCTAAATTCCGATATTGAAAAAAAAGGGGAATATCGGTGTGATACTAAAGAGAACAAAGCGGCGTATAAATCCGGTAGATTTTGCGGCGGCAGTATTTGTTTTTTGTTTCTCTTTAATCCCGCACAATAACGCATCGGCACAGTATGACCCCGAAGGTGTAGATTATTTTTCGGTTTCCGCCGGATTTAAGATAAATGGTTTTATACGGGGCGGGAACAGCATAGGTTTTGGGGGTGCCGTTCTTACCGATTACCGGTTTTTTAAGCATTTTTCCGCCGGTGCCAGGGTAAGCGCTTTGGCAACTTCCGAAGTTTTAGCGGGGCAGGTTGAACTGCTTGCGCGGTATTACATACATCCTGTACAATTATTTGATGTCTATATCAGCGTAAATGCCGGCATAGACGCCGTTTTTAGGGGGGAAGACCCAAGAATGTCACGCGGTTCTTTAGTGGCTGCCGGAGAGGCGGGCGTTAGAATCAGCCTTCCGGCTGGTTTTTTTGTTGAGCCTTTTGTACGGGGCGGTTATCCTTTTTTGTTTGCCGGCGGAATCAGCATAGGCTATCGTTTTGAGTCCTCCGAAGGCAATGTAAGTAAACCGGTAAACAAAGCGCCGGCTGCCGCGACGGTGGTAAGAGCAAGCGGCGCGCCGGGTTTTGATATTGTCCATACCGAATGGGCGCTCTTTGCCCCGGACAGCGAAATATACAACGATAATATCAGCCGGATACATATAGAAAAAAATGACAATTCTGTCGCGGAAATTGTACGGCTGCTTAATAAGAATCCGTTTCTTTTTGTACGCCTGGAAGGTTTTGTCTATCCTATTCCCGAACCTTACGCTTCGGAGACCGGCGATAAAGAAATGTATCGTATAAAAAATTTGATATATAACAGAGCGCTTGCCGTTGCCGCGCTGCTGCGCGACTATGGCATAAATTCAAACAGAATACTGATGGACACGAATCCTCTGGAACGAAGGCAGCCATCGCTCGAAAAAGCGGTAAACAACCATGTAGAAATGATGCTGCTCTCACCGTACACAAGCAGCATAGAAAGGTAAAAAAGGCAAGAATATGAAGGCATCTGTATTTGCGATATTTTTTGCGTTTGCCGCAGCGCCGGTATTTCTTACTTGTACCAACGAGATAGTTGATATGTGGTGGGGCGCGGCACCGGAATCTCAGGATGAATTATTGGAACTGTCAATGCCGATAGGTTCTTTTACAGGCTACAAAGTTACGACCGGTACCAATAAACAGGTATTAGATAGAAATAAATCAATAGGTTTTGATGCCCCTATGTCTGAGCGTGTTAATGCGGTATCGGTATGGTCAGACAGCGGCGACATTTATTTTGAATATTTATTTCCGGCTCCGAAAAAAGACAACCAAAAGCCTAAAGAATTGACTGTTTCGTTTGAAGCGTGTTCCGAATTCAACGGCAGTTACAAAAATGATTATCTTTCGGATATAACGATACGAATAAATGGAATACAATGCGCTATATGGAACTGCCCCGGTGATTTGGGAGAAAGAGCGGGCAAAATTACTCCGCCGCCGGCATGGCTCGGCGCCCAGCCCAGCACGCGATACGGCATGCTTGCAAAATTAAATGTTTCTCAAACCGGTACAACACTAGCGGTAACAAAAGACGGTGTGCAATCAAGCCCAGCAAAAGTTTCTAATGTAACTATAGATGATTTAAACTTAGATGACAGTTATCTCAGCCTTAAAATAAGCGTTGAGCCTGACGCTGTTAATAAAGGGGGCATCAATCTTTTTGGAAGCGGCTTTGGCGACTATCCTCAGGATATATTACTTTCTATACAATATTAGGGAACAATTAGGGAACGAGAAAAAAATGAAGACATCTGTATTTGCGTTATCTTTTATACTTGCCGCCGCGCCCGCGCTTATTACCTGCACAAACGATATAGTCGATTATTGGTGGACATCCGATTCGGAAGATGAAATTACCGCATTATCGTTATCTATGCCAGTAGGCGCTTATACAGGTTATGGATTTAACGGCGGCACCTGCGGGCTGGCAGGGCTGGAGGGACCTATAGGCGCTTTTGACAACCCGCAAGTGTTTGCCTTTCCTTTGGCGGAGCGCACGGGTGTTCAGTTGATATGGATGTCCGGCGGCGATATATATTTGGAGTATTTGTTCCCGGCTCTGAAAAAGAGCAATAAAATCCCCAAAGAGTTGAAACTTTCATTTGAAATGTGTTCCGAAACCGGCGGACATGACCCTGTTTTGAAGTCTGATATAACTATATGGATAAATGGCAAAGAGTGCGGCACATGGACTTCTATGGGAGATTTTGCGGACAGACAAGGCATAATTCCAGCCCCGGCATGGTGGAGTTCCGGTCATACACAATACGGAAACCTTGTAAAAATAAGCGTTTCCGGTAATGGAACATCTGTAAATTCAAACAAAATTTCCGGCTTTCGCATAGACGAATTAAACCTGAACGATAAATACATTACCTTGCGTATAGGCATTAAAGACAGCGCGGAAAACAAAGGCGGATTTAATATTTTTGGAAGCAAATGGGGAGACTACCCGCAGGATATATTGCTTTCTGTGACATACTTCGATTAGGGCAATGTTGATTAAATCCTCGATTGCATAAATCAGTCTTCCTAGCGGCATCGAGTAATGCCGCTCTAAAAAATCCCGCTAAAAAGAACGAAAATGCCGAGCGCGGCGGTATAGACTGCAAAAGGCAGCAGCGAATACTTTTGCACAATAGATAACATCAATTTGACGGCAAAAAATCCGACTATAGCGGCGGCAAGCGTTCCGGCTATAACAGGCACAATGCCTGTAATTTGGCTGGAGGCGGCAGTAACGGCATCCACAGCCGCTGCGGCATCAACCGGCAGTCCGGCGGCATCTATGGCATTTGCCGCGCCGAAGCCGCCGTCCGCAATGGCTTTATCGTCTAGCAAGTCTTTTATTTGAAGAACAGCCGCTCCGAGTATTGCGGGTATAGAAAGCAAAAACGAAAAGCGGGCGGCAAATGCCCGTTCAAGTTTTAACGACAGAGCGCCGGAAAGTGTAAAGCCTGAACGCGAAACGCCCGGAAGTATAGCGATTCCCTGCATAATTCCGATAACAAGCGAATCAAGCGCCGTCATCTGCGCGCCGGTACGCAGAACGCCGCGCCTTCTGGAGAGCGCCTCCGCCGCCGTAAGCGAGAGCGCCGTAAGCAAAAAGGCAAACCCTAAAAAAGCGCCCGATTCAAATACCGCTTCGATTTTTGACTTGAACAAGAGAGCGATGACCACCGCAGGCAGCGTTCCAATAATCAGAAAGCCTGTAATAGGCTGAAAAATATGGCGCAGTATATTCAGAATGTCTTTGCGCAGGACGGCAAAAACCGCGGCGAGCGTCCCTAAATGAAGCATTGTATCAAAAAATAAAGCCGGCTCGGAAATGCCAAAAATCTTCTGCAAAAGAACAAGATGTCCCGAACTGCTTACCGGCAGGAATTCCGTAATCCCTTGAACCGCTCCTAAAATTACTGCTTGCAAAATACTCATAAGGCATTTTACACCGGCAGATGAGGCTCGTCTAGGGAAAGACTGATTAGTGTCAAGTTAATCAGTACTTCCGCAGCCAAACTTGTTAAACCGCGCCGCGCTGTGGTATTATTACGCAATGCGCCGCCTTATGTTTTTTTTTCTTTGCCTGATTGCCGCAGCCGTGTTGAACGCGCAGGGCGCAGAGGGCGCAAAAATCCGCATAGAAAGCGTTGAGTACAACATTGAGGGGCGTACAAAGGAATTCGCGCTTGCCGGATACGCGCAAATTATTGCGGGAACCGAATTTGAAAACATAAGTGAATTTAAAAATTATATTGAACAAAAAATCCGTCATCTGCGGAACAATAGAATATTCGAAGATGTAAACATTGAATATACATTAGAAGAAAACGCGGACGGCATTACGGCGGCGCATCTTAATGTATCAACAGCCGATACACGAAATTTTCTTATAGTTCCGTATCCTAAGTATGATTCAAACACAGGCTTTTTGTTCCGGCTCCGCGCATGGGATAAAAATTCATTCGGCGCTATGAATCTTTTGCAGGCAGATTTGGGATATTCATACACCCGCGAAAATCCGGCGGAAGACGCAAAGAACGGACTTTTGCTCAACATTGAGACAATCATACCATTTAACGCGCTGGGATTTGTGTGGAATATTGATATATACACAAAAAATACATGGATTTTTGGCAGTGATTATCCTTTTGTTTCCAACAGCGCGGCGGGCATCTCTGTAGACATTCCGCTGCGCCGCGCCGTTTTTACTCCCGGATTTCGTGAACGCGCCGTTATTACGGCAAAGAATGAATTAACAGAAACTGATTTTGAAGATGCCATATTTGCGTCTGATACGCGCATATACAAACCTAAGTATCAAAATACGGCGCATATTGTTTTGGACGAATGGTATATGTCAAGCCGTCCATATATAAAACTAACGCTGCCTGCCGGCATTCGTTTGCTGGACGCCGAATTTGTATACGAAACTCTTGCCGCCGGAGAAATCGCTTATACAGCCGGCGGAATATCCCCGGCGAATGAGGGGCTGAACATTGAGTTGAACCACCGCTTCGGCTTTTTCGGCGTAAACTGGCTCGGCAACTTCCGCGATGGCTATTATGCGTATATTCAAAACGATAACATATACAATGCCGCTCATAATGATGTAAGTTCTTATATATCGCTTACGGCAGGGGCGCATAAAAAGTTTACCACATTTTTTGGAATGTCGGCGCGGCTTATTTACAAGCAATGGTTTGCGTCAAACGATGACTGGACATTACAAAGCGCGGCGGAAGCAGGGCGTGTTGTACGCGGAGTTCCCGACCGCGCATTGCTCGCAAAAGGGGCGCTTTCACTCAATCTTGACTTTCCCTTCCGTGTCTTTGTTTTTATGCCCTCGCAATGGTTTAATACGCGGAAACTGCGCTACTTCGACTTTGAACTGCACTTTTCGCCTATGCTGGACATTGCGTTTGTTGACGGCGTTCAATATAACGAAAAATTTATACCCGTAAGGTATTCTCATTTCAATTTTGATGATATATACATTGGCGCGGGATTTTCATTTTTGGTTTTTCCGCTTACATGGCGCAGTTTATTTTTGCGGCTTAGCGCCGCCGTCAATGTACGCGATGCGGTAAAAGAGCGCTCGCTTTTTGCCGGCAGCGGCGCGGAAATATTTTTTGGCATAGGGCATTATTTTTAATGAATATAGCAGTTGACTGCAGAATGTTACAGGCAAGCGGCGTGGGCGCTTTTATTCAGGGAATACTGCCGTTCTTTATAGAAAGCAAAAATCCGCTGCTCTTAATCTGCAATAACAAAAATCTCGATACACTCAATACACTAAACAAAACAGCAGGCGGCGCGGGTAATTCAGAATATTCTAATACAGAAATACATATATGGAATTGCAAGCCTTTTTCTTTGCGCGAATTGTTTTTTACGCCCGCGTCTCTTCTAAAAAAAATAAACCGCTGCGGCATTTATTTTACTCCATTTTTTAATATACCGGCAGGCATAAAAATTCCTGTATATACTACAATTCACGACATTATATTTCCAGATATGCCGGAACTTACCGGCAGGGCGGGACTTGCGGCGCGTATGTTTTTCTACCGCCGCGCATTTAAGCGCTCGCGGGCTATATTTACCGTCTCGGAATTTTCCGCATCGCGCATTAAGCATTATGCGCAAAAGACCATCCCCATGCCGGATATTTATGTTGTTTACAGCGCCGTTAAGAGTGAGTTTGCAAATGCGCGTATTTCTTATATCAAAACAAATACAATTCTTTTTACGGGCAACATAAAAAAACACAAGGGGCTTGCGCTGCTTATCGAAGCATTAGAAATTGCGCGTAAGCGCGGGCTTACACACAGGCTTGTTATTGTCGGCAGTAAAGAAAACTTCAGGACAAAAGAAACCTTGCCGGATTTAGACGGCGCTCCGTCCGGCATGCCGGAATACGCGCCGGATGCCGCGCCGTTTGTTTTTACGGGGCATATTTCTGACGCGGAACTTTGCCGCCTTTACGCGGAGGCGGCGCTGCTTGTTCAGCCGTCTTTTTACGAAGGCTTTGGTTTGCCGCCGTTAGAAGCGATGTTTTTAGGGACGGCGGCGCTTGTTTCGGACATTCCGGTTTTTAAGGAAATATATTCAGGCTTTCCTGTACATTACTTCCGCGCCGGGGATGCCCCGGATTTGGCGGACAAACTTTGCGGACTTCTGCTTAACAACATACCGCAAAACATCAGCCTTACAGACGCCCAGCGGGAGCGCTATACATTCGCAAAAACAGCAGCATATATTCTGGACATTACCGGCGGGAAAACAAAAACATTGTAAAGCCGGCGGTTTTCGGAATTGACCGGCTGCCCGGCATTCAGTATACTAATGGCAAAAATTTAAAATATGGAGGATTCTATGAAAATCAAAAAATTGTTTGCAAGCGGAACGGCGCTTGTACTGGCATTTATGGCGGTGTTTGCCGGCTGTAAAGAGTCTGATTCCAATGACACAGATTCCAAAGATGACGACGGCAGCAAAACACCAACCGCCAAACTGGTAAGTCTTAGCGGATTGAGCGATTACGAAGGCAGAAATTTTATTATCATGCTGTCCGCCGACCAACAGGGGGATGATGCTACCGCTCAATCTAAAGGAGTTGTTTCAAATGGCGCTGCCGGCAAACTCCCGCTTCTGGACGAAAAATCGCAGCCGTGGACAGGGAGCGGCAATTATTATGCCGCTTTGGGCTTTTATGCCGCCGGAGAGACGGCGGGGACGCCCGAAAAGATATTTATATCAAAAACGGCAATTGCCTTTACAAACGAAGAAACGGTAATAACTTTTTCCAAATCCGGCTTTGACTCGCCTCTTGAATCCGGCAAAAGTGTTACAGTAACCGGGCTTGACGCTTACAACGGAAAATATCTTATGGTAAGCCTGATAGACCCTTCCGCAATTGACGAAGCGCCGGAACAGATGTTTGCGGCGACAACTTTGCCGGCGATTATCAATGACGGGCAGGCGGTTGCTATGAATTTGATAGGCACAGGCGCATCGCCGCAGGAGGTGGCGGACGGTAATTACATGGTTTGTCTGTCTTTTTTTACGAGCAAGCCTTCGCAGGACGAAAAATTTCCAAATCCTGATTCTTCGGCAATTTCAACAAAGCCGGTTAATTTTACCACAGGCACTGTTACCGTGCAGTATTCGGCAGCCACCTTTATCGCATTCCCTTAAAATTAGAAAAAAAACGCGGCTGGCATCGGGCGATGCCAACCGCGAACGGAAGGGAGTGACTTTTTGTAATACTATTAACCTAACATAACAGCCTGTTTACCATAAATTTTTCAAAATAAAACATTATTTTTATCATATTTTGGAATCATTGCAAAATTTGCTAAGTCCGCCGTGTTCAATCTGTAAATGTAGTCCTCAAAATTAAAGTCGCCGGGCTTTGTATACGCGGGCTTCGCTTTTTCCGCTTCTCTGTTGATGTGGTTTAGCGCTTCGTCCATTTTCGCGTCAACGAAAGTGGTAAGCGCATCCTTGCCCCAGTCAACGCCGTTATTCAAGAAGTCTTTGTACTTGTTTACAGTTGCCGCCTTTTCACTAAGCGACAAGACAAAGTTTGAAAAAGCATTTGTTCCGCCGGACAGCCCCGCAAGGAAGTCCTGAACGCCGTCTGCCTGTCCTGAAATCCTTTTAAGGAATTGCGAAACACCTGCCGAATTCTGGCTTACAAAGCGTGTAATGCTGTCGAACACACCGGCGCTTTTGCTGTTAATGTCGTCTGACAAACCTGAAATACTATTAGAGGCGTTGGCACCCATGCCGGAAAACGGGTTGGAAATTGAAGGAGCGTTCCTGCCTGTAATGTCAGAAAATTCGTCAGATAAAGCGTCCGTAATGCCGTCCGCCATGTCTTCCGCCATACCGGTAACATCATTTATGACGGCGTTTGTTTTGTCTCTTATGCCGTCAACAGTGCCGGCGGCTTTCTCCTGAACGGAATTAAGCATCGCATTTATCTTAGCGCCATTATTGTCTGTCCATCCGGCAAGAGTATCGGCAAAATTGCCTGTTCTGCCAGCCCAGCCCGAAAGATTGTTTATAAAACCGCCTGCCTTGCCGGACCAGTTGGTAAGCCTGCCGGCAATAGCGCCTATGGGCGTTGCCGCGTCAATACCGGGCAGTTTGTTAATAAGCGATTTTATTTTATCGGTGCCGGCATCAATAACATTATGTATCTTTTCGGTTATGCGAGCCGATGTTCCGTCCGCCAATGTTTTTGCGCCAACGGCTAGGGAACTTTTGTAAATGCCGTCCATATTGTCTGTAAAACCTTTCGTGTCAAAACCAAAGCCGCCGTCTGTGGTAAAATTCAAAGAGTCGAGCGTATTGGTTATCGTGCCTATCGTAAAACTTTCGCCGGCATTTACAAGCGAGCGGAGGGCAAGCCCGCCCAGATTGCCGCCAAATCCCGACGTAATGCCATCCGCCGCTCTGTTTACCGCGCCTGCCGCCGCCGCGCCGAGCGCCTGTTTACCCCAGTTAAAACCGGCTTCCAGTATGTCTTTTTTGTAAAGGATGACATCCGTTGCAAGATTTGAGACATTGTTAGCAAGCCCATTGAATATATCGGAGGTAAAGCCGCCCAAGCCTGTCGAGGCAAAATCATTCCATTTTGTGGATATTGCTTTTAGCGTGTCGTTGCTGCCGGCAAGTTTGTCTAACTTTCCGCCGAGATTGAGACCATCGGCAAATGTATTGACTCCGGCAAGCGCCGCGCCTCTCCACGAATTTTTGAGGGTGTCCATAAACGAATCGGTTTCAAAGCCGAAGCCGTTTTTTTCGCTGAAGGTTACGGAACTCAATGTGCTTGTTATAGTCGAGGTTGTCCAGACTTCGCCTGCTTTTACAAGGGATTTTAAGGCGAGATTGCCCAAACCGTCTCCCAATTTACCGGCTATGCCGCCGGACATCGCGTTGATTTTATCGGTTGCCAGCGAAATAAGCGCCTGTTTGCCGAATTCAAAACCCGCTTCCAGTGGGCTTTTGTAGCCGCAAATCATATCAAGCGAGCCGAATACGACATCATCAACCATGCCGAGCAATGCGGAACTTAACAGCCCGCCCACGCCGGGGAACGCGATGGTGCCCACAACTTGCAGCGCTATGCTTGCTAACGATTTTATGTTGGGCGGGTCGAACCAGTCGCCTTCTTTTTTATGCCACAGGTTTTGTTCCCAAACAGGTGTGTTCATAGCGCTGATGCCGTTGCCTTCGCGGAATTCCCAGTAGATGTAATGACGCATAAGCCGTCCGAGTTCGCCGCTGCCCCGATTGCCGGAGCCGGAAAAATAATAGTCTATTGATGTGTTTATGGGGTCGGGGTCGTCTCTCATTGTCGGCTGTTCACCTTGATACTCACCGAATGTACCTTTGTTTGCGCTGCCTTTTTCCCCGTCTCCAAAAATAGTTGTTAAGAATTCATTTAATTCTTTTTCAAACTTTGCCAGAAGGGTATTTATCGCAGATGCTTCGAGTCCGTCAAGTTCGGCTGGATTTAAGTATTCTGGCAGTACATATTTTTCGCGTTGTTCATAAAATTTATACACATCAACAATTGCTCTTTCGGTCTGCGCCCCGTTGATTACAGTTGAATCTATCAGTACATCCTTGACATATCTGCTTCCGGTTCTTGCCCAGCCGCTGCGATGCAAAAACATACCATCCATGCTGTCATTGAATTGTTTATTTGCCTCGTCAACTTTTTCGTAAATAATCTGAATGTTTGCTTCCGCGTTACGGCGCACGGTTTCGGCTAATTTTTTTGCCTCACGCTCGGCAAGCGCCCTGTTTGCGCCGGACACCAAAAGCCGTGTTTCGCGCTGCACATTGGATGAATTCCACAGTCCCGCGCCGCCAAGCCCTGAGCGGATTTTTGACGCAACTGTATTTGCCGCGCTTGACATTCCGGCAAACGCGCTCCGCATATTGGCAATTCCGGCGCTGTTCATTATTTGCAAAATGGCAGCCTCGCCTTTTGCCCGCGCATCCTCTACATCCATATCTGTATTTACATTTGTGTCAAAGGCGCGGGAACGGGTTTGAGCATCAGCGCCAAGTTTTTCGAGCATTGCGCCGGATGCCGCATTTTGCGCCGCCGCCGCAGCGTCCGCGACCCATGCTTCTTTTTCGCGCAAGCCTGCGAGGTATGCGGCGCTCCAGTTTGCGTCAACACGCTCGTATTCATCACTAAAGCGCGATTGCCACAACTTGTACTGCCCGCGCAAATGTTCAACGCTTTTTTGCCAGTCATCGCGCCCACGGGCAAGTATCAACGCGGAAGCGTTTCGCCATTCGCCGAGTTTTTGCGTTAAGTCCGCCGCCTGTTGTTCCCATTCCGCCTGACGCGCCTGCAGTTCAGCGTTGTAACGCATAATGTATGCGCGTTCTATCAGCGTGACCAAATCGGCAGCAATTTCAGTGTACTCATTTGAATATGTCGAGCCGTCATCAACAGCGCCGTCAATGCTGTTTACAAGCGTAATTCCTATATTTGACAGATGATTTTTCCACGCGGGCGCGGCGTTTCCGTAAGCATTATTCATAGCGGCGGTAACATTGCCTAAAGATGTTTTATTTTCGATATACAACTGAGACAATTGTCTGTATGTATCCTGTTTTTTGAGGCGTTCCGTTTCGGCAACTTTCCAGCAATTTTCCAGTGCCGTGTTTGCTTCGTCTTTTTTTTCGCGCGCCCACTGCGCCAATTTTACCATCGCGTCCTGAACGCTGGTGTACTGTTCGCTGCTATTATGTGTCATATCATTCCAGTGTACTTTGGTTTGAGCAATATCTTCGGCGCTAACCTTAGCCGTTTGTAACGATGTTTTGATATCCGTCCATGTTATATACTGCCCCGGCGCTTTATCGCCTTTTAATTTGGAGAGCCTGTCGCTGGAATTTTTGTAACTGCCGTATTTGCCTTGTATATTTTTTGTATTATCTTCGAGCGCGGCAAAGCCTTTGTTGAGTTCATTTTTCGCGTTGTTTGCAAGATTTGAAACGGCATTCCGCGCAACAGCAATGTCATCTAATGTGGAAAGCATAACAAGTCCAAGCACAGGGATTGTGAAAACCAAAACAGTACCAATAATTCGTGTTGTATTGTAATTTTTGTCTATTTTGTTATACGCATCTTCGTACTGCTTTAGCGCCGTGGCATATCCATTCTCAAAGCATTTTTTAGCGTCTCCGTTGTCCTGCATAAGGCAGAGAATTGTATAGAATTCGAGGTCTTTCTTTTCGTCTTCGGTCAAATTGTTCCACGCCTGTTCCTGCAAACTAAAAAGAGCGTTTTCGCCAAGCGCGATATTGCTTACCTGCTGATTTGTCCAGTTTGCCTTCATATTGCCAAAGCCGCCCAATAATCCCTGCGGCGGTGTATAAGCATTGTTTACAAAATCAATGGCATTGCCGCCTTTATTGTTCTTTTGCAGGCTGCGGATAAGGTAATCGCGGGCAAGGCTCCAGTTTTCGTATTTTTCTACGGAAGTAATATAATCTTGCATATTCTTTGAAAGTTTACGCACAGCAAGTTCAAATTCGGTAATGTTATTTTGTTCTGTTTGTATCCCGCCGGATTTATATTTATCGCCGTATTTGTCTACAGCATTTGTAAAATAATCCGTAAGCGTTTGCTTTTCTTCGGATGTATGCGGTTGTACCGTAAATGACGCGGTGTTAAATTTCAGCCTGCCCTCTTCGTCTATGCTGATGATATTGTATATTTGCCATTTTATTCTTTCGTCAGAAGGTGAGTTAATAATGCTTGCGTCAAATCTACCCGCAATTTTTTCGTATTCTTTGCGGTAATCCGAATACAATTTTTCGTTATTCTTAGTCTCCTCGCGTATCGCCTCGTTAAGCGTATCGCGTATTCTCATCGAAAACTTTAGCCGTTCAAAACTTTTTTGTACTTCTTCGTACTTTGCGTTGTACTCCGCGTCATTAAACGGACGCTTTTCTTCGTTTTGATACATTTCTGATAACGCCGTCAAAAGCCCCTGCGCCCTGTTATAGCGTTCCTGACAATAGATAAGTTCCTGCGCCGGATTCCGGTACTGAATTCCATAATCTTTTAATTCGTCATATCCGTCCAGGTACGATGTGGCAGCCCAGCGGCGGATGGCGTCTTGTTTTTCGTATTCAAAACGGGCGCTCTCCATTTTGTTATATTTATTTTTTGATGATGTATATGCGTCATCGTACAATGCGCCGGCATTCATAAATGCTTCAACCGCCTGTTTGTATGTATCAAGCCGTAATGTATATTCGCTTTTTGTTTTATTTCCTGTGGGGTTTCCGTTTGCGTCTTTCTCTTCTATATCTTTTGTAAGTTCCTCAATTTTTAGATTTATCGCTTTCATTTCGCGTTCAATAAAAACGCTGCCCATAAGCCCTGAGCGGTATGCGCTGCCAAAACGAAGCAATTCCTTTTGAAGCCCCTCGTATTCCGCCTGCTTTCGGCTTAACTTGGATTTTTCGGCGCTAAATGCGTCTGTTAGTCCGTTTTCGGCGCGTACAACCACAGACTCATCCCACTGCGCGGAGGCATTTGTTTTATGCTGCTGTGCCGCTCCGGCAACAGCCGCCGCCGCCGTCCAGTACTCGTCCTTGTTGAACTCCTGTATCATCGCGTTAAGCGCGGACGAAGCAAAACGGGCGCTTTCAATTTTGTCGGCAAGAAGACCCTCACAAAAACTGTCCGCCCATTTCATTTGCGTCAAGACATCCTCCGGCTTATTTTTGATTCCGGCGTCAACCGTTCCGTCTTTGTTTTCGGCGTTAAATGCCGTCCGCATACCTTCGGATATACTTTGCCGCCAATGTTCCGCATACTGTATATTTTCCATTGCTGCGGGACGGTTTTCTTCAAACCGGATTTTTTCTTGTTCGACAGTTGTCTTTTGCGCCTGCAGTTGTTCGACAGCGGCAAGCAGCGCGTATTGAACCTGCCACTTATGTATTTTTGACCAGTCAACACTGTTAGCCTCGTTTGACAACCGTTCAATTTCTTCGGCACTGTTTGCCAGTATTTCTTCTTCGGACTTTGTATTATGATTTCCAGCGCCTTTTGCCCGCTCGGTATCAATCTTAGTTTGAACAGCGGCGGAAGTTTCTGACAGTACTTTATTGTTATATATCAATTTTGCCGCTATATATTCAATAAATGTTTCCTTCCATGTATTGAATTCCGAATGGACGAGCGCCGGCAGCCGCTGGAATTGAGCGTCCAGTTTGTATATAAATTCTGATATATGGACATCTATTGATTTGGTTGTATCCAGCGCCGCATTGCTGAGAATACTGTCCGCGATGTTTTTTACATCCGGCATAGAAAAGCCGCCGCCTTGCAATGTAATTCCCGCGCCGCTAAAAATGGCGTTAATGTTTGCCAACGCAAAATCTTTTTCTTCCTTAGCAATAGCGGCGGAGCCTGACTCCGCAAAGTTATACGCGCCAAGGAGGGCGCTGTACAGTTCGTACTCACTGCGCAATTCTTTGGCGGCATAAGATTTTTCGTAAGTGTTCATATCTTTGCGTTCTTCCGCGTCTAGAAAATCCTTATATGCTTCTTCTGCCGCGTATTCCTTTGCTTTTAACAATTGATACAGACCTTTTTCTTCAAGCGTTTGTCTATCCGCGTCTGTAAATTTATCGCCCAGGAATTCGGCGCACCATGACGCGGTTGCTGCCGCTGTAAGAAGGCTTAATGCCGCAAACCTGCCGTTAAGTCCGCTATATGCTGTGTTTTTTGCCGCCAATGCGGTGTTGTATATCTTTTCGTTCCATGCTTTTTCTATCGCCGCCTTTTCTGTTTCGTAGTCAAATTCAACATTCCCGGCGGTATCATCATCATTAAGAACAGTCGATTCATCTATTTCTTTTTTCTTTGTGTTCAAATCATTTATATCTTTATCCCGGCTGCTCATAAAATATTCTATCATTTTGTAATACATATCATTTTCTGATATATCGTAATCGCTTATATCTTCGTATACTTCATAAGGCTTTGCGCCGCCAGCCTCCGCGTTTGTCTGCGGCGGAACGGAAATTTTTCCCCAGTCGCTTCTTAAATCCGCAAGCGATTTGATATAATCATTTCCTTTTATCATAAACTTTAGCGCTTCGCCCTGCGCTTCAACAAAACGCGCCCTTCCTAATGTGTATGCTTTTTCGATATACTGAAGGTATGCTGGAGTTTCTGATGTATCAAATATTTTATGGGCTTTTAGCAGTTCCTTGTATGTTTCCATTACGCTGTTAAGCACCGCTTTGTCATCCTGCGTTAAAAGAAGCATTTTGTTTGTCATATAACGTTTGTTAAGTTCATCAAGTTCCGCTTCGGCGGCGCTAAGGGCATTTTGCGCCGTTTCTACAGCCTGTTTTGCCGTTTCGACATTTTCCGCTTTGGTATTCAAAATTTGAATCGCGTCATCGTAAGCGGCAACTGCGGTATCGTAGGCGGCTTTTGCCGCTTCGCGCGCCTTAATTCCTTCGGCATCCGTTATTCTGTTTGCCGATAAATCCGCCGCGTATTTATCAAGCGCTTTGGCTATTTCAAGTTTATCGCTCCAGTATTTGGAAACAGCCTGCGCCCGTATCAATTCAACCTGATATTCATCGAGCGCAAAATCCTCACTGGAAACATTTGCGCCAAGAATGTCGGCGAGTTTCCCGTCTCCCATTACAATGTCAAAATCATTGACAAGCGCGTTACGGGCATCCAGCGCCTTTGGCATATAGCGCTCATACAATTCTATCCAGCGCGTTATTTCCAGCGCCGCGTTTTGACGGACATTGAGCATAGACCTCGCTTCGGCTATAACGCTTTCCTGTTCAATTATATTTTTTTCGATACGCGGAATTTCCGCTTCCAAATCCGCTATTTCTTTTTTTAGCGCCTTCAATTCATTTGATAAATTAGTTGCATGCGTTTTAATTGCAAACCATGCCGCATACTCCGCCGCCGCGCTTGCGCTTACGTTACTTCCAGAGAGAGTCATATTTTTGCTAAGCATTGTTTTATTATCATTCTGATACTGAGTTAATTCGTTCTGCTTTGCCTCAGCCTGACTCTTTTTTTGCGGCAGCGTTTCTTTTTTTTGAGTAAGCAACTGCGCAAGCAGTGTCAACTGTTCTGTATATGAATTTATATTTGTTTGCAGTGTATCGCCGCTTTCAATACTCTCAAACCATTGTCTGAAGTTTCCAGATTTTAATGACGGCGGAGTATCAGAAGGCTGTGTCTTCAAATTATGTATATAAGTTTCCAGCCAAAAGTCGATATTCTCCTGAGCCTCCGAAACGATGCCGCCCGCCGTGAGGTATGTGGTAAGGTATGCCTCGGCACGGACGCGCCCGCTTTCGGCGCGGGCTGCGGAATCTACCGCAAACTGAGCGCGGGCTTCGTTTATCGCCTTTTGCAGATTTTGCGAAGCATTGGTAAAAAGTTTTTCGCCCGCATCCAAAAGCGCGGCGGCTTTCTTCTCCCACTTTTTCTGCTCTTGCGCAAATTGCGTAAAAGCCTCCGCCCAGGCATCCTCGCCCGCTTTCATCTGCTCGGATGCCTGCCGCTGCCACTCTATCTGCCGCAGGAAAAACCGCTCCTCGGCATCCTCCCATGCTTTAAGCCCCCGGTTAAACTGCTCCTCATACTGAGTAAGCCATTCCTCGCCCAAAAGCGCCAAGTTGCCCGCGCCCGCTTTTGCCGCCTCGATACGCGCTTCAAGGTCATTTATGCCGGAATTGCATACAAGTTCCGCCTCAAAAATGAGGTCGTCCGCAACGGCGCTCGCCGCTTCCCGCTCGCTTTTGTTGCGAAGGCTGTAGGTGTCGGCAACGCGGCGCGACACAAAAAGGCGTTCCTCGCGCTCGTGGATTTCGGCAAGTTCCCGGCGGAGCGCCGCGCCCGTATTTTGCGCCGCTTCGGCAAGAAGGGCGCGTACACTATCCCGCCTTTCGGGGGCAATGTAGGCAAGCAATTCCGGGAATATATCATCGAGAGATGCCGCGTAATCCTCGGCGGCGGCGGCGGCGTTTTGTGTAAGCGCGCTGTTTACATAATCGCGGTCTTCGTTTGTGCCGCGTTCACCGGGTCGCACAAGAGACGAGTCGCCAGCCGTATCGCTAACAATGTTTCCGGTTTCGTCAAGATGAAAATACAGTTCAAGAAATTCGCGTTCTGTTTTTTGCGCAAACTGATTTATGCGCCCGTCTAATTCATGCTGAAGGAAACGCTTTTGTATCCAATCAGCATAGCGGCGTTCAAGTTCTTCCTCTGACCACGCATGAACGTCCGCGAGCGCCTGCGCGTATTCATCGTTTTGGGCAAACAAATCAACGGCAAGGCGTTCCCACGATGCGCGGGCAATTTCGATGCCTTCCCGCGCTTTTTCGAGCCAGCGTTCCGGCGTAATTTCCTTATCCGCTGTATCAAAATGATAACTATAAATATTGCGGTCAAAGCCTTTTATACCAGAAAAACTTTGCGCCCCAATATTAACCGACATACAGAATAATAACGCGCAGGCTACAATTCTGCTTTTTATTCCCGCATCCTCTTTGCGGTATTTATTTGATTTCATGATGTCCCCCAAATGGAGAACTTTTGTCCCGCTACGCGGAACTCTTTTCATTTAACTAGTGTTTCAAAAAATTTACATTTGTATTTTGTTTTTACATAAACATAGTCTGACCAATGCCGGAACAAGTGAAACGGAAAATAACGCGGAAGCGCTTACACCCGCCGCTGTAATTATGGCAAG
>JAIROZ010000018.1 GCA_031257255.1 Spirochaetaceae bacterium | reverse complement strand
GGCAAGGTATTTTTGAAAAATCTCTGATTTTTCAAAAATATCGTAGAATTGCGCGTTTCACCGCGCAATTCTACATGGACTGCGCGTTTCACTGTGTAATTCTACAAGGAATACGGGTTTCACCGCGCAATTCTACAAGGATTGCGCGTTTCACCGCGCAATTCTACATGGACTGCGCGTTTCATTGCGCAATTCTACAGGTATTTATTTGTTTTCTCTGGTAAGCAGGCGCTGTTTTGGGTAAAATGAAGTTATGAGTTCAAGTTCTTTTTCGGTTGCATTTACAGGGGGAGAAGCGCCATCTCCCGAACGGTGCCGCGTTCTTGCGGAGGGCGCGGAGTACATAGTTGCCGCAGACAGCGGACTTATTGCCTGCGAGGAAGCGGGATTGCGCCCTCATCTTATAGTGGGGGATATGGACTCGCTGGAAGAAGCGGGCGGATTGGAGCGCCTTGCCCGTTACCCGCCCGAATCAGTGCGGCGCTATCAACGCGACAAGGACTTTACCGACACCGAACTTGCGCTGGATGCCCTGCGCGAATTGGGCGCTAAATTTATCCGTCTTATAGGCGGGGGCGGCGGCAGACTCGACCACTTGCTTGCCGTCCGCGAATTGTTTGAACGCCCTTTTTTCCCCGTTACATGGCACACAAGAAACGAGAACATATATGCGCTGGAACCGGACGGCGAGCCGCTTGTAACGAAGTTCAAAACCGAATGCGGCGGTACCGTTTCGCTGCTTCCGGCGGGCGATGGTCCGTGGATAATCGAAAGCGAAGGTCTAAAATGGGCGGTTACGAATCTTGAATGGAAACGCGGCGTATTTGGAATTTGCAACATTGCGCCGGAAGGCTCATTTTTGCTTACAGTCCGTAAAGGCAGATTTTTGCTTATCCTGCCGCATAAAGATCAAGGCATTGCTACCACTGCGGTCCCGTAAAAGGCGGGGCGCGTTTTAGCACGGCGGCAACCATGCCATTGGCGGGGGCTTCCAGACGCGGGTCGGCGGCAACAAGGGCAAAGGCGTCTTCCCGCGCCTTTTCCAGCACGGCGGCATCACGGATGATGTTTGCGATGCCGAGCGCCAGGTAGCCGGATTGTTCTATGCCGGCAATTTGCCCCGGACCGCGCAACTTTAAGTCCTCCTCGGCTATTACAAAACCATCGTTTGTTTCCAGCATAACCTTTAGGCGCTTTTGCCATATCTCCAATTTGCCGCCGTCCGCTTCGCGGGCTATCGGCACAGGCGGATTAGTCCACACAAGAAAGCAGGTTGAGGGGGCGTCCCCGCGCCCTACCCGCCCGCGTAATTGGTGCAGCGCCGAAAGCCCAAAGCGCTCGGCATGTTCAACAACCATACAGGTCGCATTCGGCACATCAACACCCACTTCCACTACGCTTGTCGCCGCCAAAATCTGAATCTCATTCCTGCGGAAGGCTTCCATAATCCGCTTTTTTTCTTCATCTTCCAATTTTGAATGAAGGAGCGCCGTCTTGTATTCAGGAAAAATCTCCTCGCTCAAACGCCGCGCCATACCTTGCGCGTCCTTTAATCCGCTCTCTTCCATAGTACCGCGCCCCGCCCCCTCGTCCGCCGTCTCGTCCGCCCCCTCGTCAAAGAGCCCAGCCTCGTCCTGACCGCCGCCTATAAGGGGGTAGACAAAATATGCCTGACGCCCCGCCTTCAATTCGTTGCGCACCAGGGCATACACCTTATCTTCGTTTGCGCTGGAAAAGGCGCGAGTGGCGACCGGTTTGCGTCCGGGAGGCATCCCTTTTAGCGCCGACACATCCATCGCGCCGAAGACGGTCTGCGCCAGAGTACGCGGTATCGGCGTGGCGCTCATCATTAGGAGGTGGGGCTGTGCGCCCTCCGCCCCCTCCGCGCCATTCGCGCCCTTGTCCAATATTGCCTGACGCTGGGCTACACCGAAGCGGTGCTGTTCGTCGATGATAACGAATTTGAGATTTTTGTAGGCGACATCCGCCGAAAAGAGGGCGTGAGTGCCGATAACAAGGTCGATTTCGCCGGCGGCGAGGGAGGCGAGCAGGTATTTACGCCCCGCGTTTTTAAGATTGCCTGTAAGAAAGGCTGCGCGGATGCCGAGCGGTTCCAAAAGAGACGCGGCATTTTGCGCGTGTTGAAACGCCAGAAGTTCCGTGGGGGCAAGGAGCGCCGCCTGAGCGCCGGTTTCTATAACGGCAAGCGCCGCCATAAAAGACACGAGCGTTTTGCCGGAGCCTACATCGCCCTGCAAAAGCCGCGCCATTGGCTGACCGGATGCAAGCCCGGCGTTGATTTCCAAAAGGGCTGCCGTCTGCCCTTCGGTTAGCGCAAAAGGCAAGCGTTCCAGCAGGCGCTTTTGCAAAGGCGAAAAGTCCGGCGCCGGGGAAAGGGGTTTAGCGCCGCCTTTTTTTAACGCCGCCGCCAATTCCAGATAAAACAATTCCTCGTAGATGAGAGTGAGGCGGGCTTGTTTTTGTTCGTCAAAACTGCGGGGAAAGTGGATGGCGCGGATGGCATTGGGCACCGGCATAAGCGCGTGTTTTTGGATGAGCGGTTCGGGTATGGTATTTTCAAGTTCCGCGCCGAAACGGGCAAGGGCATTTTGGATAAGCGAGCGGAAATGCCATTGGCGCAAGCCTTCCGTTAAGCGGTAGACGGGCAATATCGCGCCAAAGTGCTTTTTTGTGAGCGCTTCCTGCGGAGCGTCTTCGCGTTCAATTTCAAAATCGCTTGATTGAATCGTCCGGTATTTTTCGGAGTATGTAAAATTGCCCCAAAGAAGATACGGGATGCCGGGGACTAGGGAACGCGCCAATTCGGAATTTCTAAAGCAGAGGAGTGATGCCGCCGCCGTGCCATCGCTTACAAGAATGCGCGGCACCGCTTTTTTGTGGATATATATGGAAGATATGCCCGTAACACGGACGACCGCGCAAACTTCGCGGCTTTCGTTCTGTTCAGACTGAACGGAAAACGCGCCGCCAAATGCGCCGCCTGCCGGCGGAAATACCGAATCCAAGGCACGGCGTGTGATATGGTCTTCGTATTTATCCTGACGCGGATAATGGAGCAGGAGGGCATCTACGGCGGCTATGCCGGCTTTTTCCAGTTTGCCGCTAATAACGCCGCCCGCCCCTTTAAGGATGCCTACCGTTTGTGTTAATTCGCGTAAATACATTTTTGCTCTAGTGGACAGTGGTTAGTGGACAGTGGGCAGCGTCCTTTCAGGCAGGAAACAAAGTACTAACGCCGCCATCTGCGTTAGAATTTGTTTTTCAGTTTGAACGGATACTGTCCACTGTCCACTGTCCACTGTCCCTGTCCACTGTTCACTATCCCTGTCCACTGTTCACTATCCCTGTCCACTGTTCTACTCCTCTGCGTTCCATACACCCCGATATGCCCGGATGCCGTATTGCTGAGTAGCGGCAAAAAGAAGCGGTCTGCCGTCATCTATTGGCTCATTACGCGGCGCTTGAATTATCGA
>JAIROZ010000189.1 GCA_031257255.1 Spirochaetaceae bacterium | reverse complement strand
CGCCATTCTCCTGCGCGAAAACTCCTCCCGCGATAAAAACCGCGAGCGCTAAAACAAAAAATCTTCTTTTTGCCATGCTTTACTCCTCTGCTTTGGCAAGCCGTCAAAAAACCGCCTTTCTTGACTTAATTTTATTAACCCATCTCCGGCAGACCCGCTTTCCGGCATTCCCCCAAAAAACCTTGTCAAGCCCGATATGTGGTTTCCAAAATGTTAATATAGTTACCATTTATTGTAAAGAGGAGGCGCGGCGGGGTAATGAAGTAACACAAAGTAGAGATTGTTTTACAAGAAACAGGCAAATTTCAGGGAATTATAGAATGAACACCGGCTTTCCCGGCGGTTTCTGTTTTGTTTTACAGAAACTTTTTAGTTTCCAAAAAGGTAATAATAACGCCGTGTTTTTTATCCGCTGGTTATACTGTCAAAGTGAAGGAAGAAGATGCTCAGGCTGGGCAGGAAGGACGCGCCGCCGTATGCGCCGGCAATGCCGCCGGGTTTAATTTGCAAACCATTCGTAAACGGCGCGGGCTTACTCAAAAAGAATTGGCGGAAAAAACCGGCATTACACGGGAGTCGATTGCCGCCTACGAAGCAGGCAGGGCGCATATCCTTGACGCCGCCCTTATCGACCTTTCCAGCGCGCTAAAAGTAAGCGCCGATGAAATCCTTGGCATAGAAAAGACGGTAGCCGCAGGCATTGTGGTAAACAGACGCTGGGCAAAACGCCTTCATATAGTAGAAGGGCTGCCGGAATCCGTCCGCAAACACATACTAAGGGCTCTAGACGACCTTATCCGCGCAAACACAAGCCTTACTATTTTTGATGACACAGCAGACTAGGGCTTTGTTTTACACCGCGTCCCATTCCGCCGCTATCTCCGCGATAAGCGCGGCGTCTGTCAAGCCTGTAACGGATTTAATAACGCCGGGGACATCTGTTTCTTTTAGCAATTGCTGAAGGCGGGCGCTCTCTTCGTCATCGGGCATATCGTACTTCAAAACGAGCGAAATTGTCGAAAGCAATGTTTTGTACGAAAGCCCGCGTTCTTTTAGTTCGCGCACTGGGCGGATAAAACGCTCGTCAAATCCAAGTTTGCGGATGGGATTCCGCGCAACTCGCTTTATCTCATCATTTATTGCCGGGTTGCTAAAACGCGCAATGATTTTGCGGGTATATTTTTGATGTGTTTCTTTGTCAAAATTCCATTTGGCGCAGAGAAGGCTGCCGGTTTCGGCAAGCGTATCTTGCAGGCGGCTAAGTACACGCTCATCGCGCATCGCTTCTCCTATAAACTTCCAGCCGTAATGATGTCCGGTATATGCGGCTGATGCGTGCCCCGTATTTACAGAAAATAATTTCCGTTCAATAAAAGGCTGTAAATCTTTTGCGTATTCAACTTCCCGCAATGTAATGTGTTTTGCCTTACGCGCCGGTTCGTCAATTACCCATTCTCTAAAAGGTTCAACACTGACAAAAAGCGGGTCGTCATTTTTTTGCACAGGGACAATGCGGTCTACGGCGGCGTTTGGAAATCCTATATATGTATCAAAATATGATATATCAGTCTGCGGTATATATTTGACAACTTCTTTCCGCAAAAAAGCGCTGCCGCCTATCATATTTTCGCAGGCTATAATATCAAGCGGCGCTGTTATTCCGCGCAATTTGCGGGCAATTATGCCTTGCGCGGTAATTTCGGCAATGAACGGCAAAATCCCCGGACCTATGGCGGTAGTTACAATATCCGCGTTAGACACCGCCTTAACAACCGCTTCCGGCTCTTTCTTGCTGTTTATACCGTTTACGCCGCTAATAGAAATATGTTCGGCTTTTTCTCCGGCAAGGCAGATTTCGTACCCGCCGCGTTTACGGAGCGCGTCTATTATCGTTTCGTTTACATCAACAAAATCGACGGTAAAGCCGTTTTTGTGAAGCACCTCGCCGATAAAGCCGCGCCCAATGTTCCCCGCGCCAAAGTGTACAGCCTTCATTTTGAAGCGTCTCCGTAAAAGATATTCCGTATTTTATCTTTGGCGGTAATGGTAAGAAATTTGTGTACATCATCTTCGGTGTCAAAATAATCGACAATGTTCCCGATAATGTCCAAATGTTCTTCGCCCCGTGCCGCTATGCCGATGACGAGGTACACCTTTTGTCCCGCCCAGTCGATACCGTCAGGATAGGTGAGTACGCAAAAGCCTGTCGCCAGTATTTCCGGTTTGTACTCAACCTCGCCATGCGGAATTGCGATACCGTTGCCTATCGCGCAGCTAAAACCGGCGTCACGCTTTAGCATACCCTCGACATACCGCTCCGTGGCATAACCGCCTTTAACAAGAAGCGCCCCGCAGCGCTTTATTACTTCGTCCTTGTGCTCACCCGGCAGGTTCAACACAATGCATTCGTCTTTTAATTGTTCCATTTTTTAAGGTTCCATTATTTGAGTGAACAGTGAACAGTGAACAGTGGACAGTGGACAGTGAACAGTGGGCAGCATCCGTTCAGGACGAAAACCAAGTACTAATGCGGATAACACCGTTAGTTCTGATATACCGGATACTACCCACTACTCACTACCCACTACTCACTACTCACTACTCACTACCTACCGCTACAGATTCGCTTCCAGAAATTCCTGGGCGTTTTTGACGGCGGCGTCTTCGTCCTCACCTTCGGCTTGGACTATGAGGGTTTCCCCTTTTTTGACGCGCATTTTCATTAAAGCAAATAATTTTTTGCCTTCGGCGGAACGGTCTCCGCATTTAAAGGTTATTACGCTTTTAAATTCACCCAGTTTGGCTACCAGATTCCCGGCAGGTCTCGCGTGAATTCCGTTTTCGTCTTTGATGACATATTCAATCTGCTTCATAACTCCCCCTTAACCCTTCAACTCGTTGATAAGTTGTTCGTACTCCGGCGCGTTCAGGAAGTCCGTTATGGTAACAACGCGGGCGGAGGGGCAGGCGGCGCGGGCGCGTTCCGCCAGTTCTTTGTGGCAAACAATGATGTCCGCTTCTTTTACTTCGCTTACCGGAGAATGAGCCACATCAATGGAAAGCCCCGCTTCTTTTATTTTTTTGCGGAGTTTTGTCGCGCCCATCGCGCTGGAACCCATGCCGGCATCGCAGGCAAAGATGATTTTCTTTACATTCGCCGCGCTGATGGGGGACATGCCTTTTGCTTCGGCTTTGTTGGCTCGTGTTTTTTCCTGTGCCGCTTCGAGCCCGCCTTCCGCGTCCTTGCCGAATGCTTTAAGCAGTATCATCGAAAGCAGGAACGAAACCGCGCCGCCCGCCAGAATTCCGGCTATGTTGGCAAAGTACGCTCCTTTCGGGGTCATCATGAGTTCGGCAAAGATTGAACCGGGGGATGCCGGCGCGATAAGTCCGCCGCCCAAAATGACAAGCACGAGTACGCCGGTAAAACCGCCGCCCATCATCGCTAGAATAAGGACGGGATTCATCAGCACATACGGGAAGTATATTTCGTGAATGCCGCCAAGAAAGTGAATGATAACCGCGCCGGGAGCGCTCGATTTGGCGCTGCCTTTGCCGGCGAGACAATAAGCGAGCAAAAGCCCCAGTCCGGGACCGGGGTTCGATTCTATCATATAGTAGATTGAGCGCCCCGCTTCCTGCGCCTGCTGAGCGCCAAGCGGCGTAAAGACGCCGTGGTTTATCGCGTTATTCAAAAAGAGGATTTTTGCCGGTTCCACAAGGACAGACGCGAAAGGCAGAAGTTTATGGCTTACAAGCCAGCCTACGCCCGCGCCAAGCGCGTTGGTACAGGTTTCCGCAAGGGGACCAATTCCCAAAAAGCAGAGCAGCGCCAGTATGCCGCCAAGTATGCCCGCCGAAAAATTGTTGACAAGCATTTCAAAGCCGGCAGGTATGTGCCCTTCGAGTGCCTCATCCAATTTTTTGATAAGGAAGCCGCCGAGCGGTCCCGCTATCATCGCGCCAAGGAACATCGGAATACTTGCTCCGACAATCACGCCCATCGTGGCTATAGCGCCTACAACGCCGCCGCGTACTCCGCCTGTCATTTTACCGCCTGTATAGCCGATTAAAAGCGGCAAAAGGTAGGTAATCATAGGACCTACAAGCCCGCCCAGCCTTTCGTTAGGCAGCCAGCCCGTCGGTATGAACAGCGCCGTTATCAGCCCCCACGCGATAAACGCGCCGAGGTTCGGCATTACCATTGCCGAAAGCGAACGACCTACACTCTGAACTTGTTGTTTTACACTCATTTTTTCCTCCAGAAAATATGATTTATGCTGTATTTTATGCTGTTAGCAGACTTTGGGAAAGGGGGATGGCATACATACACGCCAAAGCATTTAAAACAAGTGTAAGAAAGTATACAATGGACTTGTGAAATTCTATATCGAAAGTCTTGGATGCGCAAAAAATCAGGTAGAGAGCGAAATTATGATGGCATCTCTTATATCCGCCGGTTTGGAAGCCGCGCCGGACGCAGAGGCGGCGGATATTATCATCGTAAATTCCTGCGGATTTATTGAGGCTGCCAAACGCGAGTCTATAAACACAGTCATTGAGTTGCGCCGTCTTTACCCGCAAAAAAAGATAATGCTGGCGGGCTGCCTTGCGCTTCGTTACGCGGATGAATTGCGCGAAAGTTTAACCGAAGCAGATGCCGTATACGCCAGTCTGGACAGCGCCGGCATAGCGGGGCAGTTGCCGGTTGCCGAAAAAAAACCGGAAACCGGTAACCGTCCACTGCTTTCACTTCCCGGCAGCGCATACATCAAGGTGAGTGATGGCTGTGATAACCGCTGTTCATTTTGCGCGATACCGCTTATACGGGGAAGCCTGAGAAGCCGTCCTGTTGAGGATGCCGCAGCCGAATGTGCGGGGTTTCTGCGGCGCGGCATAAAAGAGATTTGTCTTGTGGCGCAGGACTTGGCGGCTTACGGTTTTGACATTGCCGGCAAAAGCCTGCTTGCCGCATTGCTTGCGCGTATTTCCGCGCTGGACGGAGACTTTTGGGTGCGCCTTTTGTATCTTCATCCCGACCATTTTCCGCTGGATATATTGCCCGCAATGCAAAATGACCCGCGCATACTTCCGTACTTCGACATCCCCTTTCAACATGCTTCGGAGGGCATACTCCAAGCAATGAACCGGCGCGGAAATGCCGCGCAGTACCTTAGCCTTCTTGATAAAATCCGCGCCGCGCTGCCGCAGGCAGTTTTCCGCACCACTTTTTTAACAGGCTTTCCCGGCGAAACAGACACTGATTTTAAGGCTTTGCTCGATTTTCAGCGGAAAGCCGAATTCGACTGGCTCGGCGTCTTCACTTATTCCCGTGAAGACGGAACGCCTGCCGCCCTCTTGCAAAATGCTGTCCCTAAAAAAACCGCCCTATCACGCAAAGCCGCGCTCGAAAAGACGCAAGTCCCCATCACTCAATCTAAACTGCAAAAACTAACAGGCGCTAACGCGGCGGTTTTAATAGAAGAAGAAATTGAGGGACTGCCTTCTGTATACAAAAAAAGAGAAAGCGGATTGCTGCCAAAGAAACTTTACACAGGCAGGCTTGCCATTAACGCGCCGGAAGTTGACGGGGCATCGCTCATCTACAGCGAAAGTCCGCTAGGCATAGGAGAGTTTGCGCACGGGAAAATTACCGGAATTAGCGGCTTTGATATTATTGCTGAATGTGGATAAAGCCGCCGTTATTCAGTCTCGCCGGACATAAGGAGCCCGAAGCGTTCGACCGGCGCGGAAGGCGGCAGGATGCCGGCTATTTTGCCTTCGCTTACAATGGCAATGCGGTCGCAGATAGAGCGCAATTCTTCCAGTTCGCTAGAAACCATTACTATAGTTACGCCATCGGCATTGACCTTGCGGAGTGTGTCCAGCACTATTTTTTTTGCGCCTACATCGATGCCCCGCGTAGGCTCGGAAACAAAGAGCAATTTTGGCGAGAGAGCGAAGGCGCGGGCAAGGCATACCTTCTGCTGATTGCCGCCGGATAGTTCTTTTGCCAGTTGACGGCTGCCGGCGCATTTGATAGCAAGGGCATCTATGTAACGCTCTGCCGCCTTACGCATCGCTTTTTCATCGCGCAGCCGGACAAGCCCGCCGGCAAGCGGGAGCAGATAATCGCCTTTAATTTGCATAGCGCCGAATGTAATGTTCCACTCAAGGGTTTCGTCCAGCAGCAAGCCTATGCCGCGCCTGTCTTCGGAGACAAACGCCGCGCCCGACTTTTGCGCCTTTTGCGGGTCAAAGCGCGTCCATTCCTCGCCGTCAAAACGCACCAGCCCTTCCGCCGCGTACAAACCCATTATCCCATTGGGTATGCCGAGTTTTCCCTGTCCCGCAAGCGCCCCTATGCCAAAAATTTCGCCCCGCCGTACCGAAAATGACACATCCCGTACCGGCTCGCCCGGCATATCAACTCTAAGATGTTCAACTTCCAGTATCGCTTCGTCCGGCAGGCGGCGTCCTTCGTTTCGTTTGGCGCTTTCGTCCATATTCCGCCCGACCATCCAGCCCGCTATGTCGCGTACACTCACACCTTCATTCTGAACATCCTTGATAACCCGCCCATCGCGGAGTACCACTATGCGGTCGGCAATCTTCACAACCTCGTGCAATCTGTGGGAAATAAAGATGATGCCAATGCCTTCTTCAACCGCAAGGCGTTTTAGACTGGAGAGCAGAATTTCGGCTTCGCTTTCTGTGAGCACGGCGGTCGGTTCATCCATGACCAAAAGGCGGGCATTTTCGCGCCCTATTTCGCGGGCGATTTCTGTAAACTGTTTGTGGGCAACGCTCATTAACGAGACCGGCGTTTCCGGCGCTATGTTCACGCCGAGCCGTCCTATAGCCGAGCCTGCCTTTTGGCGCATAACATCGCGCCGCAGCGTTGCAACACGCTCTCCAAAAAGTTCGCAGGCTATGTTTTGTTTGACCGGCTCGCGCCCCAGCAGTATGTTTTCCGCCGCGTTAAAGCCGGGTATGAGTGAAAATTCCTGATGAACCATGCCGATTCCGGCGGCAAGCGCGTCTTCCGGCGTTTTGTAAAGCGCCTTAACGCCGTCAATGTAGACGGCACCGCCATACCCGCCGGTGCCGGCTATATCCGGCATTCCAAAAAGTATGTGCATTAGCGTTGTCTTACCGGCACCGTTTTCTCCGGCAAGAGCGACAATTTCACCCTTGCCGACCGAAAACGACACATCCTGCAAAACAACGGTGTCGTAAAAGTCTTTTGTAATGCTTTCGAGCCTTAATAACGGCGTCATTGCTTCGCTTTTTTCGGCTTATTGAGGCTTGTTGAATTTGATATTAAAGTACTTCTCCGGCACTTTTATTTCTGTGGTCGGGAGATAGCCTTTGCCAAGTATGTATGTGTCCATATATACCAAAACATGGTTGCGGGCGCGTACTCCGGTATTGGCGTCCACATAGAGACCGCCGTTCCACTTTGCGCCGGAGGTAAATTCGCCGAGCGTTTCGTAGAGAGCGTCAAAATCGTTCCTGTCCGCCGTACCTTCGATGACTCGTTTGGCAAATTCGCCGAGTCCCGCCGACACGCTGAATCCGTAGGAATACGCCCAGGTGCCGAATTTTCCGCCGCCGCCCCGTTCAATAACGGAACTTTCCACTTTTTTGAGTATTTCCTCGAAGTTTCCCTTCTCGGTGCTAAGGTCTAAACCCAATGCTCCCGGATAGCCCATAAGCGGAGAGGGCAGGTCGGCTTCCACAAACATACCGCCGTAAGTTACCAGTTGGCGGAGCAGAGGTTCGGTGTGCGCGTCATTGGTGCAGAAGAATGCCGTGTCTTTGCCGTAAGACATTATCCATTGCGGGGTTTTTTCGAGGATGAATTGCTGAGCGCCGGATTGCCCCACATCGGAGGTCGGGTCCGGCGCCGTCTCGAATATCCATTTAAGTCCTAAGTCTTTGCAAGCCTCTTCCATAATCTGGCGGCGGAGACCAAGCGATTCGTAACTCATGTGGCGTGGAAATGAAATATGCACAAAAGCCTTTGCGCCCAATTCTTTTGCCGCCCAAGGAATAAGGTAGCCGCGGGACACAAAGTCGCAGTTGACAGCCAAATCCGCCGCCGCCTGAATTACGAGCGGGTCTTCGTGCGCTTCGCCCACAAATAGCAGGATGTCCGGGCGCTTTTCGCGTATGCGCTTAAAAGACTCCGCAGTGCCGGGCACCCCTTGGTTCACAATGACAGCCTTCATTTTGGGGTCATCGGCAAGCGAGACTATCTGTGTAATCATAGTCTCCTGCTGTTCCATAAAGTTATCGGGGTAAGTAATGTGAGTTATCACTCCGCCTTCACTCGACTTGCCGTAGCGGGCAATCAATTCTTCCGCCCCGCGCAAATCATCCTCTGACTGAGAAACGGTTGCCGTCGCTATTCCAATGTGGAACGCCGCGCCGCCCGTGTCCTTCTTTTTACAGTTGCTCAGCGTCAAAACCAACGCAACTGCCGCGCAGAGTATTAAACCCGCGCTTTTAATCTTCTTCATAAAATCTCCCTTCCTCCCTTTTGTATTCAGTCTGAAGAAAGGCGCGGGGAATGTCAAGCCGGGCATTTGTTCACGCCTACTTGACACTTTTTCCCGGTATCTACTATAGTAGGGATTGTCCGCAGGGGGTGTACCGGCTTCGACTGGTACGGTTCGGCTTGTGGGCAGCAGGTGGAGCGGGTACGGCTCCTAACATTTGTGCCAAACTTATAATTGCCAAACATACTAGCAATTACGGTTACGAATACGCTTTAGCGGCGTAACCGCGCGGGACCGTTCCACCGCCTTGAGGGATGGTTTCCGTGACGCAACCAAGGCTGGTTATGCGGCGTTTTTCGCGCACTGCATAATAAGACTTAGCGGAATAAGGGATGGACGCATGCCGCGAAGCAAAGCCATTCACAAAAACCAGATGCGCGGCTAAACCTGTAGACGCTTACCGGTTGCGTACTAGGACGCGAGTTCAACTCTCGCCACCTCCAAATGTATGGAAAATTAACTGGAGGTGGCGCCGACACCTCCAGTTTTTAGACTATGGTAGTTGTGGTAAATAAAGAGGTGGTGCCGACACCTCCAAATGTATGGAAAATTAAGTGGAGGTGGCGCACACCTCCAAATGAATGGAAAATTAGTTGAGGCGGCGCTGCCGTTTCCAAAGCGAATAGGAGAAAGTTATGCCGAATTTGATTGATTTAGCAAAAAAAGAAAACACCATATATTGCTGGGATAAAGATAAAGACAAGATTGTCGCTGTAGAAATCAAGGAAATATCATCCCGTTCACTGCCGGAAGATATTATTGAACAAGTTTTTAAGAATCTAGCGGAATTAAAAGAAAAAAAATGAAGCGCTTTTTGTGGTTTGTATTATTTTTACCGTTTGCCGCATCCTGCGGAATAGGGCTGCCGGCATCTATAGGCGGCAAAGGCAGTCCGGGGCTTTATGTATCAATGAAGAACCTGTTTGAAACTTCAGGTCAAAAAAATTTACTGGGAGAATTATTTGACATTGATACTATTACCAAACAGATAGAAAATTCTAAAGACGGAACCGGCACCGCGCTTCCGGTCGAGGGAACGCCTGCCTTGTGGAATTATGTTTACAATCAAATTAAAGTTAGTGATACGGCAACAGTAAACGGCGTGCCGGGAGACAGCGGCGCGGTACAGACATATTTGCTATATTATCCGGTTATTAGTATAGATGTTTCAGGGCAACTGCCGCAGGGAAATACAACTCCGCTGGATGTGCCGGTGCCGGTTATAGATTTTTACGCGCCAAGTTTTAATACTATGCTGGCTACTCTTAAAGGCATTCAGTTCAAATATGTTTATTGTTATATAATTGTTGATGGTATATGCAATACTACTTCCAGTCCCGCAAATATCACAATCGGAACAGCACAAAATTCAACGGAATATTTGCCGTCAAATGATTTGTTTGCGCCTGATTTTGTAACAGACGGCAGTAAAGATTTTACCAAAGCCATAAATACAAACAACGCGAAGACAAGTACAGCCTCCGGTTTTTCTGTTACGGGGCTTTTCAACGAGCCTGAACCCAGCCCGCTGCGAATAACTATTACCGGCGCAAAAGTATCAACGGCACAGAAAATCGCAATAAAATTACTTTTTGTACTTCCTTTAACCTTTGAAGTCCCGCCGGGAAACGACGAAATCACAATTCAAAATGAAAAATGGGTAAAACTGGAATTGGAACAACTTTCTTCTCTTGCCAGTGATGACATGTTCGCAATGAGCGAGAAAGAATCAAGCGCGGACTTTCAAGTAAAAGTAACAAATGCGGAGTTCAAAATATATGAGATAAAAAATAATATATTATCCGGGATAAACCTTGCTTTTAGTACTAAAGATTCCGGGTGGCTCTCTGACATAATTGATTTAAATCCTGCCGTTATCAATTCAGACGGCGAAAACGGCGGGAGCGTCAAAATAAACGGAATAAAAAATATTCCTCAAATGGCGCTTGTTACAAAAGCGGATGCCGCTGGAAATGGGCGTATAAGCATTCCTCCGGCGGAGCGGGACGCTGAAGGCAAATTAAAGAGCGAATTTGATTTTAGCATAGCAATAAAAATTCAAACTGAATTTGAAGGCGCTTTTGATTTGTAAGGCGCTGGAATAAACAATGAATTATATGGGAACAAACACCGTATCGTCTAATAGAGATAAGCGGAAGCCTCAGAGACGGGAAATGCGTCTTCAGGTTTTTCTCGCACGCGGCGGAATTGCCTCCCGCCGTGCCTGCGAAAAATTGATTTTAGAAGGGCGAGTCGCCATAAACGGGCTTAGCGTAAATGAACTCGGCATAAAAGTCGCGCCGAGCGATATTGTAACGCTTGACGGCAGAACAATATCGCCGGAAAAAACAATGCATTACATTGTGTTAAACAAGCCGCCGCGTTTTATTTGTACGCAAAAAGACCCTCAAAACCGTCCGCTTGCCCGCGACCTTCTTCCGGCTGTTATACGCGAGCGCCTTTACAATGTGGGCAGGCTCGATTTTCTTTCGTCCGGTCTGATATTCTTTACAAATGATGGGCAATTTGCGCGGCGTTTAAGCCACCCGTCCAGCCGTATCGAAAAAGAATACTTTGTAGAAAGCGCAAACCCTATACCGCCTGCCCTAGCCGAACAATTTGAAGCGGGCATTACAATAGAAGGCGAGCGTTACAAAGCGAATTATATTGAACTGCTAGGCTGGAAAACACTTAAAATTGTGCTAACCGAGGGTAAAAACCGCGAAATCCGCCGTGTTTTCTCTCATTTTAACATTCATCCGGTAACAATAAGGCGCATAAGAATAGGTCCCGTACTCCTGGGTAATCTGCCGGAAGGACGCGCCCGCCCGCTAACCGAAGACGAACTACGCCGGCTTTCCGCCTTGCGGGAGTGAGCGCATTGCGGCGATGCGTCCGCCCAAACGAAGAACGCGCCTTTCCACGCCGTCCGCTTCCAGTACAAGTTCATAACGCTCTCCTGTTTTGGGGTTGAGCGCAAAAATTGAGCGCCCGCTTTGCTCCAAAAGTGAATGAATACCGGAGAGTTCCAGCGCCGCGCCCTGTTCAAGTTTGCCGTAGTCCGCTGGAGAGGCGAAAGTGAAGGGCAGAATTCCGTAGTTTATTAGATTTGCCTTGTGTATGCGGGCAAAACTCCTAACGATGACCGCCTTAACGCCGAGGTAGGCAGGCGCGAGGGCGGCATGTTCGCGGGACGAGCCCTGTCCGTAGTTGTTTCCGCCTATAATGCAGCCTCCATTTGCCGCGCCCGCAGGACGCGCCGCTCCGGCATCCGCGCAGAAAACTTTTGCGCGTTCATAAAAGCCGGAGTCTATCGCGCTAAATACATGTTTTGCGATTTCCGGGATGTTAGAGCGCAGCGGCAAAACCTTAGCGCCCGCCGGCATGATGTCGTCTGTGCTGATGTTGTCCCCTGTTTTAATAAGGACGGTAAGCGTTAGTTTGTCCGGCGGCGCTTGAAAAACAGGACATGGCTTTATGTTTGGTCCTCGCTCTATTTCTACCTTTGCGGCTTCCTCCGGCGGCAGCGGGGGAATGAGGAGATTGTCTATGGTAGTGGGTAGTGGGTAGTGAGTAGTGGGTAGTGGGTAGTGGGTAGTGGGTAGATTTTTATCCGTTATATCAGAGCATACCTTGCGTTCTGCGTTAGTACTTGGTTTTCGCCTTGAACCAACTGTCCCCTGTCCCCTGTCCCCTGTCCCCTGTCTACTGTCCACTGTCCACTGTCCATTGTCCACTGCTCCGGCTATCGCTGAGGCGGCGGCGGTTTGGGGGGAAACAAGGTAGACGCGGGCATCCGGCGTGCCGCTTCGTCCCTTAAAGTTACGGTTAAAGGTGCGCAAACTTACACCGCCGGATTTTGGCGCAAAACCCATCCCTATACAGGGACCGCAGGCGCACTCCAGCAGACGAAAGCCCGCCCGCAATAGCACTGCAAGAATACCGGCTTCTTCTGCGGCAAGCAGCACAGAACGGCTGCCGCAGGCAAGTCCCGCAGATACACGGGGGTGTACCGTCTTGCCTTCTACTATGGCGGCGGCGGCGGCAAGGTCGGCAAGCGAACTGTTGGTGCAGGAACCTATTACCACTTGGTCGACAGGAAGCCCCGCCAGTTCCCTTACCGGCTGAACATTGTCCGGCGAGTGGGGACAGGCGGCAAGCGGTTCCAGCCCGGAAAGGTCTATTTCTATAACTTTTGCGTAAGAGGCGGCAGCGTCTGCGGACACTGCCGCGTCCGCAGCGAGTTCGCGCCAGACATCCTCGCGTCCGGCGGCGGCAAGAAAGGCGCGGGTAACCTCATCCGAAGGAAAAATCGAACTTGTCGCGCCCAATTCCGCCCCCATATTCGTTATAGTCGCCCTTT
>JAIROZ010000057.1 GCA_031257255.1 Spirochaetaceae bacterium | reverse complement strand
GATGAGATTTTTCGCGGAGTGTAAATGGCTCGTATGGTATTACCGGAATAAAGCCAATTTAGGAAAAGACTGGGGCAGGTCGCATGAAAGTATATTGCATTTGCGTAAATCAAAACACTTTACTATGAATACTGATGATATTCGCGTCCCCTACAGTGAGCATACATTAAAATACCCGGAACATCCGCAGGCTGAAACCAGTCAATATGGAAAAGGAAAAAAAGATGCGGGCTTATGGAAACCGCATCCAATGGGCGCAAAACCGAAAGACGTTATTGAAATACCAACTACCTGTAATGGCATGGGAGAGAAAACAAAACATCCCACCCAAAAACCGGAAGAATTATTGCGGAAAATACTGTTGGCATCAAGCAATCAAAGCGATATTGTGTTAGACCCATTTTCAGGTTCAGGCACAACACTTGTCGTTGCCGAGCAGCTTGGACGAAAATGGATTGGATGCGAAATGAACGAAGAATATAACACATGGGCAATCAATAGAATTGATAATGTTATCCGCCGCAGTGTTGCTGAATGGATAGAATCCGATACATTAAACGCTAAACGACGGGAATCAATACGGTGAAATTGTCCCAATTATTGGAATACGCAAAAAATAAAACAAAATTTTCTACGCTCGTTGATTATTCTACATTCTGTGAAGAATATCTGACGTTCATATATGATAACCTTCAGGCGGTTATTGTCTCTCAAAATGAAACGCAATATCGCTTTTTTCAATACAAAAAAGACGGCAATTTTAATGTAACAAGGCCCATTAACAATGATTTAATGATTTCGATACATGATTTCTCCGCCGCAAAGGACAGTTTTGTTTATGCAATGCGGCATATAAAAGATATAAAACAAGAATTCGAAATACGGCAAACGCTTAACAAATTTATTTATACGTGCCAGCAATCAATAGGCGCAACACTTGACGCTCTTCCTGCTGGAGAGAGCAACACTGCCCGGAAAATAAATGGAGATTTATTTGAACGGTATGTTCGGCTTATTCTCACTGAATTAGGTATCCCTATTAGAGATGGTATTGTGCCTGTTCCCGTAATTGTGAATGACGAGGAATTATTTCAAATGGTGTATCAACACGACCTCATTATAGAAGACAGGAAAAAAGTAAAAGCCATCGGTTCTGTAAAAACATCCAGCAAAGACAGGCTGGATAAAATCTTTATGGACAAATTTTTATATAACCGTTTAACCAATACTGAAACACCGCATTTTGCAGTGTTTTTACATGATGTTCAAAGAAAAGGAAAAGAACCGAAATTCGGCGTTAATACAACATTTTTGACCGGACATTTTAAGGGGTATACGGTAAAATTAAATCCGTTAGACGGCGTGTATTATTGCGATTTGCGTCCGGTAATGTCCACAGACTCAATACTAAAAGAGCATATAAAAACATTAGATTGTTTGTTAATTGATGATGTATGGAAATTTTTGTAAAAGAATTATGGTAAAGCAACCCAAACGGCACATAACAGGAGTTTACGCTTCGTGGGCGGTTTGTTTTTGCCGCTTCTACAGACGGTGGTTCTGGAGGGGATATTCTTCCAGCATTATTACATCAACCTTCTCCGCGTCTAAAAAACGCAATATGTCTTTGTAATCGTCCTGAAGTGTCATAGTTTCCCGACAGCGCGGCAAGGCGCTCAGTAAGTGGCCACATCAAACTTATGCGGTATTCCGGCGTCCCCGGAACAAAACAATCATTCTCTTTTGCGTCCTCAAGTTTCGTTACCGTAATGTGTTTGTCCATGGCTATCCAATTCTATCTCTTCTTTTGGTACAATATCATACTTTGTATTGTTTGTTAATAACCCGCAAGGCGCTATTCGTTTCTTATACTATCCACAACAAAAAAATCCACAGCGGAGCGTCCATATTCGCGGCGTTGAGAGTGTATTAGAAGAGGGGGCAGTTCGAGGGTTTCTTCGCGGGGATGATGAAGCAAAAGGCGGCTTTCCGCGCCGGTAAGATTCGAGGCGGCAATGGCGGCAAGCATTTCGGATTTGTACTTGTAGGCAAAGGGCGGGTCGCAAAATATGACATCGAATGGGCGGCGGCTTTTACCATCGCCGCGTATACCTGAGCGTTTGATATACAGTTCACAGGAAATAAAGCGGCAGTTTATTCGCAGCGGCAGCGCGGCGGATACATTCTGAATCAGAGCGGCGCTCTTTCCCTTGTCTTGTTCTACCGCTTCGATATAAGACGCGCCGCGGGATGCCGCTTCCAGAGCGATAATTCCGCTGCCGGAAAACAAATCCAAAAAAGATTTGCCGCTTAAATCGCCTAACACCGCAAAGACGCTCTCTCTCATCCTGTCCATTGCGGGGCGTACAACGCCGGGCGGAGTATTTGCCCGCCTGCCTGCTAATGCGCCGCCTGTAACGCGCATAGTTCCCTATTGATGACCCAAAAGCGCGGAGAGTTCGTCTTTGCTTACGGCGCGGCTTTCTACCTGCGAGGCAGGCTGTTCTTTCATTATCGCATCTATTGACTCAAGGCGTTTTGCGGATAATTCAGACATTGCGTTAAGGGACGCTTCAATATCAGGAAAGGATTTTGCCGATATTACATTTCCGCCGTGCAGCATTGTAAACAGCACATTAGAAAACCGCATCTCCATTTCGTATAGATTATGTAATTGCTCATCGCGTTCAATTAGTTGTTTATTAGTAATTAAATTCTGAAGGAGTATACCGGCGCTTTTGCCGATAAATTCGCAGTCATCCAGAGTTTTTTCCATGAATATGCCGGTGTCGGCATCTAGCGCCAGCATATCCTGAAGCATACGGACTCGTGTATTCAGAATAAATATATTATCTTCGTAATTAAGATATTTATTCATTATTTGCTAATTCTTATATAAGATGCCTGTATCATATAATCCGACTCGTATCTCGCCGTCAATGCTCGGTATATCCAGAAGCGTTCCGATTTCGATAAGGTTTGGATTATTTGGGTCAGGCAGTTTATGCTTGTTTGCGTTAAACAGCACGGGCCAATACCAGGGGCTGCCGTAAAACCATTTTGATATATTCCAAAAACAATCACCAAATTCGTCCCAGGGACGCACTTTGTACTGGGTAGGCAGTTTTGGCTGTCCCTTCTGCGCGCCGCCCTTTGGCGGCGGCGCTGCGACATCCGCTAAATCCGCGATGGTTTTATCGGAGTATTCTATGGTTTTGTCCCAGTCCTCAACCTTACGGGCATCCACAGCCTCGTCATAATCCTTATGCGCCTGTTCTGTTTCTTTAGGATAGTATTCTTCTATGCCGTTGGAATCCGCCCAGTCTACGCGCTTCCCTGCTTCGTTAAGTTTAGCAAGGGCTTGGGATGACTTTAATTTTTCTGATATATATTCATCAGAAAGACGCGCAAGCCGCGCCGCTTCTGACGAATACCATGCCGACTGGTCATAATCGCCTTCGTAAAAAGAAAGGCGGGCAAGGTTGGAAAATTTAAGGCTGTCCAGATAATAACGGTTATTTTTGAGGCTTTCGGGAATATGAAATTCTCCTTCGGGGTCTATATTGTACGCCGAAAGCGCGTCGTCTGTTGTTTCTTCAGATGCGATGCCATCCGTTAAGGCGGCTTTGGCCGGCGCATTTTCATCCGCCGGCCCCGCTGTCTGAAGTTCCGTGGAAATAGAATCATCCGCAGAATCCTGGGCACCCAAGAATACACTAACAAAAAGCGATTGTACGCCCACAAAAAGCAGAATCATAAAAACTCGTAACTTCATACATATATAATCGGAAATCAAAGAGACAAAGTTAAGGCAACCTCTAAAACTTCAATCTTTAGGGCATAGGGCATATACAGCGGACGCTTAACAAGCGCCGGGAAATGCGCTAAACTCCTTTTATGCAGGCAGAAGACGGGGAGTTCAGAATACTTAAACGCAATGCGAGTTCATTTTGCTCAGGGATGATGCTGTTGTTTGTGGACGCTCTGGCAATAATGCTCTGCTTTGGCGCGAGTTTTTTTATCATCAACCTTATCGACCACTCGCTTATCAACTTCCGCTCTTTTATTACATATTGGGTGTATCTGCCCGTGTTCCTGCTTGTATTCTACGGAGCAAAACTCTACCCCGGCATAATGCTTCCGCCTGCGGACGAAGTGCGCCGTGTTTCGTTATGTTCACTCTGTCTTTTTGCCGGCATTGCGCTAAGTATCGAAGTGGAAACCGACGACCGCACCGCGCTCAGCATAGCGCTCATTCTTTCAATCCCTATAGCAATAATTCTGATTCCGGCAATGCGCGAAATTGCGCGGCTGTTTTGCGCGCGGTTTTCGTGGTGGGGCGTGGGTGTAATCGTTTACTGTAAAGGAAAAGAAGGACAAAAAGTTATCGACCATCTGTTAAACAAACCTGATTTAGGTTACCGTCCTGTACTGATAGTTGATACGGACATAAATTATGATTTGAGCGCTGAACATCAAAATGAAGTACAGCAGGAACTCATACCTCAAAATGAGATATATCAGAATGAGGTATATCAAAGAGAATACCGGGGAATACCAACAGCGCCGCCTTCGTTAAAAACTCATACATATATAAAAAAATATGGATACAAGGCGGCTATAATTGTAGAAAGCCGGGACAACGATATTAACAAATCCGGACTGGGCGATACAATAACAAGGCTTTACCGTTACACAATTTTAATTCCATATACGCAAATGTCAACTATAGCGCTGTCTATACGCGACCTTGGCGGCATACTCGGCTTTGCGTCAACGCACAATTTAACAAAACGCGGCAATCTTATAATAAAGCGCATTACAGATGTAATTATTTGCGTTATATTTTCGCCGTTTATACTTGCGCTTACAGCGGTAATTGCCGTTATGGTAAAATTGAGTTCTCCGGGACCTGTATTTTACGGACATAAACGTTCCGGCAAGAACGGGCGTGAATTCAAGGCGTGGAAATTCCGCTCTATGGTGCAAAATGCGGACAGCCTGATACAAGATATGCTGGAAAAAGACCCGCAAGCCCGCGCTGAATGGGAGGCAAAACAAAAATTAGACAATGACCCGCGCATTACACGGCTTGGAAAATTTTTACGCGCCACAAGCCTTGACGAAATCCCGCAGTTGTGGAATATATTTACAGGCGAGATGAGCCTTGCGGGACCCCGCCCCGTTACAAAAGAAGAATTAACAAAGTATGGAAAATACGCGGAGTATGTATTTTCTGTAACACCGGGGCTTTCGGGGCTCTGGCAGGTGTCTGGACGCTCGGAAACGAGTTACGAAGAACGCATAACCCTCGATTCATACTATATTCAAAATTGGTCGATATGGCTTGATATATGGATATTGTTAAAGACGGCTGGCGCGGTAATACGAAAAAAAGGCGCGGTATAAGCGTATGAAACAAATTACAACATTTGCTTTTTGCATATTTTTGGCACATTCAATTTTTGCGCAGCAGCGTACTATGGAAGCGGTATTTCCGCGCCTTCCGCAGGAAGTTATATCGCAGATAGAAAAAGATAAAATATATCTTAATATGAACGCAAAGTCCGGTTTTAAGGCGCGGAGCGCGGACGGCGCGGGGCTGCCTTCTCTGTTTCCAGCCGGCGGCAGTTTCAAATATATCATCGAAACTCTTATATATATACCCGAAGCAAAAAATAAAACCGTAACGGATATTTACAATGCGCTCAAAGATTTGGACAGCCTGCGCGGGCGTACATATTATTCCGAATCCCGTAAAAAAAACATAGCGCTTTTTTCTGATGCCTTTCGCATAGTAAGCGATAAAAATTTCCGCAAACTGCCCGATAATATGCCCGTCACTAAAATGCCGGACAACGAAATACGGTATATGCGCCTTACAGACAACAATTTTGGCAACTGTTATTACCGCGCTTATGTACAAAAATATGGATACGGAATTCAATTTTCGCTTACCAATTTTAAGACTATAGATTTTATTTTTATTCCTGTAATAAAAAATGATGGATTGTCTATCAATTATTATATTGAACCTTTGCAAGACGGAGTTGTTTTTTATGGATTTATCGGAGTACACGCAGCCTCGTATATTGACAACGTAGTTGATGTACCTTCGGCTATATTAAAACGTGTCGGCGTTATCAATCAATGGATAATAGACGGATTAAAGTGAGGGCGCATGGCAAAGGAACGCGGCATTGACGCTTACAAAAAAATGATAAAAGGCGGCAAAGAAATTTCCAAGGAAGATTCAGACTGGCTAGAAAGAGTCGCAATGGCGGATGAGGAACTACTCACTAAACCGGACGGCTTTATTAAAATTCCCCGCGTTAGCAAACCTGCCGCAACGCCGGAAAGCGGCGCTGTGGCAGGCGCGCCTACAGGAGGCAAGGATTCCAAATACAGGCGTGTTGCAAAGTTCCTCATACTGATAGGCGCGGGGCAGGCGGCGTCTGTGCTGTCTAATCTAGATGACGAGCAGGTCGAACTTATATCGCGGGAAATTGCATCTATACGCGGAATTACAAAAGAAGAATCCGAAGAAATTTTTGCCGAATTTCAGGCATTGCTTTCCGGCGCGGATAGCGGCGCTGCCGGAAGCGCTGCCTACGGAGCCGGCACCCCCTATGGGGGCGGCGCTCCTGTAGGGGGTGTTGATGAGGCACGGCGGCTTTTATATGCGGCATTTGGGGCGGAGAAAGGCGAGCGTTTTCTAAAAAAAGCGATTCCCCGCGAGACCTCGTTTGACTTTTTGGACGACCTAAGCGGCGAGCAGATTGCGATGCTTTTTCGGGACGAGAGCCCCGCCACAGGCGCTATGATACTGTCGCGTATTGCGCCCAAAAGCGCGGCGGCGGCGCTTACACATGCCGAATCCGCATGGCGGCTGGAAGTTGCGCGGCGCATAGGGCATATAGGGCAGGTATCGCCGGAAGTGCTGGAACGGGCGGCAGAAGCCCTCCGCGAAAAGGCGCGGCATATAAGCGCCGGCGGCGCAAGAAGCGCCGTAGACGGGCTTGGGGCGCTTGCCTCGATATTAAAGCAAAGCGACATCGGCTTTGGCGACAAGATTCTTGCCGAACTTGCCGATGCCGACCCGGAACTGGGACGCGAACTAAAAGAGCGCCTTTACACACTGGACGATGTTGTCAAAGCAGACAATAAACCGCTCCGTCTCAAACTCCACGAAATGAGCGCAAAAGAGATAGCCGTACTCATCAAAGGACGCGAAGATGCCTTTGTGGAAAAAATACTTTCCAATATTTCTTCAGGACGAAGAACCGAAGTACGCGAAGAAATTGACTTTATGGGTCCGCTGCCAAAGAAGGAATCGGACGCGGCGCTCAAAGACTTTATGAACTGGTTCCGCGAAAAACGCGAAGAAGGCAGCATACTTATGCTCGGAGACGACATTGTAGAGTAGCGGCGGCAGGGAAGACGAGCCCCACTGTATTTTGCGGCAAAATATGATAAAGTTGAAAACCAATGCGCCGGACGCGCCTGTGTAATAATGTAATTGGAGGAAGAATGGCAAAATCTTCAGAAAACGAAAAAATAAAGCCGGTAACGGCAAACAAAAATGTATCGCTGGAAGACAGGCGCAAGGCGCTGGAAGCCGCGAAACTACACTTAACCAAACAATTTGGTGAGGGAACGCTGATAACGCTGGGCAGTCATGCAAATGCGGCGGGCATCGAGGTAATTCCGTCCGGGTCTATCCTGCTTGACGAGGCGCTTGGGATAGGCGGCTATCCAAGAGGGCGTATTATCGAGATTTATGGACCGGAGTCGTCCGGCAAAACGACGCTGGCGCTTCACGCGATAGCCGAGGCGCAAAAAGCCGGCGGAATTGCCGCGTTCATAGATGCCGAGCATGCGCTTGACCCCATTTACGCGAAGAATCTGGGCGTCAACATTGACGAACTTGAGGTTTCGCAGCCGAGTAACGGCGAGCAGGCTTTGGAAATAGCCGAAAGCCTTGTCCGTTCCGGCGCGGTCGATGTTATTGTAGTCGACTCTGTGGCGGCGCTTACCCCTCAGGCTGAGATTGACGGCGATATGGGAGACGCGCATGTCGGCTTACAGGCGCGGCTTATGAGTCAGGCGCTTCGCAAACTTACAGCCATCATCGGCAAATCGCGCACCGTGCTAATCTTCATCAATCAGATACGAATGAAGATAGGCGTTATGTTCGGCAACCCCGAAACGACCACCGGCGGGAACGCTCTCAAATTTTATTCATCGGTGAGGCTTGATGTACGCAAGCAGGAAACACTGGAGAAGGGCGAGGCGGACGCATTCGGCAACCGTGTTAAGGTCAAGGTGGTAAAGAACAAAGTCGCGCCGCCGTTCCGCAAGGCGGATTTGGAGATACTTTTTGGCAAGGGGATTTCGGCGACTGCCAGTTTGCTGGATGCGGCGTTAAAGTACGAGTTGATAGAAAAGAGGGGAGCGTGGTTTGCGTACAACAAGGAGACTGTTGGACAAGGACGCGAAGGTATGAAGGAATTTATCGACAAAAATCCGCTCTTTGAACAGGAATTGCAGGAAAAACTCCGAAAAATAATGTTTCCGGCGGCAGAAGCGGCAGCAGAAGCGGCGGCAACCGCTAAGGCAGACGCGGCAAATGCCGCCGCCGGCGCTAAGACCGGCGGTAAAGCATCCGCAAAAAGCGCCCCGCCGTCTGTAGAAGCCGCGCCTTCTGTGGAAGGCGCACCTTCTGTGGAAGCCGAAGCGCCGGATGAGCCGGCAGCGCCTGATGAGCCTGACGCGGCGGCCCCCGCGCCGGCAGCGCCTGCTGCTGGGAAAGCCGCGCCGGCGGACACTGCGCCTACAGCCGCAGATGAAACCTCGGCGGACACATCAGGTGCTGAGCCTGCCGGCGCGGAAGCCGCCGCCCCCCGCCGGGGACGACCGCCCAAAAAAGACACGGGATTATTCTAAACTGTGGATATTGCGGCGCTACCTGAGCAATCTGCTTGCAAAGAGTGTTAGCGCGGTAAGCCCGCCAACGGAAACTATCAGCGTAGTAAGCGAAAGGATAAGGCTTGTTTTGTAGCGCACTACACGGCGCGGAAAGAAAATGCGCGTTATCCGGTAGATAACGGGGGCGCTTACCGCGTCTATTGCCCGCCAGAACGGCGAATAATAGGTGTCGGCATTGATAATATAGGCTACAAGCCGGAGCCCGGTTACTACGGCAAAAAGCCCGAATAGAAAACTGAATGCGGCGGAAATTGCGGAAATTCCCAGGTAGGCAATTATCGCAAGGCTTATATACCCCATTTTTGAAAGTACGAGTACTATGTTTCCCACAATGGAAAGCAGCACAAAGGCGGCTATCGGCGAAAAATCCATGTTGCCCACACGAAAGAAGCGTACTCCGCTAAACAGGTAGAGGAACGGGTCTGTAATGCTTGCTAGTATTTGGTAAGGAAGTCCAAAGCGGACGCCGGGAAACCATGTCAGAATGATGCGTATAAAAATTAGTGTTGAATAGAGCGATACAAGAACGCTTAGTACTCTTAATACTACTTCAAAAATACTCATTTTGTCCTTCTTTTTTTTCCATAGCCTACGGCGGACATCATAATGCCGGCGCGGCGTGGACTATTCCCTCTTCAACCTTGACGGAACTTATTCTAATGCGGATAACTCCGCCCGGTTTAAGTGAAAGCGACTCACCATAAAGGGTAATCTGTGTTTCCAAGCCCAGCGCGGTAATGAACACAACCGCCGTATTCTGTCCTTTGCGGTCAAGCACCGCCGCCTCCCACTCGGTATTAATTTTACCCGAAAGATAAACCCTTGTCCAATGGGCAGATGACGCCCGTCCCGCCCGCGCCGCCGCAATAGCGCCCCGTTCGGAGACTGCAAGCCGGCAAAGCACTTCATCTTCGTCCAGCGGTTCCCGTCCGTCTAAAACGGCGCGTATTTGCTGATGGCAGAGTAGGTCGGTATAACGGCGCAGCGGACTTGTAACCTGAGTGTAAACATCAAGCCCCAGTCCCCAGTGTACGCCCGGTTTTGCCGAAAGAACGCGGGGACGCATGGAACGGCGCAGTTGATACGCGCCGGCAAGTCCGGGTGCCAAGTCCGCGTCAGCGGCTTCGGCGCTGCCTTCCTGACTCACAAAAGGAAACGGCACCCGCCGCCCCAGCGCCCATTGCGCCGCCCCCTCTCCCGCCAGAAGCATACATTCGCGCACAAGCGCCGCCGTCTCATACTGAGGATAGATTTCGATTTTTATGTTACGGTCTTGCACGGTTATTTCCGGCTCCGGAAATTCGATAATAGCAGCGCCGGCATTAAGACGGCGTTCAATATTCCGTTTGGCTATGCGGTTCAACATAGTTAGCGCCTTCTTGCAGGTTTCCAGATTGAACGAACATTCCAAATTCGCCCCGCATGCCAAATCGGCATCTTCTATCGTGTTCAGTATCGTGTCCGCCTGCTCGTAAGTCAACCGCGACACCTTTACTGTAGACTTTAGTATATCTACCGCGTCTATGCTTCCGTCCTTGCGCAATGTGAGTTTGAAACTGAGCGCGGGCGAAAATTCCGAAAGTCCCAGCGCATAGTGAGTCAGCGCATCATCGTGGAGCATACGGCAAACGCCTTCCGGCAGATAAACTGTTGCCCCTCTGTTTCGCGCTTCGATGTCCGCTTCACTTCCCGGATATATGCTTGCCGCCGGGTCAGCAACATGAACATAGAGTATGGGGTTTCCGTTTTCTTCCAAAACCGAGACGGCATCGTCCGGGTCGGCGCTGCCTTCGTTGTCTATCGCATAAGCGGGAATATGAGAAAGGTCTACGCGCTCTTCGTTAGGCGGCGGCGGCGCTTCTGCCCGCGCCGGCTTTAGCGCAAGCCCCTCCCGCGCCGGATATGGATTTACAAAATAATCCCAGACACCGGATGCCGTAAGCGTTTTGTGGGCGTCTATAGGAGTTTCGGGGATACCGGCATCCCGCAATGTACGGCTCTTGTCCGTGCGCCCCAATGCCAGCGCCTCAACATCCTGCATAAAAACGGCGTCTGTACTCAGATTTAACCTGCGTTCTTTAAGGCGTGCTAGAAATTCCTCGCGTTCGATACGCCCCGTTTCCTTCGCGGCTCGCGCCGCAAGCATCGCCCCGGCTTCCTCGCGGGTTTTTGCCTTTATTCCGCCGGCGGCATCCGAAATACCGGGCGTGCCGGAAAAATATATGCCGTCTTTTAACAAAAGATACGCCCTCCATGCGGAACGCGCCGTCCAGCCTTCATCCATTAACGCCGCCAAATCCTGCAAAGTAAAGACACTGCCCGAATTTTGCCCGTCAAGCAAAAGTTCCCAATAGAGTTTTGCTTCCTCGTCCGGCAATTCCGCCGGTTCAAGCGCGGCAAACGATTCGACAGGACCGGGATGCAGTACTTCGATGTCTTTTTCGCGGACTCGCGGTTCACCCTCGGCATCTTTAAGTAAAAGTGTGATTTTACCATCGCTTATTTCACGGACTATGGCGCATTTTCCTTTGTATAGCGCAAGCGCGCCCTGTTTTATTTTTGCGGCGTTCATAACCGGTTTAGACTATGGTACAATGCGGAGATTGGCAAGGGGTTTTTCGGCAATTCCGGTTACCAAACAACAAGAGCGCCGCCGTAGGTCAACCCGCCGCCAAAGCCTACAAACATAACAATGTCCCCGCGTTTTATCTTGCCGGCGCGATTCGCTTCGTCCAGCGCGATAGGTATGGATGCGGCGGATGTATTTGCGTATTCAGACATATTTAAGTAGAGTATGTTTTCCGGCAAGGCAAGTCTTTTTTGCGCCGCCTGCACTATGCGGGCATTTGCCTGATGCGGAATGATGAGCGCAAGGTCATGGACGCTTAAATTCTCCTGCTCCAACAGCGCCTTTATTGTTTCCGTTATCGACTTGACCGCAAAGTTGTACACCGCCCGCCCGTCCATTTCAATATGCGGCGGCTTGTCTACTATTTCTCCCGGTTTGTATGGAAAACGGCTGCCCCCGCGCCTGACTATCAGATTCCCGCCGCCAGAGCCGTCCGCTCCAAGTATACAGCGGAGTAGTCCGCGTTTTCCTTCGCCTGAGGACGGCGCTGTCGTTTTTTCGATGATAGCCGCAGCCGCGCCGTCTCCAAAAAGAACGCAGGTGCTTCTGTCCGTCCAGTCGGTTATGCGCGAAAGTAATTCTGAACAAATAAGCAGAACCTTTTTATATCCCGGATTGACCGCCAAAAGTCCAGCGGCTATTTCAAGACCGTAGATAAAGCCTGTGCAGCATACCTGAATGTCAAATGCCGCCGCCTGACGCGCCCCCAGCAAATTTTGTACCAAGCATGAGGTCGGCGGAACGCCGCCTAAATAATCGCCGGTAACGCTTGCCACGATAATCATATCCAAACCGGCGGTAACATCTTCCTCGCTTGCGCCTGTTTTTTCGGCAAGTTGAGCGATAGCCTGACGCGCAGCCCGCGCCGCAAGTTCGCTGTTTGCAAGTTCCGGTTCGGCAAGATAGCGCGAGCCAATTCCGGTATGTGAGCGTATCCATTCATCGTTGGTATCAACTGTCTGTGAAAGTTCTTCGTTTGTAACGCGCCGCGCCGGTAATGCGCGTCCCGTTGCCGCAATTTCATAAGCCATTGTTTACTTTTCCTTACTTATTAAGTGGAGTATACTGAACAAAAGGTTGCGGACTCAAGAGGGATTTCTTGGGCGTTGCCCTAAGGAAGCACCGATTAAATCCAATCGAGGATTTAATCAGTGCTACTTTCCCTGTAGTTTCGTAACAAAGTGAGAAACTACAATAGGGCGGCGCTGATTAGAGTCAATTTAATCAGCGTTGCCCTAAGGAAGCACCGATTAGCGTCAATTTAATCAGCGTTGCCCTAAGAAATCCCCGGATTTTGCCGATAAATGAGTTATGAATGTATTCCCGCTCTACAGATGGTGGAAAGCGCACGAAATTGAGCGCATTTGGCCCGAAACGATGCTAAAGGCGCGTGAACCTTATTGCGTTTCCGCATGCTCGCGCTTTAAGGAAATGAATTTTGCCGAAGACCACGCATGGGTGCTTTCCAGCGAAGGACAAAGCGTTACCGCCATACTTTTGCACAGCAAGGGAGCGCTCTACCCAGTTTTTGGCAACAAAACAGAACTTTACATTCCGCCTTTTATGTACCGTTTCTTTAAAAATATCGACATAAACATTTTACAAGGACTTGAACGGGACACCGACACTTTGGAAGGGCTTTTAGCGGAAGCAGGCATCTTTGCGGAAGAACGCCGCGACTATAACCTGATGGCGCAGGAAGCAGGCGCGGACATCGAAACGCCGTACATCCCCAAATGGCTTACCATACGCCCTGCGCGGTTTTCTGACCTTGATGAACTTACCATTTTACAAGAGGGTTACCACCGCGAAGAAGTGCTGCGTAACCCGGCGGACTATAACCCTATTATTTGCAGACTCGGTCTTATCAAAGTGATTGAAGAGGCGAAAACAGCGGTTGCCATTGCGGACGGCGTTATTGTAGGAAAAATCAACACGAGCGCCTTTGCCTTTAACCGCTACCAATTGGGCGGCGTCTATGTTCTTCCAGAATACCGGGGACGCGGTATAGCCCGCGCCATGACCGCCGTCCTTACAAATGCTCTTTTATCTGAAGGTATGGGAGTTTCGTTGTATGTAAAAAAAACCAACTTTGCCGCCGAACATGTCTACCGCCGCTGCGGCTTTTCTAAACTAGCCGATTACCGCATTGTGTATATGCAATAAACGCATTTTTTGTATTGAGCCGCGAAGGGATCGAACCTTCGACCCGCAGATTAAGAGTCTGCTGCTCTACCATCTGAGCTAGCGGCCCGCGCCTGCCGGAATACCCGGCGGCGTTAAGCAATGCTATATGACACCAAAAAAAATGTCAATAGGCGCATTGCCCTAGGGACTCATCATTGAAGTTATATCATAGAACTTGCTGAACGGAATCCTTGTTGTTGCCTCTCTAATGTTATACTTGGGAATGTTTGTTAGTCCCGCATTAGGCGTAGTACCGTTTGTATAACAAAAGTGCATGTCTGGTGCCTCATCTTCAGCCGTAGATCCCATCTTCAACAATAAATAATATGCGCCGGTTCCCGTCCATTCAGTAGTGAGTTCCGGCTCGATTTTCAGGGGAAGGGTCATATCAATGGTATTGTCGGGAATCTCCAGTTGTCCAAAAGCGCTTCCATCCAAGGGGTCGAAGTTCACGGTAGAATCAAGCCTTAGTACGGCAACTTTACCATTGTATTCGACAGGAAGATCTGTAATGATAATTGTTTTTGGCTCATCGTTAGTTATATCAGAGAATTTGTTGAACGGAATCGTTGTTGTTGTCTCTGTAATGTCATACTTGGGAACGTTTGTTCTTTCCGCATTAGGCGTAGTACCGTTTGTATAACAAAAGTATTTTGTTGTGCCCGTAACACCAGACGCAGGTTTTATCGCCAACAATAAATAATATGCGCCGGTTCCCGTCCAGTTATTAGTGAGCGCCGCTTCGGCTTTTAGGGGAAGGGACAGTTCAGCGGGATTGCCGGTAATTGCCTGGCTGCCGAAAGCGGCGCCTTCATCGCCGTTTCCAATGGTAGAAGCAAGCGTCAGTACGGCAACTTTACTATTGTATGTTGTGCCGGGAAAACCTGTAATGGTAATTGTTTTTGGCTCGGTATTTATGTCGCCGCCTCCATTACTATCGTCGCCTCCATTATTATCGTCGTCTCCATTACAAGCCGTAAAGGCAAAACAACAGAATAATAGAATAAAGAGCCGGAACGCCTTTTGTTTTTCATTTTTCATTTTAGAAACCTCCATAGTTTTATAGGGCAAAACCTCTATTTACCTATAGATTATCGTTTTACAGGAAATTTGCGCAATAGGGCGCATTGAGCCAAAACGAGTACCTGCATCTTGCGGGAGGAAACCACCCCCTTGTCCTTCCCCCGCCCCATCCGGCATAATGGAAGAATACCCGCGAAAATGTAGAGCGGGCTGTAATAACACTGAAAACATCAATTTTCCTGTGTTTACTTAAAACATTAATTTAGGAGTTTGTAATGGGTTTCGACATCACGAAGATGCGGAATATCGGGATAAGCGCTCACATTGATTCGGGCAAAACGACTTTGAGCGAGCGTATTCTGTTTTATTGCGACAAAATT
>JAIROZ010000202.1 GCA_031257255.1 Spirochaetaceae bacterium | reverse complement strand
GTGGCACAGGCGACATCGTTTTCTTTTTCGAGGAGCAGGGCGTTTACTTTGTAGCGGCTAAGTTCCCAAAGCAGCGAACATCCGCAAACGCCCCCCCCTATGATGATTACATCAGTCATTAGGTTCCACCTGCATATTAGTATAATCGGTATTTTAACACGCTGTCAATAATTATTTTTAAGAGAAAATAGGCGGTTGAGATGCTTTTAACTTCAGGGTAGATTATATGCGCTTTTATGCGGTATATTTATTAGCGGCTGCGCCGCAACTTATATAAGAAGTTTGGTGTCTAAGTAAGGAGAAGGGAATGGAGCGTTCAAGTACGGCGCAGGTTATTATTGCGATAATTCCGATTGTAGGCATAGTTATGGGCAGCGTGGTGGTATTTTTCTACCTGCTGTGGAATTACAAACGCAGTAAACTGCTGATTCAAACAAGACAATATTCGCGGACAAACTTTAGTTTACGCCTCTTTAGTTTGCTTGCCGGGCTTTTACTCGGCGTTACGGGAGTTTGTCTAACGGTATTTCTGTCGCTTCTTCAGGGCTTGAGTTACAGCCTTTTGGGCGGCATCATCCCGCTTTCTTGCGGAATCGCCCTGCTTGCGTACTTTTATGTCTGCGGCAAGGCGGAACATATCCGGCATCATCCATGACTATGCGCCGCCTGAGTGTGGCTTTTGAAGATGATGAAGATACCGCTCTTGTAAGTTCCATTCTGGCGGGTAGTAAGGATTTGTACCGTGTATTGGTACAAAAACACCAGCGTAATGTCTACGGCTTAGGCTTGAGTTTTTTTCATAATGCTGATGATGCCGCCGAATTTACTCAGGATGTCTTTTTGCAGGCATTCCGAAAATTGGAGCAATTTGAAGGGAAAGCGCGGTTTTCCACATGGCTTTACAGTATAGGCTGGAGAACTGCTGTAAACCGCAAAGAAAGAGTTAAGGAATGTCAAAGTCTTGCGGAAGGAGACTACGAAAATACAGCGGTTTCCCGCGATGATACGCCGGAAGAATCGAATGTAAAGGAACTTACACGCAAAGCGGTACGCGAGGCTGTGGCGGCGCTGCCGGACAAATACCGTATTTGCGTTGACTTGTATTTTTTTTATGACCGTTCTTACGCGGAGATAGAAACTATTACCGGTTTTCCATTAAATACGATAAAAAGCCATGTTTTTAGGGCTAAAAAGATTTTGAGAGAAAAACTTACCGGCTGGATTTTGGAAGGAGAGTAATTTATGAGTAATAAAAAAATATGTAACGATTATGACGCATATATTAGAGGATGCGCTGTTTTTGCGGATGATGAACCGGATACCGAGTATTGCGGCGCATATAGCGGCATACCGCTTTACATGGCGCTTAGATTTTGGGCGCATGCATTTGTATGCAAAAAATGCGCCGAAAAAAAGCGCCGTGTTCTGCTTGCGGACAGAGTTCTACACTCCCTCTATTTGCCAACGCCGTCTGCAAATTGCGAAGATACTGTAATGGCTGCTGTTCTTGCCGAAGACGCGGAAGCGGCAAAAGAAAGCGATTATTTTTCATTGCGCGGCTGGGCTATAGCCGGCATTGTTATTGTGGCATCTCTATTAAGCGTTTATTTTAATATGGATTTTTGCGGTATTGCCGCCTCGGCTCAGGGCGAGTCATTCATACTGCCGCTGGCAATTACAATAGGCGCGGTTATTACCATCTATGGGGCTTTGCTTATAGGCTCGCATTTAGAACCAATTTGCCGCAAACTTGGAATAAAATCGTAAACCTCTCTATTGCCGGCGCTTCCTTAACCAAAAAAGCGTTCGCCTGTATCATCAAACTATGAAAATACCGGCATTTACTGTGGCACTTTGCGTGCCGGCGCTCTTTGCGCTCATTTCCTGCGCCGCCAAAAAGAGCGGCGGCGAAAATATAGCGGTTTTTATTCCGGGGCAAATGGACGGCTCCGCCATCTATAGCCAACTGGGAGAAGGCGCTTTCCGCGCCGTTAAGGACTGGAACGAAAGTCATGGCGGCGTTCCGGCGCAGGTTGTCGTTGTGGAAGCGGGCTACAATCAGTCTGAATGGGAGGGCAAACTCACAATGCTTGCGGCAGGCGGACAGTACACCCTCATCATATCCTCCAATCCATCTATGCCGTACTTTGTTTCGGTAATAAGCAAAAAATTCCCCGCCCAGAAATTTCTCCTTATGGACAGCGAACTATCCGGCAACCCCAATGTTTATACACTCCGCTACAACCAGCGCGAACAGGCATATATGGCAGGCTATCTCGCCGGGCTCCTCTCTGCCGGACACACCCGGAGCATAGGGCTTATCGCCGCGCAGGAATACCCGGTAATGAACACGATAATAAAACCCGCCTATCTTGAAGGCGCGAACGCCGCGCTGGACGGCGGCAGCGGCGTTGATAACAGCGGCTTTAGCGACAACGGTTTTAGTCTTGATTACCGCGTTGTGGGTAACTGGTTTGACGCGCAAAAAGCCGCCGAACTTGGCGCAGGTATGATTCGGGACGGCGTCCGGGTGATACTGCCGGTAGCGGGCGGGGCGTCCGAAGGCGCTGTTCAGGCGGCGGTCGAAGGCGGCGCAAAAATCATCTGGTTTGACAGCAACGGCTACGCTGTGCGTCCCGGCACGATTGCCGGCTCGTGCGCCATCATGCAGGAGGCGGCAGTTTACGACAAACTAACGCTTTATTTTGAAGGCAAACTCCCCTTCGGCAGCGCGGAAACGGCAGG
>JAIROZ010000187.1 GCA_031257255.1 Spirochaetaceae bacterium | reverse complement strand
CATCTGTTCCGTTAAACGCGCCGGGCATTACGCGGAACCGCGCCCTTCCCGGCAGCGAATGGACAAGCGCGGCGCGCATATTATGCCTCCGCTCCGGCAGGCGCAGCGCCGGTCTGTTTACCGGCGGCTTTGCGATGGGCATCCGCTTCGGCAAGCAAGTCTTCCGCCGACTCCCTCACGGTTTCCGCCGCTTCCATAGCCTTGTCGCGCAAATCCATAACGCCTCCCAGCGTCTTTGCGCATACTTCACGAATTTCTTTGGCATTCTTGTACACCAAAGCGCCTACTGCCGCCCCTCCCACAAAGGCGAGCCCATACTTCCACCAATTATTCATTTTTTCCTCCTCGACATAGGCATAAAAGTTAGCCCTGTCTTATATAGTTATATTGGGCTAACAGAAAAGCGTCAAGTAGTAAAAAAAGAAGGCAGGCTGGATAATTCCAACCTGCCTTAGGGCAATTTGTTATATACCGGCTATTGCTTTGAAAATTTCGACACCGGGCTCAATGAGTTCATCCGGGAAGTCGTACTCCGATGAGTGAAGCCCCGGACCATCGCCCGCGCCAAGAAAGAAAAACGCTCCTTCTGCGCGTTTCAGATAGTACCCAAAGTCCTCGGAACTACGAATAGGCTCTTTCATTTCTTGCAGCGGAAATCCTAGTTTCCGTGCCGCCTGCCTTACTCGTTCCGCGCTTGTTTTGTGGTTAGCGGTTTCGGGAAACCGGTCTTGAATAGAAAATTCGCAGGTTAGCCCATCTTTTGCCGCCGCGTCTTTGGCAAATTCGCAAAGGCGCTTTTCCAGAGCATTTAAGTCTTCGTCCAAAAGCGCCCGGCAGGTAACGGAAAGAGACCCGCATGATGCGGCAACGCCGAATGCCCCCGGCGTACCAACTTCAGAATGAATGATGGTAGCCATAATGAGCCCGTTATACAAAGCCGGGTTGGTTATTTTAGGTATTTCCAGAATAACCTTTGCAAGCGCCTGCGCGGGATTTTTGCCTTTCTCCGGCGTACTTGCGTGTGTTGACGCGCCTGTCATTGTTATTGTCAGCCCAAAAGACGCGCACATAACTGTTCCGTCCCGCAAGGCAACGCAGCCTTTCGGCATACCGGGCCAATTATGAAGCCCAAATACTTCGGTAATACCGCATTCGTCAATGAGCGCGGCGCACTCTTTTGCGCCCTCGCCATTTTCCTCAGCATGCTGAAAAATTAAATATATAGTCCGCTTAGGCTTGATTCTGTCCAACTCCAGCGCAAACCCGGCAAGCCCGGCGCTATGTCCATCGTGTCCGCATTTGTGAGAAACACCCGGATTGCGCGAAGCGTACGGCAAATCCAGCGTTTCGTTTATGGCAACGGCATCCATATCCGCCCTAAATCCAATCTTTGGAGCATTTGTGCCGCCTTCATGTACGGCATAAAACCAATGCCCCTTATCCACAATTTTGAGCGAGGTATGCTGCCGCAAAAAATCCATTAGTCTCTTTCGCGTCCATACCTCATTGCGGGAAAGTTCCGGCTGAGTATGGAGTTCCTTCCGCAATGCGGTTACCATTTCTAGATTCTTTTTGTCCATAACAATGCCCCTTAGTTTGCCGGTGCCGTTTTTGGCTTTACGAATCTATATTTTAGCCCGCCTATAATAAAGCCGGCTATGGCAGGCGCTATCCACGAAAAGCCCAAAGAACCCAGCGGCAGAAATGCGCGGATAGAACTTGCAAAGCCCAGCACATTCCAGCCGAGCGAGGTGTTCATCCAGTCGAGCGCGTCAATAAATCCGCAGGCAAGCGCAAAGAGTACCGAGTATTTGTAAGCGCCGTCATTTGGAACAAATTTTTTAAATAGCACAACAAAAGTAAGAACTATAAGCGGCGGATATATTGTGTAAAATGAAGGCGTACCAAACCAGATAATCTTCTCAACGCCGAATATGCCAAGAAGTGAACATATAATACAAATCCCTATTACCCATACCTTGTACGGCACCTTATTTTTTGTAAGGTTTGCGTAAAAGTCCGAAACCAGAGAGACAAGCCCTACGCCTGTAGTAAGACAGGCAAGCAAAACAGGGATAGCAAGACAGACTGTGCCGAACTTACCCAAAAGCATATCGACAATGCCGGATAAAAGCGCGGTTCTTCCCATTTCGGCGTTAAAGCCGGGCAGGGCATTTACATAAGCGCCTAAAATCAAAAGTCCGCAGTAAACAAATGTGAACAAAATGCCCGCTACAATGGCGGTATTGAGCATCATTCTTTTGCGTTTGCTCTCTTCGCCCCAGCCTTTGGCAATAACGCTTTGAATGAACATAGTTGCAAAGAATATGCCGGACAGCAGGTCGCCTGTAAAATAAAATTCACGGAAGGTATATCCAAAAATATCCGGTTTCCCCGTAGGGGCGGGCGTTCCGGGCGGAGTAATTGCCCCTTTAACGATGATAATCACAAGGAAAATCAACAGCGCCGGCGTAAGGAATTTTCCAACCCGGTCGAGGAGTTTTGATTTATCTATCGCTAAAAATAGCACTACCGCAAAATATACGATGACCGTTGCCCAAATAGGAACATTTGGAAAGAGGGGCTGTATAGAAATCTCGTGCGTGGTTGCGGCGGTTCTTGGTGTACTGACCGTAGCCGAACTGAATGTGAACACAAGAAACGAAATAAAGGTAAAAAACCAATTACCTACCGGCTTGCAAACATCCCGCAGATGTTCGCCGCCAAAAGCCACCGCTACTACCGCCAAAAGCGGCAGTACTACAATCGCAAGAAAAGCCGCAACAAGCGCCACGGGCCACTCCGTCCCGGCATTAAGCCCGACCATAGCCGGAAAAATCATATTGCCCGCGCCAAAAAAAATCGCAAAAAGCGCAAAACCCAGCACAAGACTATCAAACATCATTTTTTTTCTCATATTTGTTTCCATAATGAAGTTATTGTATGGTAGTATATAACGAAGCGCAAGCAAACCGAACGATTTTTGCAAGGCATTTCTATGGGCTCTAGATAACAACTCTATTGTTAATTTTGCGCCGCTGTGATAACCTAAAAAAAGACTGGTGTGAAAATTATTACTTTGGGCGATGAAGCCCTGCGCCAAAAGGCTGCGCCGATTAAAGAAATACGCCCCAATTACCGCGATATTGCTGCCGAAATGATTGATCTTATGGTTGGCGGCGGCGGTGTAGGACTTGCGGGACCGCAGGTCGGGCTTATGGAACGTATCTTTGTCCTGCGCTGCGGCAGCAACGATGAACCGCGTGCCTTTCTTAATCCCTCCATACTCGCCACAAGCGAGGAACGCATAAAACACGAGGAAGGCTGCTTGTCGCTGCCCGGCGTCTGGGCGGATGTAGCCCGCTCAAAAAAGATAACGGTGCAGGCATGGAACGAGCGCGGGCGTCCTTTTACGCTGGACGCGGACGGCATACTTGCCCGCATCATTCAACACGAAAATGACCATCTGAACGGCATCCTTTTTATCGACCATCTTTCGGAACTAAGGCAGAGCCGTCTGTTAAAGCAGTACGAGAAGGTCAACAAACGCAAACGCAAATAGGAGAAAAAATGATAGTTATTGCTAATGACCATACAGGTTTGGAACTTAAAAATGAAATTAAAAAATTTTTTGAGGAACGAGGACTTGCATACAAGGATATAGGTACAAATACGCCGGAGCGGACGGATTATCCTTTGTGGGGCTGGCGAGCCGCAAAACTTGTAGCATCAGGCGAATGTGAGCGGGGAGTTATCATCTGCGGAACCGGCGTGGGCATATCGCTTGCGGCAAACAAGGTAAAAGGCATAAGGTGCGTGGTTTGTACAGATTGTTATACGGCGCAACTCTCGCGGCTTCATAACAATTCCAATATGCTGGCGCTCGGAGCGCGTGTTCTGGGCACCGGTCTTGCCAGATTGATAACCGAAATCTGGCTCGATACCCCTTTTGAAGGCGGCAGACACAAGCCCCGCGTTGATATGCTAAGGGAAATTGAAGACGGCGTGTTTCAAACAAAGTTTGAAACATCTCAAACAAAGTTTGAAACATCTCAAACTAAAGCCTAAAGTAAAAAAAACGGTGCCGCCACGCAGACGGCACCGTGTATTTTGGAATGATTTTTTATGATTTTTAAATTATAGTTGTTCAGAAACTAAGCGGTTAAGCGCCGCAGGGCAAAATTTTATTTGCCGATTTGGATAACCCGTTTTTTGGCTTCTGCGCGTTTTTTAATTTCAAGCCTAAGCAGCCCGTTGTTAAAACCGGCGTTCACCGTATCGGTGTCGGCATTTTCCGGCAGCCGGAATGAACGGCTAAATTGCGAGCGCCGGCGTTCCCGGATAACATACTGATGTTCGGCATCGGTTTTTTCGTTTTCGGCATCGCTCTTCGACTCTATGGTGAGCGTGTTGTTGTCGACATTTACTTCGATGTCTTTTTCTTCGTAGCCCGGCAGTTCCGCCTCGACCACATAGGAATCGTTGGTTTCCATTACATCAACCGCCGGGAAGCGGACAAAATTCCGCCCCAGTGCCCGCGCCCCCTCGCCAAAGAACGAATCTACAAAGCGTTCCATGTCCATAAGAGGCTTTTCCATGTCAAAAGGATGATAGAGTGATAAAGTTTTCATTTTTTTCTCCTTGAACCGCGTTTAACAAACCGGCTCTTTTTTAATTTTTTTAGCGCTCAAGCGCCTATACTTATACTGTAGCAACAAGCGTGCCAACTATAAAGGCAGTTTTATGCCGGTTTTTAAGCGAATGGGTCAGTCTGACCTTCAAAAATAGACCATTACTGTCTATTTTTATGTGTAAAATTGACCCATGTGTGTCATTGCCTGTTTTGATTGTGTAATTATGATACATTTTTTAGTATATCCTGAACAACAAGAGATGCCAAAATCATCCCGGCGGCGGCTGTTACCATAACTGCGCTGCCGTTTATCACTTTTTTTGAAGAACACCATTCATGGGCAGCGGATTTTGGACATAGGCACACGGCGCTGCCGCAGCCTGTCTGGACTTCGTTATGCAGAGGCAAGCGTTCATCGCTAAAAACGGCGGTAAAATCGCCGGAAAAGCCCCGTTTCCGCAAGCCCTGCCGGACAAGGCGGGCAAGCGGGCAGCCGTAAGTTTGCCAGATAGATGCTGTCCGCAGACGCGCAGCGTCCAATTTTTGCGCCATCCCCATAGACGAATATAGGGTATTCCCGTTAGCAAAGGCGGTTTCTATCAGGTCAAGTTTGCTGGAAAGACTGTCTATGGCATCAATAATGAAGCGGTAAGAAGCAAAAGGAAAAGTTACCGGGATTTTGTCCGCTTCACCTTTGGAGGGCGCGAAAACAGCGCTAATTACTTCGATATTTGCTTTCGGGTTGATTTCTAAAAGGCGTTCCCGCAAGGCTTCGGTTTTTAGTTGACCTATGGTTCGGGAGGTTGCCTGAACTTGACGGTTTATGTTGGTAATACAGACTGAATCCGAATCGGCAATGCAGAGCCGTCCAATCCCTGAACGGACAAGCGCTTCGGCGCACCAACTGCCTACGCCGCCCAAACCTACGACCATAACGGATGATTCTGCAAGCGCATCAATGCCGGCAGCGCCGGTTATTAACGCAAGCCGTTGTAAGTGGGGCGGTGTCATATTAGCGGCAGGCAAAAGCCGGTTTTACCATTGTTTTAGGCGGCGGATTTTTTTAATGCCGCTTCTATAGCCTTTGCCAGTTGGTCGGGACAGGAAGTGGGGCGGCGTCCGCAGGTTGTGCCCTTTAGTCTGCTGATAATTTCGGCGGCATCCATTCCTTCAACTAAGGCGCTAATGCCTTTTGTGTTGCCGTTACAGCCGTTTTCAAACCGCACATCGCGCAATTTGCCGTCTTTTATGTCAAAAAAAATCCTTGACGCGCATACGCCGTCAGTTTCATATTCATACATACCCTAAATATACGCCAAAACCGAACCTTTGGTAACCCCATGTGGGAAACGCCGGTTAGCATCGAGTTCATCAACGCTCCCTAGTTTTCCAAAATGATGATTTCCACACGGCGGTTTTTTGCGCGCCCCTCCTGTGTATCGTTAGAGGCTATCGGCACTGTAGCGCCGTAGCCTTTTGTCATTATTTGCCCTTCGGGGCGCGCCTTTTTTTGCGTAAGGTAACCGGCTACAGCCCCGGCGCGGTCGCCGGAAAGTTTTAGCCGGCTTTCCGCTGTGCCGCCGGCATCCGCTGTATGTCCTGCCACAAGAATATCACGCCCGGAATAACGCGCAAGCGCCTGCGCTATCTTGTCGAGTTTTGCCTTTTCACTCTGCCGTAAAACCGCCGAATCTCCTTCAAACTGAATGTTCTCCAGTGTAATGCTTACCCCCCCCTCGACTTTTCGTACACTCGTTTCGTTTACACCGGCATCGCGCAATTCTTTTTCCACCTCCGCCGCCACCGCGTCCTTGTTCATCTCTTCCGAATATAAAATTTCCGCTTCTTCCTCCGAGCGGAATTCATGCACCGTTCCATCGGACATTGTAAACCTAAGAGTAAAAGCCCCCTTAGATGCCGCCGGCTGCCCCAGAGCGGAATTCCAAAAAACCGTCTGGCTGGTATTGCCGGAAACAGAAACAATTACCAGTGTTTTAGGTTCTTTATTTTTTGGGTCCTGCGCATTTGGCGAAAGGTATTGTCTCGGATTTTTTTCAAAATAGTCATCATAATTCTGGCGTATCGAATATGTTACTAAAAATGCCGGATACATCTTGCCGCGCCATTGCCGTTGTCCCAAATATTGATACTTTGCGCGGAAAGGCAGGCGCAAGAAATCTTTCAGTCCAAAGTTTCCTTCTAAATCGTGGACTTCCTCGCCGTCTTCAAACCATGTATCGCCGGATTTTATATTGCGCCGGGGAAATACCGGTACATTGCGTACGGAGGGGAAGGCAAATTTGCGGCTAACCTGCATCTTCCCAAGTTCATCACGCTCAAACTGAGATGCATACTCATTTGTTATATTCATAGTCTTGCCGCCTTCCGCCGCCGTCTTGTCGACCATAACCTGAAAGAGCGCTTTGTGCGCCGCCTTGCCGGCTATAATTCCGGTTACCTCTGTGCTAATGCGGTTGTGAATGTTCGACCTGTCCAGTACTTTCCCATTTTGCAGATACTCCTCGTGTACCTCAGAGACAATTTTGAATTTATCCCCCGCCGCGTGTTTGAACGCAAACTCATCGCAAAAACCCGCCCGTATATTCAGTATGAGCAGACTTGCAGCCAATATCAGGCGGACGAAAAACAGACGCGGGTATTTTCGCGGCTTCATATATCAATTATCGGCACATTGCGGCATCTATCCTTACAATGCGCCGCTACGGTGCCGCGAGCCGCCGCAGACGCCAATTCATTATATTCGGTGTATTATGAATAAAATTAAAACAGGCTTGCTTGCCGGCAGCCTCCGCAAAGATTCATTTTGCTTAAAAACCGCAAAAGCGGCGGCGGCGCTTTTGCCTAACGGATTTGAAACATTTTTTTTGGAGATTGGCAGCCTTCCGTTATACAACGAAGATTTAGAGAACGAAAAAAATCTGCCGCCCGAATGGTTGAATTTTAGGCGGAAGGTTGAAAGTTTGGACGCATTTTTGTTTGTTACGCCTGAGTATAACAGAGGGATGCCCGCCGCGCTAAAGAATGCGCTTGATGTTGCCTCGCGTCCTAAAGAAGACAATAAATGGAAAGGCAAACCCGGCGCGATAATTAGCGTTACCGTCGGGAAACTTGGCGCATTTGGCGCGTATCATTCGCTGCGCCAGACGCTCGGATTTTTGGATGTGCCTATTTTGAATCAGCCGGAAATGTACATTAGCGGCGCTCAGGATTTGTTCGGCAAAAATGGAGAATTCATAAACGAAGGAACACGGCTCTTTTTTGCTTCCTTTGCAAAACAATTCGCAAATTGGGCGCTAAGATTTGTATCTATAAAATGAGCATAGCATCGCCGTAACTGAAGAACCGGTAACGGCGCTCTATTGCGGCGGCGTATGCGTCCATAATGAGGCGGTGTCCCGACCCTGCATTTCCCGGACGCTGCCCGGCAAAACAGGACACAAGCATAAGAAGCGAGGAAAGCGGCGTATGAAAGTTTGTAAACAGACTGTCAACAACCTTAAAACGGTAATCCCCGTAGATAAAGATTTTGGTTGACCCGCTTCCCGCACACAAACGCCCCCCCGACCAAGCCGACTCAAGCGTGCGGGCGCTCGTTGTGCCGCAGGCGGTAACGGGGCGTCCATCCTGTTTTGCCTTTTGTATGCGCTCCGCAACATTAGCGTCAATAAAATAGCGCTCCTCGTGCATCTTATGCTCCTCAACGCGGACGGTACGGACAGGCGCAAAAGTACCCAGCCCTACATGCAGCGTTACAAAAACACTCTCGATGCCCGCAGCGCTCAATTCCGAAAGCAACTTCTCCGTAAAATGAAGCCCGGCTGTGGGGGCAGCCGCCGACCCGTTTTCGCGGGCAAAAATAGTCTGATACCGCGCCTCGTCCTCCGCTTTGTCCTCTCTTTTGATATAAGGCGGAAGCGGCACACGCCCGTGTTCCTCAAGGTATGCGTCATCAACGGGATGGTCAAAACAGAGTACAACGCCGTTATCGTGCCGTCCTTCTATCTTTCCTTCCAAGCCCGCCGGAAAATAAAAAACGCTGCCTGCCCGCCGCTTTGCCGCATTCTTGCAAAGGGCGCTCCAGCGCACGCCTTCCGTTAGATTTTCCAGCAGCAGAAATTCTGTAAGAATGTCGTTTTCGTTTCTTCCAAAGAGCCGCGCTTTTCGCACACGGGTATTGTTAAAGACAAGCAGGCTGCCTTTTGGCAGCACTGAAGGCAAGTCTGAAACAAGCAGATGGCGTACCCCGCCGGAAATACGGTCTAATACCATAAGGCGGCTTGTGCCGCGCTCTTTTGGCGGGTGCTGCGCTATCAGTTCTTTCGGCAAATAAAAATCATAGTCTATTGTCAGCATTGTCCTGTTATACTAACATATTTTGCGGAGACTTGTTCGGTAACCTGAACAAGCCCAATAACCCCTATGAAGCACCGGACAATTCCGAATGGCGCAAAACTGTACCGCTATTGTATTGCCTTTCCTCTGACCAGCGCTATATAATAAGAGTTATGAGTAAGCCCGCAAAAAACGCCGCTTTACATGCCGCAAACAAGGCGAAAAATGATGAGTTTTACACGCAACTGAGCGACATAGAAAATGAGTGCGGTCATTACTGGGATCATTTTAGTGGTAAGACCATTCTTTGCAACTGAGACGACCCGCGGGTTAGCAAGTTTTTTTATTATTTTTATGCGAGATTTCACAGCTTAGGTTTAAAACGGCTTATCGCCACCTGTTACAAAAACCTGAACCCTGATCTTTTCAGCCAAAACCTTGACGAACAAGCTGTTTACTGTATTTATGACGGCAAAAGCCGCATCGATGATGTTATTACGGATATGAACGCTTTTATAAAACAAAACGAATGGGGCGTGTTGAAAGGAGACGGCGATTTCCGTACTTCTGAATGTATCGAACTGTTAAAGCAGTCAGACATTGTTGTTACTAATCCGCCATTTTCGCTGTTTCGTGAATATGTCGCGCAACTTATGGAATACGATAAAAAGTTTTTGATAATAGGACATCAAAATGCGATCACCTATAAAGAAATATTTAAGTTGATAAAAGAAAATAAAATATGGCTTGGATATGGTTTTCGCGGCAGCGCCGGACATTTTATCGCTCCGCATTATGAAGATTATGCGGCGGCTGAAGACCACAGAGAAGGTATGATACGGGTGTCCGGCGTTCATTGGTTTACCAATCTTGAAATAAAAAAACGCAATGAAACTATAATTCTTTGGAAAAAATACATACCAGAGGATTTTCCAAAATACGATAATTATGATGCGATCAATGTTGATAAAACAAATGAAATCCCCATGGATTATGACGGCATTATGGGTGTACCAATTACTTTTTTGGATAAATATAATCCAGAGCAGTTTGAAATAATTGCATTAGGAAACAGCAGAGAAAATTTTACTCCAAACAAGAATTATATAAATCCCAAGAAAATAATGAAAGACGGGCGCACAGTTAATGGCGGCGCTATAAATTGCGTATTGGCAATAGAAAC
>JAIROZ010000144.1 GCA_031257255.1 Spirochaetaceae bacterium | reverse complement strand
TTAACAATAATATTTCCTGCAAATATGGGGTGAATCACTGGATTCCTTTTACCGAAGCGGAAGTAGGCGCAAAAGAAAAGTTTGAAAGCAATTTTATGCGGCAGTTTCTGGTTGCCGGTTGCCGGTTGCCGGTAGGTTCTGATATATCAAACACAAAACCGGAAACCGGAAACCAGAAACCAACAACCGGAAAAAAACCGGAAACCGGAAACCGGAAACTGGAAACCGAAGCATCCGCCGTTCTATCCGCAGGTCTGGAACTCTGGAAGTATTACCACGCGAAAATCAAGAACAACAAAACCGCTTCTGTAAATGCCTCGTTTTACGATATACGCGAATTCTTTCAGGGGCGCAAAGACTCAGGGACAATGAACACAAAATCCGCTGACGAAACCTACAACATGCTTATCGGCAAATTGAGGGAAGCGCAAAAGGCGCTGGCGGCAAAAATAGCGCCTAAGGTATATGAGTACGGGTTTTTGAAGGAGTAACGGTTTGAATAAATATCTTCGGGAAATATGCATCGCGATTTGAGTTTCAACCGGGTGTTTGCTGCCCCGCAACGCGCCCACTTTACAAAAAAAATCAAACCTCCGATAATGTACATTGAACGCTTGATTCTCAAGCGTTCAATGTATTACGCAACTTTCGGATTTCACCCAAAAGTTGCACATATAGCATAGCATTAATTTTCTTTGGGAGGGGAATATGCTTACACTCAAACCGGAACTGCAGCAGCCAGTTCACATTCCAATGAAGACGACAGACCCGCGTCATATATCAAGCGGCGGCACTGTAGGTTTTTCAGGCTCATTTACACATGGCGGAGCGCTCACAAATTTTGACGGCAAAGTTTTTGATGACGCGGATGCCGGCGCTAAAATCAATTTTGGCGAATTGATAACTCAGTCGGGGAAGACGCGCCTGCCGGGGCAAGGCTCGGAGATGGCGGCGCTAGGACGGATTACCGGCGCGTCTGCCGTACTGCGAGACGGCGTTTACGGGCTTTCCAATTCAAGCGGCGTTAGTTTTTCGGAAGAAATGCTAAAGGCGATAGACCGCGTTTCCGGCTTTCAAAATACGGCAGATGCTATCACACAGGAAGCCCTTACAAATCCCGGCAGCGTTGACGCCCACGACCTTACTATCGCGCAGGCAGAAGCGGCTATGTCGCTCAACATTGCGCATACCATTCTTAACCGCCTAACGCAGGCGTGGCGCGATATTATCAACACAAGGTAGGCATAAATGGACTTTACAAAGATACTCAACCAAATAAAAGACCTTTGGAAAAAATGGACGCTGCCGCAAAAACTCATTTTGGGCGGCGTAGTGCTCGTGGCGGTTATTGCCATTGCGGCGCTTGTCGGCGTCTCCTCGGCACCGTCCATGACGCCGGTAATCAGTACCGCGATAACGGACGAAACCCAACTTGCCGAAATCATTACCCGCATCGAGCAGGAAAATGTAAAGACGCAGGTAACAGGCGGCATAGTCTATGTGGGAGACGAAAAAACTGCCCGCAAAATGAGGGCAATACTGATAAGCGAAGGGCTTGCCCCCAAGGGCGCTGACCCATGGGCGCTCTTTGACCGCGAAAGTTGGACAATTACAGAATTCGAGCGAAACATAAACCTGCGCCGTTCTATAACGGCGGACATTACAAGAACGATAAAGGCGCTTGCTTACATCGACAACGCCGTCGTAAATATCGTTATGCCCGAAGAAACGCTGTTCAAAGCCGACCAGAAACCGGTTACCGTCAGTGTGGTGCTCATCCCAAAACCGAATGTCGATTTGAACGAAAACCGCAAGATAATAGAAGGCGTTCAACGCATTGTCATATCGGCGGTTGGGAACGGAGTAAAGGCGGAGAATATCACGATAACCGACCACAATGGACTCGTGTTGAACGATTTTGAGGGGATGAAGGAGATGGACAACCTCGCGCTTGTCCAGCGCGAAATCAAAATTCGCCGTGAGACCGAAGCAAAGTACAGAGCCGATATTCTTAGCGCTCTGCAAAATAACTTCTCCGCAGACCGCGTACGCGACCTCAATATAAATATTCAAATGGATATGTCCAAGAAGGTAGTCGAGAGCAGCAACTATAAGCCCGTTATGATAAAGGAACAAACGCCGGGGCTTCCCTACGATGATTCGGTGCGTGTACCGAGCCTTACAATTTCCGAAACCACGAGCGAGACCACTTGGAAGGGCACGGGTTTTAACCCTGAAGGTCCCGCTGGAGTTGAGGGGCAGACGCCGCCCGCATACAAGGATATGCAGAATATGGCGGGCGAGGTAACGCAGAAAACGCGCACTCATAATGAAGTAATGAACGAAGAGAAGATACAGGAAGAACGCCGCCCCAAGGTTGACAGCGTTTCTGTTTCCGTGAACATAGACGGCACCTGGTCAAAGAAATATGACGAAAAGGGCAAACTGATGTTTACGCCGGAAAATAAAGTCGAGCGTGAGTACAAGCCGCTTAACCCGGAGGAGTTGGCGGCGGCGCAAAGGCTTGTAGAGGGCGCGATACATTTTGACGCGGGACGCGGCGATTTGGTCAATGTAACGAATTTCCCTATCGACCGCACCGCTCAGTTTGAAGCGGAAGACGCCGCCATTATGAAGGCGCGGCAGATTCAATTTACGATAATTGCTTCTTTAATAGGCATTGCGGTTTTGTTAATAGGCTTTGTGGTCTTTCAGATTATCGCTCGTGCCCGCGAACAGGCGCGCCGCCGCCGGGAAGAGGAACTTGCCCGTCAACATCAACTTATGCGCGAAAGCGCCCTGCTGGAAGCGGAAAAAGAAGGCGAGACAATTTCGATGTCGGTTGAAGACCAGGCGCGTATGGAACTTGCCGAAAAAGCCATAGCGCTTGCCCGCGAACACCCGCAGGATGTATCGCAACTTATCCGCACCTGGCTTATGGAAGATTAAGGCGTGATGTAGTTGCAAAACTGTTGTTTTGCAACTACATCAACCATAATAAAAATGCAAAATGCGACAGACTTTAGTCTGCCATTTTGCGGAGACTTGTTCTGGTTACAGAACAAGTCCAATGATATTTTAGTCCAATTTAAAAAAATTATTTAAGTCAAATAAATTTATCTATTATCAATACACCTTTATCCTTTTACCCTTACACCCAAAGAAGCGGCAAATGCGCCGCGTTCCATTTTTGCGCCTTCTGCTTCGTCCAGTACAAGAACGCCGTTCCCTTTTCCTATAGTGCCGGAGGATGATGCCCCTTTAGCGCTTGTAAGCATTTCGTATTCTATTGATAACACAAGCGCTATTCCTTTAGCGGGGCTAAACGCTGTTTGCAAACCGAATTTTCCGCCTATGCCGCCTTTTAGCGTGTCATAAAAACGCACAGGAGGCTCGCGTAAAAAATGACTGTCTATACTTTCCGACCATAAATACGGATAAAATTTGCCGTATAACGAAACATCAATAATTTGTTTGTATATATAACCGGCGCATAACGACAGCGCCGGATGCCATACTGCCTGTTCATAACTGATAACTGTTCCATAGACATTTTCTTTTGGCTCGCTGCCTGTCCATGCGCCGCTTGCCGGGTATTGCAGATAGCCGTCAGCCGCCGACCATTTGCGGTTTTCGTAACAAAACCCGGCGGCAGGAAATATATAGAATGTCTTAATTTTGAATACATAACCCAATTCCGCATAGCAGGAAAAATCTTTATCAAGATAAGAGTCATGGCGCGAGTATAACGAGGCGGCATCCGAACCGGCAATAAGAAAATCGTAATCTTCCATTATGCCGCTTTGTACGGGAATTGAAAGCGAAATGCCCGCGCCCGCCGTAATATTAAAAACAGAAAACAATGTAGAAAATGCGGCAAAAGGCGCAATATAATCTGTCCAGTCAAGCCGGCTTATTTGCTTGCCGTTTTGATATACATACTCCCGCGTTTGCGCGGATTTTATGCCAAAGGCGGTTTGAAACTCCCAGTTAAAAACAGATGCCGCTTTTGCCTGCGCTTGCGCCGGAACAGGCGGTTCCTGCGGCATTTCGTCCGTAAATACGCCATTAAGAGATATAAGAAAGAAAACGATTCCAAACAGCATGCGGTTCATATTATTGTCCATAATGCGTTCTATCTTACATGAAAACATAAACTTATTCTATGGAACTTAGCCCCTCTAAATGATTCCCAGTCTGCCTGCCGCATGAATGGTAAACAATAAGTGTATTCTATTCCTATAAACTTGAATGAGGCAAGTATTCCAAATACCGAAAACAAAGAACATTTATTTGTTGCTTCAAAAGCGGCATTAAATCCGGCAAAAGGCTCAATATCAAACGATGTTATTTTGAATTGGTTATATACACGAAGCCCAATATGAGCCAAAGGAAAAAAATCTTCAAATGGCGGCATTAATTCACCATTAACGGTTGTCATAGTGAGCGCAAATGGGCTAAATGAACAGTCAAGATAAATTCCCGGTATTAGTATATCGGGTATTATTTCCAAACCATATCCAAGCCCAAAGCCGAGCGCAAGTCCGTCAAGCGCCGCAAGTCCTTGTACTAACGGAACGGGAGCGCCCATCGCGTTTATTTTTTTTAACGCGGTATTATCAAACGCAAAAAAAGATGTGCGTACAAAAACATCCACTGTCCAGCCGTCTAATTTATCTTCGTAATAATCACCGGATTCCGCAAGAAGAGAAAAAGATGTAAATAAAAATGTTACAGCAAATAATTTACGCAATTTTGCGCTCCTTTTCGGTAAACCGAACAAGTCCAATCAGTGTAATCTGCGGACAATTATTTATATGCTATTGCCCTTGCTACTTAACAATAATTTCCTCCAAACTGAAGGTAATCTTTGTCATTTTTGTTTCCTCCTATGTGACAATTTGAATTTAGATTTTTACTCAGGTACACTGAAACCAACAGAGCCGTTCGCATATCCGGCTTTACTATGCAATTGGATGAAATCTCCTGGTATAAAACCGGGCTTTACTGTTATTATTACATAATACGATGAGCCTTCAAAATTCGGACCTTGGTGTTTATCATATCTATAATTGCCGAACTTCGCCAAAAATTCAAGACTGGATGTAACCTTATCAACATTTTTCCAGTGATATTCACTGTTGGCTTCTTTGTATGTTAGTTTAAAACTATCTTTGTTTTTGTATTCAGCATCTACAAGCCTAACAGCCTCTTCATTAATCCAAAATTCGGCTTCCTCACAACCAGAGAATAGAATACAAATAAATCCTAACAACAACCATAGAAAAAATGCAAAATGCGTAGCATTTTGCGGAGACTTGTTCGGGTTACC
>JAIROZ010000143.1 GCA_031257255.1 Spirochaetaceae bacterium | reverse complement strand
CGATACACGGAGAGATGAAGGCGCTGCGGTGTAAGTCCGAAAAAGTCGGCGCTCTTGTAAAAGAAGTAAAATCCGCAAGCGGGAACATCGCGGCATTTTTGGAGCATACAAAAACATTCGCCGAGGGCGATGCCGGCTAGGGAAAGACTGATAAACTCGATGCTAATCAGTCTTTACTTAGCGTTAATAAGAATCGTGTTTTTTTAACGATTCGATGAGTGAGAGCGCTATTTTCCGTGATTTTGGGGTAAGAGTTTCCGCTAAACGCGCCATTAACCGCACTTCCGGCGAAAAGCAATGTTTCTGATGAGAGGTTTCCTCGCCGGTTACAAGGTATTCCACAGACACATCCAGCGCCCGCGCCAACTTAACTGCGGCATCCGCTGCGGGCATACGTCCGCGCACACTCAAATAGTTGTCGATAGTATGCTTTTTTAATCCCGCTTGCTCGGCTAAATCTTTAACCAGTAATCCCGAATAGATAAGTTCATTCTTCAAATTATCCCTGAACCCCATACCATAAGAATACGCTGAAAAGCAGAACGCCTACTTGACGAAATGCTTTTTGAGGAATATATTTCTAACGATTGGTCAAAAAGCCAATCGTCTGCGCTTTGGGGCAAAGGAAATTTTAGGACAAGCGGGGGAAACCCCGCGAAGGAGAGAATATGGATTTTACAGGTGAACTGCAAAAAATTTTTGTGGAAGCGGAACAAAAAGGACTAGAAAGCATTGAGGTAAACTCTGGTGATTTGCATAGACGGATAGGCGGTTATCCTGGACCAAATCATTGTATGCCCTCATGCTGTTCTGCTATGCGCAAAATGATGGAAACTGGCGACAGCGTTTCTCATTCGCCGCAAAAGGGAAAAGGAGCGAGTTTGACAATTAAATATCAATTGCCAAGGGAAAGAAATTCTACTGTTGATATGGCAACATCTTCCAATGGATTATGCGCGGAATTTGAGAGCGAAAACGCGTTGGTAGATTTCATTTTTCCATTGCTTAAAGCCCATATTGATGATTTATCCGGCATACAGATAATCAAAGAAGGCAGCCTTGATTATACGCTGCCAAACGATAAAACCCTATCTCATAAATCCGATATTCTTATTTGCCGCACAGATAAAAGGTATGTCAGTATTGAGGTAAAATACCGCTCTGCAGTTACAGACCAGTTCAAGTGTCGTTCATTCGATATGCTCCACCTGAAACAGAAATACGGCGCAAATATACTGGGTGTTTTGATTTTCTTGAAGTCAACGGGAAAAGGTATCAGTGTTGAACAAGCAAGGGATATTTCATATCCCTTTGATGTTTTTTGGGGAAAGAACGAGTCAACCGTGAATGACGGAAGCGTGTTTAAGGATGTTTTTGACAAAATCAAGGGATTTCTACGCTGAAATATAAAACTGCTTTGCAAAGCGCAAAGCAAAAGGAGCAAGAAATGAAAACAAAAGATTTACGTTCTTACGGCTGTGTAGGGATAAGCGTCCTTGCGTTTGTATTCGGACTCGCATTGGCGGGATGCGGTGATGAAAATGAAGAAGGCGTTAATGAGACTACAATAAATGTCGCAAGCGCCTCGGATTGGAAAAACGCTCAATTAACAATAAGCCGGGGAGGCAACGAGAAAAACTACATTGTCAATATAAACGCAAACATTACCGGGCTTAACGGCTCTCTCGAAAACACTTTTGGTAATGTTACCCGTGTTAAGGTAACTTTGCGGGGCACAGGTTCGCTCGAACTTGGTTCCGGGAGGGAGAGCAACGGAAGCCTGCTCAAAACAGGAAAAGGACAGACGCTTACTCTACGCGGCGTAAGTCTGAAAGGGAAAAACGAAAACACCGCCCCATTGGTAAGTATTGGCGGAGGCTTTTATATGGAAAGCGGTACCATTAGCGACAATACTGTTAGCGGCAATACTGCTGGAGGCGTTTATATTGTTGACTTTAACGGCTACTTCACGATGACTGGAGGGACTATTAGCGGCAATACCGCGTCTTCAAACTATTCCAATTCTGGCGGCGGCGGTGTGTATAGCAGCGGGACATTCACGATGACTGGAGGGACTATCAGTGGCAATACTGCGTCCTGCGACTACGGCTATGGCTCCAATTCTGGCGGCGGTGGTGTGTATAGCAGAGGGACATTCACGATGACAGGCGGTACTATCAGCGGCAATACCGCTTCCGGCGACTACTGCTACGGCGGTGGCGTGTATGTGTATGAGTATAGCAATTCAGATGGAAAAGCAGTCTTCACAAAAAGCGGCGATAGCATCATTTACGGAAATGACGCCTCCCCCGCTTCTCGCAACACGGCATCGCAAGGTCATGCGGTGTATTTAAGCGGCGGCAAAAAGCGCGACACTACGGCGTCCGCGCAAGATATTATGGATTCATCCCTGACAGGTTTTCTCGGCGGCTGGGAATAGGAGAGATTTATTATGAATAAAAAATTTGGTCTAATGTTACTTGCGCCGGCATTATGGTTTTTTACGGCGCAAATAATGTTTGCGCAGAGTGATTGGGATGCCCCATGGACAGCCCCTTGGTATGAAAGCAATAAGCCCAGCCCTATCAAGGCACCTCAGACTGACAACAGTAAGGTATTTATAAATGCGGGCGTAGGTTTCGGGATTCAGGAATGGTTTTCACTGTTCGAAAAGTTAATTCCGCCTTTATCAGTAAGCGCGGATTTTAAGTTGTCGCTAAAATTCCCTTTTACGCTTGGCGCAATGGCTGTGTTTAGTAAACAAGGACCACAATCTGAGGCAAACTCCTACGAAGAATATACCTACGAAAAAAAAACAACTTATTCGAATATGGGTTTTGCCGGACGCATTGGTACAGTTTGGAGCAGAAAAAATTGGGGCTTCTATATTGTTTTTGCCCTAGGCTACTTCATCCAAAATGTAGAAACAAAGCATAGCGGAACCGGTGATTACGAACATTATGTTGCATTAGAGGACGAACCTTCCAATTCTATAATCTTCATCGGCGCTTCTACGGGGATACAGTGGTTTTTTATAAAAAATATCGGCTTCTATGTAGAAGCGAATCTTTTTTTGCACACTATTCACCAAGTAGTTGGCGCGGGTTTGTCGCTGCGGTTCTAGAGAAACGCTGATGCGGAAAGCCTTTAATTTTTGAGGCTTGCCGAAACATCGAGTTAATCAGCGTTTACCTAAATACCGGTATTAACGAAAACACTGGTTTTAGCCGTTGGAAGGCGGCAGCGGGTGTATGGGAAACACGCGCCGCTTACCGGCGAGTCTGGCAAAGGCAGATTCAGGTATGGAGTTATTATGAGTAAACAGGATTTTGGAGGTTTAATAGGAACCGTCAATGCAAACGGCAAACGGTTTGCGCGGAGACCGGCTGGGTTTGTACGCAAAGGTTTAATGCGGCTGCCGCTTATGGCGCTTGCTGCGGGGCTGGCGCTGACAAGTACGGGGTGCCGGAGCAATGCTTGTAGCCGCAACACTCTCAGGCGGTTCTGAAACAGAGCAGTCAGATGAATTTGCATCTCATGCTATGGAAATATTATCTTCCAGCAATAATGGGACGCTTATTAGGAATTTTACATATCTTTTTAAAAAGAAATGCCCCGGTGTAAAAGTAACCTGGTACAATTATTGTGCAATTGATTTTACATTTGAGGGCAGAAGATACAGGTTAAATATGGATTTTATGACAGGAGCAGATAATTATTACCGTTATATGGGTGTTCGTAGTTGCAAAGATATTACTCCTAAAAAATAGGAAGAAGATATATAGCGTATATAATATGCTATATCAAATAGTCAGATTACGGAGAAATTTTATGATTGAAATACATTTTTCTATAAATGAAACAGAATATATTATTCACAGATTAGGTGAATACAAAGAGATAATTTACGCAAACAACCGGCAGCGTGCCGCAAATGAAAAAGATGTTTGCCGTGATTATGGGATATCTGTATCTATTAATCTGTAACTAATCTGTGAAAATCAGTGTAATCTGCGGACAATTGTTAAATGCCTTTGCCCTATGGCAAAATGTAAAAAACAAGGGATACCCCCGAATACCTTAGGCGCAAGGCTATGCTGCCGCAATCCATAGAGTTCATCAACAGTTATGCTGATGAACTCAAAGTTCACCGCGCCCCGGCAATCCTTTCCAGCACCGCCACGGCGATGTTGTTTCCCCAAAAGACGCCGTCCGCGCTGGGAGTCCAACTCTTTCCGTCAGGCGCGGGAAGCAAAAGCCCCTCAGCCTCAAATTCACGCATTGCCGCTGTTGCCGCCGCCGCCGCCGCCGTTGCGGACGCGGATGCCCCAGCCGCCTGTTTCCGGGTTTCGTCCAAGCCGGCGCACAGGCGTTCCGGGTCGTAGACGCCGAACTGGAGCATCCCCAGCAAACGGTGGAACTGCCGGTATTCAGGCTGAGGACTGCCCGTCATACGCTGCCCCGGCGCGGGCGAGTAGAGCGGGAAGCCGGCGATGTTCCCGCCCGCCCCGTGCCCTATCGGTACAAGGTCGCCTTCGCCGTACTGAATGTGGATGTACCGGTAGCGGTCGCGCCCCGGACGCGCCAGTTTGGAAAGTTCCAGCAGAGTAAACCCCGCTTCCCGCAGCGTTGAGTAAAAAAGATTGTGGCGTTCAAGGTCGAACGCGATGTCCCGTTCAAACTGAAGGCGTCCCGCTTCGATAGTGTTTGAGAGCGCGGAGCCTTTTTGTATCATAAGCGAATAAAAACTTACGCTGTCGATGCCGGAAGCGGCGCAGAAGTCCGCGTCCCGGCGCAGTTCGTCCAGCGTCTGACCGGGGTAACTGTAAATGATGTCGATACCCAAAACGCCGCCAAAGGTTTCCCGCAAAAGACGCAATTCCTCGCGGGCGCGTTCTTCCGAATAAGTCCTGCCCAGTAGTACGCGCCCCCGTTCCGAAAGCGTCTGAATCCCTATGCTCAGGCGGTTGACCCCCGCTTTTTGCAGGACGGCGGCTTTTTCGCCCGGCAAATTGTGCTGAGTCGATTCGATGCTGATTTCACAGTCCGCACTGAGCGGGAAGTTGTCGCGGAGAGCGGCAAGCACGGCGGATAGTTGCGCCGCCCTAAGCACTGTGGGCGTGCCGCCGCCAAAGTACACCGATTCAAAACGCCGCCTCTGTATATACGGATAGCGCCCCCATGCCTTGATTTCGGTAATGAGCGCGGCGGCGTAGTCGTCTAAGTCAACGCCGGAACAGCCCCGGCGGTTCAGGTTGCAAAATGAGCAGATTTTATCGCAGTACGGCACATGGATGTAGACTCCGGCGGGTTCCGGCGCGTTTTGCGGCGCGCCCGTCAACGCACTTGGCGGCGCGGGATTATCAGCGGGGTGGAGCAAAATTTTCTCCAGCGCCTTCCACCGACCGGCGGGCGGCTTAAGTCCCAACATGCCGCCTAAGCGCAGCAAACGCCGCCCCGCGCCGCTGCGCATGAGGTTTTGGAGCAGAGGCGGCGGACCGGCGGCGCGGGTCTTTGTGCGGCGGCTGTCATTCAGCAGCGCGGCAAGGCGCTGCTCCGCATCGTGATGCGACCTGTAGCGTTCTTCAAACATTGGATTCCTCCCTGCGCGGCAGAACGAAAGGGCGTCCCCGTTCATCAACGCGCACAACAGCGCGGATGCCGTACACATCCTCTATCACCGCTTCCGTCAGCACTTCTTCCGGCTTCCCCTGATAGCGCAATTCCCCATCCTTTAAGAGGAGTATGCGGTCGCAGTACTGGGACGCAAGGTTGAGGTCGTGAAGCACGGCAAGCACGATTTTCTTTTCTTCGGTCGTCTTTTTCCTCATCAGTTCCATAACTTCGATGGCATGGTTCAAGTCCAACCCGGATGTCGCTTCGTCAAGCAAAATAACATCGCCTTCCTGCGCGAGGCATCGCGCAATGACAGCTTTCTGCGTTTCGCCGCCGGAAAGCGAAGGCATAACGCGGTTCGCCAGCGGAGTAAGCCCCATCGTTTCCATTGCCGCCAATGCCTTGTGCCTGTCGCTTGCCGTATAACCCGCCCAGCGGTCTTGCAGATGGGGGAGCCGCCCCATAAGCGCCAGTTCCGAAACACTGAACGGCGCGGCAAAGGCGGCGGACTGGGGCACAAACGAAAAACGCCGCGCCTTCTCTTTTGCCGTAAGTTCGGCGGGAAATTCCGATTGAGCCGGACAGCCCGCATCCGCGTACAAAATCTTTCCATTGTGCGGCTTTAGAAAGCCCAGAATGTTTTTTAGGAAGGTCGATTTGCCGGAACCGTTCGGCCCCAGAAAACCGGCGAATTCGCCCGGCATAAGCGAGAACGAAACGGACTTTAACAATTCCTTTTCGTTCCACGAAAACCGCAAATTCTGAATTTCAAGCGCCATAGCGGGACTCCTTGCCTGTGCGGATGGCGAGAACCATAAAGAACGGAGCGCCGAAAAGCGCCGTTATTATGCCGATGGGAATTTCGACCGGCGCTATAAGCGTCCGCGCCAGCGTGTCTGCCAGCAGCAGAAAAACGCCGCCCGAATACGAAGCGAGCGGCAAAAGCCGGCTATGGCTGTTCCCGGCGCAAAGCCGGACGCCGTGCGGAACAATAAGCCCGACAAAGCCTATCATTCCGGCAAACGCGACAGAAAATGCCGCCGTAAGACTTACCGCCAGCAGGAGCCGGCGTTTCGTTTTGCCCACCGCCACACCGAGCGAATGTGCCTCGGCGTCTCCCAGCAGGAGGGCGTCCAGGTCGTGCCGGTGGTACGCAAAAAACACGAGGGACGCGAGCAGGGGCAGGGCGAGCAATCCGGCGCGGAACCACGACGCCGCCCCCAGATAGCCCATAGTCCACACGATGACGCGGTACGAGTCCTGCCCCGCCAGATAGAGCGCGAACGAACTGACCGCCCCCAAAAACGCGGAAACCGCCACTCCCACAATCAAGAGCATCGCGGTACCGGCTTTCCCGCGCTTCCCGGCAAGACTGAAGACCAAAAATGACGCCGCCAGCGCCCCGGCAAACCCGAAAACGCCGTACCATACATCATTCAGTTTGAGCAGGAAGGCGAGCGCCGCGCCGGTAACCGCCCCCGAACTTATGCCGATGATGTACGGGTCTGCCAGCGGGTTGCGGAACACCGCCTGAGAAATAGTCCCGCCGGCTGCAAGCATCATGCCGATAAGCAGCGCCATAACGATACGCGGCAGCCGTATTCCCAAAATGATTTCCGCGGCGGGGCTGCCGCGCTCTTTGCCCAAAAGCACATCCACCGCCTGCCGAAGCGGTATCGCCACGCCGCCGGAAAGCAGCCCCGCAAAAAAGAGCAAAACGAGCGCGATGCTTACGCCGCAGACAAACAGCGGGATTTTTCCGTGCTTCACGGCGCTGCCTTGCTAACCATTGCCGCGCAGGCTTCTACCGCCCGCGCAATGTCCGCGCCGTCCGGGTGTTTAGCCGCCTCTTCGTGGCGCTTGCGGCGTTCCTCGTCCATGTGGTGCGGCAGCCCCTTGGGAATCTTGCTGAACATTTCGGTAAGTTTCGGGTCGATTTTCCCCTGACAGAGAAACGAGCCCAAGCAGGTATTTTTTGCCGCCACGATATCTTCAACCTTGTGGGCGCAGTCCTTCGCGTGTTCCGAATCGGGGTACGCCCCCAATGTGCCGAAAAGCCCGATTCTTTGCCCGCTAAGGCTCTTCAGATATTTGAGCGCCTTTTTGTCCGCCGTTCCTTTGTCAACCCAAAAACCGAGGAG
>JAIROZ010000032.1 GCA_031257255.1 Spirochaetaceae bacterium | reverse complement strand
CCCCCCTTCGCTATACTGCCTTTATGCACATATTGAAATTTGGCGGGACTTCGGTCGGAAGCCCGCAGGCGATAGAACAGGTCGTGGAAATTGTACGCGCCAAGGGAACCGAGCCTTGTGTCGTGGTAGTCTCAGCCTTCTCCGGCGTTACAGACGCCCTTATTGAAGCAGCAGTGGACAGTGAGCAGGGAGGGGATAGGCAGGAGTTGCCGGCAGCCGGCTCACTATCCCCTATCCCCTACCCCCTGCCCTCTCTCAAAACGCGGCACGAGGAGTGCGCCCGGTATTTTCTTACGGGAGAGCGGCTGGACGCGGCGCTTGCGGAAATTGGAGCGGCTTTTGCGGAACTGGAAAGCCTTGTCAAATCCGTGGCAATTCTAAAAGCACTGCCGCCGCGCACGCTCGATATGATAATGAGTTTCGGCGAGCGCCTTTCCGCCTTTATCATCGCTCAGATATTCCGCGCCAAGGGCTTGAATGCCGAATATCTTGATTCCCGTGATGTAATAAAAACCGATACATCTTTCGGCGCGGCAAAAGTTCTGCGCGAACAAACATATTCAAAAATAAAAGATACATGTAAAAAAAATGTGATATATGTTGCCGGCGGCTTTATCGGTTCAACAGAAAACGGAGAAACAACAACACTGGGACGCGGCGGCTCCGATTTGAGCGCGGCAGTTTACGCGGCGGCATTCGGGCGCGGCACTGATGTTCTCGAAATCTGGACAGATGTAAACGGCGTACTCAGCGCCGACCCCAAAATCGTACACGGCGCGTTCACCATAAAAGAAATGCCGTATATCGAAGCTATGGAAATGTCGCACTTTGGCGCGAAGGTTTTGCATCCGCCCACGATACAGCCTGTCCTCGAAAAAAATATACCTATCCGCATACTAAATACATTCGACCCCGCCGGCGCTTCAACGCTAATACACAGCGGCGCGTCTGAATCCGATACACTCGTGCGCGGCATTAGTTCAATTTCTGATGTATCAATTATCAGAGTACAAGGAACGGGGCTTTCCGGCGCGACCGGTTTCGCGTCCCGCCTCTTTGGCGCTCTTGCCCGCCGGGGCGTAAGTTTGATTCTGATAACGCAGGCGTCAAGCGAGTACTCCATCTGCTTCGCGGTAAAGCCGGAAGATGCAGAAAACGCCGTACAAGCCATCAAAGAGGACTTTAGAATCGAATTGAAGGAAGGTTCGCTCGAAGAACCGGAAGCGGAAAACGGGCTCTCGATAATTGCCGTTGTCGGTTCACGGATGAAGCACACCGCCGGCATCGCGGGGCGCGTCTTCCACGCATTGGGGCGCAGCGGCGTAAATGTCATTGCCATCGCGCAGGGTTCATCAGAAATAAATATATCGGCGGTGGTGCCAAAAACAGAACGCTCCAAAGCGATGAACGCCATCCACGAAGCGTTCTTTCTTTCCGGCGTCCGCAGCGTGAATTTATTTCTCGTGGGACTGGGGCTTATCGGCGGCACTCTCCTCGAACAAATTACCGCGCAAAGTACGCTTCTTGCCGATAAATATAAAATCCGCGTCCGTCTTGCCGGGCTTGCCAATTCACGCAAAATGATATTTGACGAAAATGGCATCGACCTGATAAACGCGAAATCAATATTAGAAATCAAAGGCGAGCCGTATCAACTTAAAACATATATATCAAAAATGAAGTCATATAATCTGCCGAATATCGCGTTCTGCGACTGCACGGCAAGCGAGGATGTCGCGCTTATGTATAAAGAAATTTTACACGCGCATATTCCTGTGGTAACGCCGAACAAAAAAGCGAACTCCGGCGCGCTTGCCTATTACAACGAAATAACCGGTTTCTCCCGCGACAAGGGCATTCCCTACCTTTACGAAGTTACCGTGTGCGCCGGGCTGCCGGTTATTTCTTCGCTGCGCGATTTGTATTTATCCGGCGACAGGGTACTCAAAATTGAGGCGGTACTCTCCGGGACGCTCTCGTTTATCTTTAACAGTTTTACAGGCGGCACGGCTTTTTCGGCGCTTGTGCGGGACGCGAAGGCAAAGGGCTATACCGAACCCGACCCCCGCGATGACCTTAACGCGATGGACGCCGCCCGCAAGGCGCTGATTCTTGCCCGCGAATGTGGTATGCCGCTTGAATTTTCGCAGGTGAAGATAGAGCCTATCGTGCCGGAAGCGTGCTTTAAGGCGGCATCCGTGGAAGCGTTTTTTGCCGAACTGGAAAAATCGGACGCCGGCTATGAACGCCGCCGCGCCGCCGCCGCGCAGGAAGGCAAAGCGCTCCGCTACATCGCCACGGTGGAAGCGGGCAAGGCAAGCCTCTCCCTCCGCGCCGAGCCGCCGGACAGCCCCTTCCGCTCACTGCGGGATGCCGACAACATCGTTGTCATCACAAGCGAGCGCTACAACAAACTGCCGATGGTAATAAAAGGACCGGGCGCCGGCGCGCAAGTTACCGCCGGCGGCGTCTTTGCCGACATCGTACGCATTGCGCGAACGCTGGTGTAGAGGGGGAGAGATGACACAAGAGGCAGAAATTTTTATGGTGTTTCTTGCGGTATTGACTAGTTTGTTATCAAAATAAGAATACCCTTGACAATACGCCTGTAATCCGCCATAAAATAGGCTATGGAAACACTAGGCGCACAGACGCCGATTGCCTTTGGCATTGAGGATTTGCGTGAGACTGCGGCGCTGGCGCGGTTAAACTTGAGCGAAGAAGAAATAAATGCGTCACTGGGGGCATTTAGCGAAATGCTTTCATATTTTGCCGCCATGCAAGAGGCGGACTCCGACACGGCGGCATTCGGTAAGAATCTATCTGAGGTACATGATGAGCGCTTTGCCGCCGCGAGCGGGCATTTCCGCCCGGACGAACCGCATCCGCAGGATGTCCGTACCGCCGAAAAAATCCTATCTCTTGCGGCAGAAACGGACGGGCGTTTTATCGTAATGCCCAATGTTCTATAACCTTCTGATTACCGGACAAAATGCCCTCATTCGTCTAACCCGTAAGTTTCTTCATCCGGGTAGCGTTTTGCCTCTGGAATACTGATATTGATATTGAAACGCCGCGAAGACGGCGTTCCATGCTGTTCTATGCGGTTGTTTACGCCGAGCGAGACCGCCTCTACCTGCCAGACAAAGCCTCCTGCTTCCAGTCTTTCGAGGTTTGTAAAATTGTAGGCTGGGCTGCTTACAGGCGCGGCTGTAAATACCGGCGCGTTCCGCGTTCTGTCCGATAGCCGGTAAATGCTAAGTATATAAGCGTTTGCGCCGCGCACTGCCCGCCACGAAAAGCCTATGCGCCGGCTGTCGCGCAGTTCATTTGCGGTTAAACTAGCCCCTTCGTTTGGCGCAGTCAGCACAGCCGCCGGAAGCAGCGAAGGTGGAAGCACTGTGAACGAAGCGGGCGCGGCAAAACTGATGTCCGCGCCGCCCGGCGCTTGGGCTTTTACCGTCCAGTAGTATATGCCCGGTTGAAGCGCGGGCGTTTGGACGCTTCTTCCCGGATTTTCTATGGAGATGAGCGGAGTTCCCGCTTCCATGTCAGGGCTGCGCGAGAGTACAAGACGCGAGGAAAGTACCGCTGACTCGCCGCTCCAGACAAGCACAGGCGGATTCAGCAATGTTTCAGTGCCGTTCAATTCAGCGCCGGACGGAGGATTTTCCGCCGTAAGGCGCTTAGGGCGCGTAACCTCGAAACGGCGCGGGGCTGTTTGCATTGTGTTGCCGTCATTTGCCGCCGCCATTATTCGCCAGTAATAAATGCCCGGCGGCAGATTAAGACCGGAGGCGCTTTCTGTACGGGCAGCGCCGGCAAGAGCGCCGGTGCCGCCGCCGGCTGGAATTTCCGTCAGTAGCGCGTCAAAAGACGGCGCGGCAGCCGCCTGAAGCCTGCCCTTTGCGCCAAAATTTGTGCGCCATGTAAAACGCGAGGCGGCAAGCGCGGACTCATCAGTCTTCCAGCCGTCTGCCGGGCTTACCGGCTCGAACACTATATCCCCTTCCCGCGCCGTAAATTGCCGCGCCTGTGATGGCGGCGCTTCTATGCCGTCCGCGTCCTTCCAAGTTACCCGCCAAAAGTAAATGCCGGGTGGCAGCGCCGTCTCACGCGCCGAAAAATTAAAACGGCTTTCGTTTGTGTTCCGCGTTAAAACATTATTTGTAAAATCCGCATCGCGGGAAAAACTAATGCGGTAAGATTCCGCTTCGGCTTCTTCCCGCCAAATAAAATTGACGGATTTTGCCGAATCTTCAATGTTTACAAACGCGCCGTCCGCAGGCAGTTTAAGGTCAACGGGGTTAAGGCTGGCGGCGCTTGTCCGTTCTATCGTAAAGATAAAAGTTTCCGAAGGAGCGCTAATGCCCTCGTCTGTGTCTGTAAAAATAGCCGTAACGCGCCAGTACCAGCGCCCCGCTTCTAGATTATCCGCTGTAAAATTTTGTCCGCTAAGCGTCTGTATAATTTCGGGATTGTTGAATTCCGCGTTACCGGCAACTGTTAAGAGCCAGCGCGGCGGCGCTTCCCCCGGTTTTACGGCAGCGCCCGTACGCCACGAAAATTGGACGGCGGGATTTTTGTTACGGTAACTGAATACCGCCCCATTTTCCGGCGCAAGCAACTCAGGTTTTGCCGGGGCAACTACGGTAAACTTGTGGGCAAACGATTCGGCTGGACTGTTTGGCGCGGTATTTTCGGCGTCTGTATTTTCCGTTACGGGATATGCCCTCCACCAGTAGATGCCGGGTTCGAGGTTTATGGAACGCCGGGTTCCGTTCTCAGTTGATTTTTCGATGATACGGGAAAAATGGCGGTCTTCGGAAATTTCGAGGCGGACGCGGTGGGCGGCGGTAAAATTTTGCGTCATCCACATAAAATCGACAGGGGCAGCGCCGCCGGAGGAGACCAGCGTCTGGTTGGGCGTGGGAGTTATCAGACTAATAATGGGCAAATTTTCCGCAACTCCGCTTTTTGAGAGCGCCATTGCGCCGCCCGCAGACGCTTCATGCCGCTCTCCGTCTTTAGTTACGAATTCGGCGATGCCTTTAGAAACCTGAATTTCCGCCTTGCCTGCGGGATTACTATTTGCGCTGACTACGCTTCCGGCAGAAATTATAACCTCAGCGCCGCTCTGAACAAGATGTAAAACCGCGCCTTTATCTCCCGTACTAAAATCGATTTTCCCGGCGGAAAGTTCTATGCGCGTTCCGTCGGCGGTTTCAAAAATCTGAACAAGGCAATTTTCGTCTAAAGTCAGCGTCTCGCCCCGGCGGAAAGTTATCTCCGCCTCGCTTAAAGCCGTTGTGTGAATACGGTCGCCCGCGTAGACGGGTGTATCCTGTTTGAGCATATCCCACACAAGCCGGTCGCTGAAACGCCGCTGCGCCACTTTGTACTTGTAACGCACTATCCCTATATATGGTTCATTTACACGGGTAAGCGTACCGTTCAAATCGCGCCAGAAAAAGAGAAAAGCAAATATCGCGCCCGCAACGCAGACAATACTCACAATAAAGTCATTATGTGTAAAACCGAATTTTTTGCGGCTCCTGTTTATACCGGACCGGGGAGTTTTTGCGTTCATAGTTCAATTATCGGAAAAAACTGGAGGCATTACCGGACAAGTTCTAGGGAAGCGCTGAAAATGCTCGTTTGCGTTTTTCAGCGCATTCCTAGGTCTGAAGGGAATGTAATTTTGATATTCGATTTTGAGCCTTCGATAATTTTGACACGCCCTATGAATTTAGCCCAGATTTCCGCGTCATCTGTATATTCATATTGAAGTTCTAAAGGAAGCGATAGTTGTTCGGCGGCGGCGGCTTCGTGGGCGCGGAGTATGCCTTCAAAGGCAAAAGCCTGCGGAGTTTGCGCCATAAAAATTGACGCCCGGCGTAAATGCCGGAGGACGAAGCCGTCTTCGTCTGCTTCTTTGGGAGTTTCGACAGCGTTAAGCGCCGGTACTGCCGCTCCATACTCCAGCGCCGCATCCGCCGCCCGGCGGATAAGCGCCGCGTCAACCCAGGGACGCGCTCCGTCATGAATTAGCACATGGCTAGGCTCATAGGATTTTAGGGCGCACAATGCGTGGAATACCGAAACACGCCGCGACTCTCCGCCGGGTATATAGATTACGGAAGGTGAATTGCCTGATAACGCACCCTTCATAGCATCCCGCGCCGCAGCCTCGCCGTCTTCCGCGCCGGATGGGACTGTAATTACAAGCATGGAAATACATCTGGAATCGGCAAAGGCGCGGGCAGCCGCGCCCAGTACTGTAAGCGGGGTTCCTTCCGGCGTTTTGCCTATAACGCGGTATTCTTTTTTTATGAACACATCAGAATTTCCGGGCGCGGACGGGGCGGACGGCGCAGATATTGAAGCGTCTGAACGCATACGCCGCGAGGAGCCTGCCGCCGTGATAATGCCAGCAACCATAACCCATTGATAATGCCATTTTGGGCACTTGCCAAGCCCCCGCAAATGGGGTAGACTGCTCATATTGGAGAGATGACCGAGCGGCCGAAGGTGCACGATTGGAAGTCGTGTGTGCCCGAAAGGGCACCAAGGGTTCAAATCCCTTTCTCTCCGTATTGAAAGAAAGGGATTTGAAGGGTTTTTGCCGCTGCGGCAGCAGAAGAGCGCACAAGGATGTGCGCGAAAGGCAAAAACCCCGGGCTGGAATGAGCAAACAGGATGTTTGCGAATGTAAGCCAAATCCCTTTCTCTCCGTATTGAAAGGGATTGTAAGCCAAATCCCTTTCTCTCCGTAATGAAGGGAAAACATGATTAACGCGAATATCGAGCGAGTATATGAACAAATCGAATCCGCCTGCGCCGCCTGCGGGCGTTCATCCAAAGAAATAAAACTTATGGCTGTTTCCAAATTTCAGCCTATCGAAAGCATAGCGCAGGCATACTCGGCGGGGCTTAGGCTTTTTGGAGAGAGCAGAGTGCAAGAGACGGCAGAAAAATTGAGCGGGCGCGGCAACTTTCCGCAAATGGAACTGCACATGATTGGCGCGTTACAGCGCAACAAAGTAAAAGACGCTTTTAGGCTTTTCGACTGCGTTCAGTCTGTAGACCGGAACGAACTTATAGAAAGCCTTGCAAAACATGCCGCCGCCGCCGCCGCTAAACCCCTTGATATACTGCTCGAATTGAACGCGGGCGAAGAATCGAAAACCGGCTACCCCGATGTTGACGCGCTATTTGGCGCGGTTGACGCCGTGCTTGCCGCGCCGGGGCTGCGCCTGCGCGGGCTTATGACAATGGCGCCTTTTGTAAATGAAGAAAAACCCATACGCCGCGCATTCCGTTCATTAAAGACGGCGGCAGATAAACTTTCGGCGCGTTATCCGCAGGCGGATTTTTCGGTACTCTCTATGGGTATGTCAGGCGATTTTAGAATAGCAATAGAAGAAGGCTCAACCATGCTCCGCATCGGCACCGCGATTTTCGGCGAAAGGACTTAATATAATTGAACTATACAGAATGTCGTTCTTCCTTCATATTCAGCATTATATGTATCTGTTTTCTTTATATAAGCGCCGGGAATATATACGCGCAGAGTACAACAACAGAAATAAAACCGCCGGAATTTCCGCAGTGGGCTAAGGATTTGCGCCGCGCCGAAATCGTAATGTTCGGGTCGTTTCCTTTTGCATGGTTTACAACGATGCTATTTACCGACCTAGCCCGTAGCGCTTCTCATAATTGGCAAGACCTTTATTGGCCCTGGCCCGCCAAGCCTGCCGGCGCGGTGGAAATGTCCGCAGGTGAATACGGCACTACCCTTTCCATCGCGGCGGGAATCTCGATACTAATAGCAATAACCGACCATCTTATACTCCGCAACAAACGTTATTACAACAAAATGCGGCAAAGCCAGCGCCCCCCTGTCGAGCCTATTATTGAACGGACGCCGCTCTATCCCGGCGGAGACGCGCCAAGCGGCACCGCCCCTGCTCCCGCGCCGCCTACCGGACGCTGATATGCCTTCGTTTAGCGGCATAATTAAACTTGACGCAGGCTGCCGCCTTGACGCCTACATTGCGCGGAACCTGCGCTTGCTGACACGCTCCCAGATAAAGGCGCGGAAATTAAATGCGCTTGTAAACGGCAAGCCTGTAAAACTTTCTTACAATGTAAAAAACGGCGAACAATTGGAACTTGTCTGGGAGGACGCGCCGCCTTTGCGCATCATCCCGGAAGATATACCGCTCGATATTATATACGAAGATAAACATATTATTGTTGTAAATAAACGGCAAGGCATGGTAGTTCATCCGGGTGCCGGCAATCATTCCGGCACGCTTATGAACGCGCTGCTTTTTAGAAAATCGCCGCAAACATCCGGCGCGGAAAGTTCAAAGTGTATCGACTCAGAATATATATCAGAATTTGATACATCCAGTTCAAGACCTTTTATTGTACACAGACTCGACAAAGATACATCCGGTGTTATCATCTGCGCGTACGATGATGTGTCGCTTCGTTTTCTATCTGAACAATTTAAGGCGCGGACAGTACGCAAATTATATTATGCGCTTGTAAGCGGCGTCCCCCATAACAGCGCCGGAATTATAGACACATTTATTTGCCGCCATAAATACGAACGCAAAAAATTTACAGCAATAACAAAGACGAACGCAGGCGGCGCTCAGACGGCTGCTCCTTCCCGTGGAAAGCGGGCGATTACACGCTACAAAGTGCTAAAAACATTTCCTGCGGACGGCGGCAAGGGGCTTTCTTTTTCGCTGCTTGCCTTAATTCCCAAAACAGGGCGCACACATCAAATCCGCGTTCATCTGCGCCATATAGGGCACCCGGTGCTCGGCGACCCTTTGTATGCTTTTGGAAACCGTGCCGCAAACTCCGCAAACAAAACCCTGCCGTCTCTTATGCTCCATGCGGCGCGGCTCCGTATTTTGCTGCCGGACGCAAATGAACCTTCGACATTCAAAGCCCCTCTGCCGGAACGCTTTAAGAAAGTGTTGTCCTAAAAATTGAGCATTAAACCCGCCATAACTTTGGCATCGCTTATGATGTTATCGAGCAGCGCATACTCATCAGGCTGATGGGCGGTATCATCAAGGCGGCTCCAAACCGCCGCGTCTATGCCAACATTCCGTAAAAATGCCGCAACAGTGCCGCCGCCTATCCCTACAGGTCTCGCCTTGCCGCCGTAAACCGCCTGTATTTCCCGCGAAAGCGCGAGTACTAGCGGCGCGTCTACTCCGGTCGCCGGCGATTCGTGCGTCTGCGCAAGGCTCAATTCTATCTGAACACCATACTTTTTTTCGATTTCGCGCTGTATTTCTTCCGTTTTTTGCAGCACTTCGGCATTGGTATAGCAGGGAAGTATACGCATATCGAAGTAGAGAATGTCATCGCCGGGTATCGTATTTATATTTGGGACATTTGCCTCCCGTTTGGTGGGCTCGAAGGTTGAGTAGGGCGGGTCGAAAAGCGGGTCGCGCTTGTTGAATGTTTTGCTTAGTTCATTATGAAGAGTGAGCGCAAAGTCCGCTGCGGCGAGGTGGGCGTTTGCCCCCAAGTCCGGGCGTGAGCCGTGCGTTTGTTTGCCCGCCGTCCGCGCCCGCAGCCAGAGCATATTTTTTTCGGCAACTTCGATTTCCAGCCCATCCGCCGCCCCAGAATCAGGAATGAGCGCGGCATCCGCCTTTGTAAAAAGTCCGGGGTGGTTTTTGAGGAGGTAGTCTATGCCATAGACGCTGCCGCATTCCTCATCGGCGGCAAAAAGCAGGCGGACTTCGCGTTTTGGTTTGCGCCCCGCAGCAAGCAGCGCAAGCGCCGCAAGACAGGCGGCGCACAGCCCCTGCTGATTGTCCTCCGTCCCGCGCCCCACAAGGCGCAGTCCGCGCAGCGCGTCATACTGTTTTTGATAGTCTGTTCCGAGGGGCGTTCCGTCTTTGCCTTTTATGATGAGCGTCCACGGGTCGCTATGCCAAAGAGACGCTTCGCCCGGCGGCACCACATCAAGGTGCGCGATGAACCAAAGCGAACCGCTATTTGAAGGAGCGCCGCCGTCAATTTTTGCTATAAGATTAGGACGGCATTTGCCTTTGGCATTGGCGCATGGCGCGTCATACCGTTCCTGCGCGGTTATGCCATGTTCGCGCAGCCAGTTTTGCAGGAATTCCGCTTTGTCCAATTCTCCTTCTCCGCCGGAATCCGGCGAGACGGCGGGGCGTTTGCACAATTCGCGCTCAAGTTCTACCGCTAAGGCGCGGTGTTCATCTATCCATTTGTATACGGCATCCATAAGGTACAGTAGCCTGAAACGGGGGGCTTTGGTAAGAGCCGGTTAGGGAAAGACTGATTAACTTGCCGCATTAGTGCTTCATTAGCCGTGTTGAAAAGCGAGTATAATCATACTAATCAAAAAAAGGAGGGCGGCAAACGCTATCGACAAGGCAAGCGCGGCAGTAAAACCGGCGCATAGTATCAGCATTATGTAGATGTTTTTTAGGTTAGAAGAAGCAAGCGACCATAGCCCGTTAAAAACGAGCGGCAAAATAACCGCCATAGGCAGTCCTGCAAAGGGCGGTCTGTGGCGGGAACGGAAACGCCAGCCTATCAGTATGGTAAAAATAGCAAGCGGCAAAAAATTGAGCGCGTCTCCAAGCAAATTCAATATTTCGGCATAAAATACTTCCGGCGCGTAACCGTAGGCTTCCAGAGCCTCCGCCGCATTCCAAAAGTCGCCTATATAATAACTCCGCAAACTTTCTGAACCTGCCGGCATAGCCGTCAACAGGAAATCTCCGTAGTTTATGTCCAAAATCAGTTGAAAGCCTCCCGGAACGCCGCTTTCGCCGCCGGTGTTTGCGCCGGCATTTTCGGCTTCTATCCAAAGCGGGTCCCAGCGGACGCGCTCGCTATTGCGGTCAACTGCGCGTAGCAGAACAAGCGACCGCTCTTCTCCATTTATGTTGACGGGCTTTATTTTTGCAAAAGGCGTTTCCACTCGAAAAGCCGGTTTGTTATTGCCGTCAAAGGCGGCTATTTCCAAACGGCTTGCGTAACTTTCGTTTTCCATAGTGGTAAGATAGTCCGCTTTTACCACCATACGCCCGCCGGTATTCCGTGGAAGCGAAAAAATAGCGCCTTCTATTTCTCCGCCGGCGCTCTTTTCCATTTCGTCAATAAAAAACGCGATGCTTAAAACTCCATCCCGCGATACATCATGGTACTTCACCACATCCGGGTCATCGGGTATTTGGAACAGCAATTCGTGGAAAATATAATAAGAACGCAAATAGTCTTCGGCAACAAGCGCGTCATAACCCGTTTGCTTTTGATGGTACATCAAATTCAAACGCTCCTCGTCTGCCGTCATCTCCATACGCGAAATACTCCGCCATGCCGTCTGTGACACACGCTCCGCGGACGACTTTATCGCGCTGCCCGGCTTTGCAAGGTTCGATGCCAATTCCGCAAGATAATTCGCGTCATTGTAGCGTTTTTCTTCAAGCGCCTTTACGGCAAGGTCTAATGCCGTTGCCGCGTTGACCGGCTTCCGCTCGTTTTTGCTCTTTCCCTCAATTTTTGTATCGGGCGGCTGGGCAATTCCAGAGATACCCTCGCGTTCAGGTTTTTTGAGGACAAGCATTTCGCGCCCCGTAAGGATATTCTGCTCAAGTTCAGCGGTAGATGGGTCTTGCGCCCAGATTTTTTTTCCGACCGCAAAAAACCCCACTGCCATAGCCCAATCATCGCGTTTGGCATAGTCTGCCGCTTTTTCTATGGCGTTTTTGTATATCATACTTTTAACCCGCGCCTGCTGCCGGTAATTGTAGAGCGAGGGGCGTACCATCAAAATGAGTACGGCAAAGATTGCCGCGCTTGCAAGCGCCGAAAATATGTATGGTTTTAGCCTGTTAAAAAATGCGGGTGAAAAGCGTTTTTCCGGCGTCTCAAAATCCGGTTTTAAGCCGAAAGGCATAACGAGCGCCGAAAAAATGAGCGCCGGAAAAAAATCTATCCACATAAGCAGTGCGCTGGAAAATGCCGTTTTCATCTTGAAGATGGGCAGCAAATTCCGGTCTTCCGCCAATGTTTTTACCACAGGCGGAATCAAGGTATGGTAGATGACAAAAAGTATTAACGCCGCAAGCGGATAGAGTACGCAGATTTTTGGCGCCGACATTAGGTTGGTAAAAAGATTTATGCCGAATTTTTTTCTGTTTTTTTTGACTTTGACCGGTTTTTCCTTGACCGGCTTTTCTTTTTTGGCTTTAGCCGCCTTTTCAGGCATGGCTCTTTCCTTTTGCCGCGCTATGGATAATTATGTATACGAGTAGCAGCGCCGTAAGACCGCTAAATATAAGAGGGCTTATGTACCAATCCGGCAGATAGCCGTCCAGCAAACTACGCGCTTTTTCTTGTACAAAGACTGAATTGACAAATACTTCGAACGAAAGAAACAGGCGGAGTATCAACGCCCCTAAAAAAAGGTTGGCAAGGGGCCAAATTCCAATGTTAAAGATGAGCGATAAAGTTATCTGCAAAAGTGTTACCGCGCCTACCCATAAACTAAACGGAAAAAGACCTTCTTCAAAACATTCGCGCAGATGGCGGGCGCTAAGAGCAAAGTCCAAGCGGATGCCGTCAAAAATAGCGTTCTGTTCGATTCTGAATGGAACAGGCGGAAGTCCTATAACTCCGCCGTCCGCGTCTAGCGGTTCTTCCTGATATATTAATTTTTCGTCCGGTATGGAGACCACGCGGCTGCCATAGGCTTCGGAAGTTTTGCCGAGCAGTACTATTGTTGTCTCAGAATTGCTTAACATAAGCCCCTCGCGTCCTAAGGTACGCCCCGCGCCGCGCAAAGCGATGGGTTCCGCTTTTATCTGCGTTAGTTTGCCGGTAAAGATGTTTGCGGCATAAGTAAGCGCATAAAAAAACGCAAAAACGATAATAAATGTAATTACCGGATTTATTTTTTGCCGGAAGGCATAGTTTACGGAAAGAAGTATACCCAAATGAAGGGCAAACGGAATTGCCCAAAGGAAAGCCGGAGCAAAACTTTCTATAGATGCGCTTGTTTCCGCCGGCACCGAAATGGCAAAAGTAACCCAAAGATGCAAAAAAGTTACAAAAACTGCAAAGGCAAAAAGAATGAGGAAACTAGAAACTGAAAATACCACTAAAACCGCCGCTTTCATTGTTTCCTTCTATATGAGAGACGCGGGATTTGAACCCGCCACCTCGAGCTCCGGAGGCTCGCGCTCTATCCAAATGAGCTAGTCTCTCAAACTTGCTTCCTTAGCATAAAGCAAACAGCCGGAGGCGTCAATGGGCAG
>JAIROZ010000200.1 GCA_031257255.1 Spirochaetaceae bacterium | reverse complement strand
TCAGAATACACAAAAAGAACGCGCTGCCGGTACGCCGCCCCGAAATATGCCCCCGGAGGAACTAAGGGCGGACTTTGCCGAATTGGGCGTACCTTTCGGCGCATCGGAAGATGACTGCCGGAACGCATACAAAAAACTCGTAAAAATACACCATCCCGACCGCCACGCCGGGCATGAAGGCAACCAGAAAAAGGCAACCGCAAAACTAACGCGCATAAATACGGCGTATGGGCGTATCGACGCATGGCGCAAAAAGCATAAACCGGAGGCTGTATGAACGCAATAGACAATCTTGTTACACTGCTTGCAAAACTTCCCGGACTCGGCAAAAAAAGCGCCGGTCGCATGGCATACCACATTCTTGAACACGATGCCTCGTTTGCCGCGTCTCTTGCGGCGGCACTGGCGGGACTACATTCGGCAATAAAGCATTGTTCGCTCTGCGGCGCGTGGACAGAAACCGACCCCTGCCCTATATGTTCCGATGAACGGCGGGACGGCGGCATCTTATGCGTGGTGGAACGCTCTCAGGATGTACGGGTCATTGAGGAAGCGCGGGAATTTTCCGGGCGCTTCCATGTATTGGGCGGGCTTATCTCGCCGCTTGATGGAATAAATCCCGGCGACCTCTCCATAGGTAAACTATTGTACCGTGTAAAAAACGAAGGCATCCGCGAGGTAATTCTTGCGCTGAATCCTACGGTCGAAGGGGACACAACGGCGCTCTATCTTTCTAAGCAACTGTCAGAAAGCGGCATAACCGTAAGCCGCCTCGCCTCCGGTCTCCCTGTAGGCGGCGACCTAGAATACACAGACCGCCTAACCCTTGCCCGTAGTTTCCGCGGGCGCGTGAGTATGTAAACCTTAATAAGTACTTTCGTCCATTGCCTCAAACTGTTCGCGGACTTTTTGCAGCAGCGAAAGTTCACGTCCTAGCGTTTTTTCGTAGTTGAGTGAGCCGTTTTCTATGCGGAAAACCTCATCTTCCCAAAATTGAACTCGCTGCAAGTTCATAAACCGGAAGCGCGTATCGCCCGCTTTTTCCGCCCAATCCTTAGCGCCTTGCCAATAATAAAGCGCCGTCTTGTAGCAGGTTTCCGCCGTATTAAGGCTGTCAAGATTTTGTTCCTTCCATGGGGCATTGTAAAAGTAAGCATTGCGTTTATTCCATTTATTGCCGAGCAGGATGTACTGCTCTATCAGTTTGAGGTGGAGGTGCATCATAAAAAGATAGCGGTATTTTTCCCATTCAGTTTTATTTTCGATAAGGGCAAGCGCATAAAGCGGGTTGGCAAAGTCCGCTTTGAGCGCTTTTTCCAGATAGTAGATGTTTTCTATGGTGTCATCCGGGTACTGTATGTGGTGCAGATGGTAGAGCCTGTACCACTGTTCCTTGAACTGAACCCAGTAGCCGCCGGCGGGGCGCGGCAAAAGCATAAATACAAAAATAAAAAGAGCCGTTATCGGGAGACTTCTGCGCCGCATACTCCGATTATCGGCAAAATAAGCGCGGCTATGTTATTTGTACGGGACCGAAATGCCTTATCTAGAAAATATTACCGAAAACTAAACCCGCTCCTGTGTCCGAATGCGGTTTGACTGTGCAAGCCGTTGATGCAGGCGCAAGATAGCCTTGTTGAAATTCTGCTGAAGTTCCACCGGATTGTAAAGGGCGCATTGTGCTTGCAGTGAATCCTTGTATTCCCGCGGCAGTTGCGCACATTCAAGCAGCCGCCTTAAAGGACTGCGCGGTTCGTCGTAAACCTTGATTTCTTTGGAACCTATTCTGGTTTTGCTTTTGAGCTTTTGGGTAGGCATAAATAAATTGAGCAAAGGAACCGGCGGCGAATAAACAGCGGCGAGGAGGGCTTGTTCCTCAAAGCCTGAGAGCCGGTCGTAACCGACATACTCGCGGACGACTGCACCGTTTTTTTGCTCGACAAAGCAGTTGTCATTTTTCTTGTGGTCGCGGCTGCGGGTGAAGGCGAGGGATTCTTCGTTGCACCAGATTTCGGTGGCGTTGTTAATAAATTCCGAGCCGTTATCGCTGTGGAACTCCCGAATCGGGAAGGAAGCGTTATTTTTGATGCCTGTCAGCGCCTCAAATGTCCATTTATGGGCTTTGTTGAGCAGGGCGCAGAGGTTTATCCAGCCGGAATAGACATCCGTAGCGGTCAAAGTGCGGCGATATACTTCATCTGCTGACGCATAAGCGGCGCGAGGATTTTTCCGCATTTGCACCAGAAAAATGTCCAGACTAGCCTTAGGGACGCGATGACCTCATCGTCATATTTCCGCTTTCCATTGCGGTTCGCGGGACGTTTTTTTTCCGACTTGAACTTCACCGTCTTGCCATTCCCGTTGACCACGACTTCCCTGACCGGTTTGCCGCTCAACAGCCTGACGGCCGATTTGCGGTTATAACCGGTCAGCTTTGTAAACTCACTGAGCAGCGCCGACTTCTCTTTCTTTGTTGCCTTTTGATAACAAAGTCTATATTCCCTTTTCATGAAGCAATGCGCCCTCTTGACAATATTGTTAGTCTGTTTTAACATATTGGATATAATATTAAACAGGAGTTTTTATGTGCGCAGTATTGATAGGCGGAATGGACAGGCTTCATAGAGAATATATAGAAACAGCCAAATCTTTGGGCGTAGTTTTAAAAGTGTTTAACGGACAGGAACGTAAAATAGAAAAACAGATTGGCCAGGCCGATATGTTGATACTTTGTACCGGCAAAGTTTCTCATAGCGCCAAAAGAGAGGCGATTAAACACGCCGGCGCAAATAAAATTCCGGTTTCCATGATGCATTCCGCAGGAATTTCGGCGCTGCGCTGCTGCATAGAAAAATGCCCGCTAAAAAACAGCTGCGCGTGCTGCGGCAAAATTCAACAGCTCTCTAAATAACAGAGGTTTTACAGGCCAAGAACTATTCCGGCAAGCGCCGCGCCGCCTATTATCAACACTAAAGGTGCGCGCGGGAAAAATCGTATAATGCAAAATATCGCCGCGCAGAGTAAAAGCTCACGGTATTTTATCGTAAAAAGCGCCGTTTCCGCTTCGCTGTTTACCAGAAACTGTTTTAAAAGACCGAACGCTACTGCGGCAAGAAGCCCTGCCGCGGCGGGAGAAAGCCCCGAAAAAACCCGCTTTACCAAAGGAGAGCTGTCGAAGCGGTCAAGCATACGCGCTATAAGTGTAATGCAAATAATTTGCGGAGTAACAAGGGCAAGTACGGCAATATATGCCCCCAAAGGCGAAAGCTGCCAGCCTGAATATGCGGAAAGATTAACCCCTATGCCGCCAGGCAGAATCTGCACAACGGCGAGCATCGCAGGTACCTCCTCCGGACTAAGCCAGCTAACATGGCCTGCAAGACGAACAATAAAAGGCAATGTCGCAAGACCTCCGCCAATTGAAAAAAGCCCTATTTTAAAGAATTCAAACGCAAGAACAATATACGTCATTAATTTCTGCCTTTACAAAAAGTTATAGAGCATCATGATAATTAAATCGCAGAATAACAATGCCGTCTCCCCCACTGCCGCCGGCTCCGAATATCGCGCCGCCGCCGCCTGTGCCATTAATTCCATCGCGCTCTGTGCCTATAAGGCTGTTATCCGCAAAAAGTCCGCCGCCAAAAGCGCCGCCGCCACGATTTGGGTCTGTTCTGTTATAGACTAAAGGGTCGGAGTTAGCGTTTCCGCCGCCTGCAATGCCGGCGAGCGTTTCCGGCAGCCCAAGCATGGCGGGGCTGATAATATCGCCAATATCCGCCCATGTTCTGCCTTTACCGCCGCCGGCGGTTCTAACCGCGCTGCCATTGCCATTGCCGCCATCGCTGCCTTTAGCGCCTGCGCCGCCGCCCCCGCCGCCTTTGTTGGCACCGTACCAGGCAAAACCAGAATTTGCGTTATCAGTACGCGGCCACCAAGCGCCGGAACCTCCGATATAACCATGAGGCTGTTGAAGCGGCGCTCCGGTTACGCTTCCATTGATTACGCTGCCGCCTTCGGCGCCTCTTGTGCTGCCCCCGCCGGAACCACCGCTATTGCCAAAGCCATCTCCAAAATTGGTCTTTTTACTGCCGCCGCCGCCCCCGCGCATATTTATATTTAAATTTGAATTAACGCCGCTAATGCCATTTAAGCTGGAATTAACGCCGCTGCCGCCAAAATTTGAACTGGTAATTCCCGTTCCGCCCCTGCCTGTTTTTACAGAGTATTCGCCAAAGCCGATGTTTCCCAAAGAAGCGTAATAAAGCCCGCCGGCTCCGCCGCCTGCGCCGCACCACGCGCTGTTGCCGTTTTGATTATTATCGCCGCCTGCTCCGCCGCCCGCCACAACAAGTACGCGCACACCGGTTAAATCTTCGTAAGCTATAAAATTGTAAACTGTTTGCCCGCCGGTATCATTTGAAGGGTCGTATTTGAAAATATGAATTTCATCTTTTGTGCCGTCTCCGTTATCAACGATATGCGTCTCTCCGGCGGTACACATATTACCGGTGTTAAGCCTTTTAAAGGTTATAACATAATACAATGTTTCAGTACCAATATGTACTATCAAACCGGTATCGCGCTCACTATAATCATCTTCTTCCCACTCAATAAGAGAAAGCGTCAGTTCCATATTATTTTGCGCTCCGCTTTGCGGTGCCCGCGTTGTTCCCTGCGGCATATCGTTAACCGTAAAAACAAAATCGTTATCAAACTTTACCTTGCGAATATAACGTGGCAGCTCTACTGTTGTAACGCTTTTTGTAAGCTTCAATGAAATTGGAATATTTGTTACAGAAAGCGGAGCGCCAGGCGCTGCGGGTTTACCGCGGCTATGGGACTCTGCCACATATCTAATTTCCGGCATTATGGTTTTTAAATCTGCATTTGAATTTTCAAACCAGCCTTTTACAATGGTGCTTGCGTCATTACACGAAAGCGCAAAAAAACAAAACGGCATTAAAAGTGAATAACCAATAAAACGCTTCATGGATTCCTCATAAAATTGATAAAATAAAATTTCTTCTGTCCGGATTTAATAAGAGTTACCGTTAGTGTTCGGACGGTATAATCATTTTGCCCCCATTTTAAAGGATTACGGGTAAAAGAAATATCTTCTTTGCCTTTTCCATGCGCTTTAAAATTAACAATGTCAGCCTCGTGCGGTATTGTTATTGTATAAAGATAATCTTCCATGGGTAAATCTATTTGACCGCTTCCATAATCGTAACTCAAATGCAAAGGGCCTTCGCCTTCAAACCAGCCCTTGATTATAAAATTGCTTTCGCAGTCCGTTAAAAAACTGCATAGCAAAAAAATAGCGCTTAATACAACAAAACGCCGTAACATGGGATTAAAATACAAACATAATTTTGTAAAATCAAGCTTGCGCCGCACAGCAATTCCGAATTAGAGAAAAATGATGAACCCGCGCGGTTTAATATATGTATTTATGGTATTTTGGGCGCATTTT
>JAIROZ010000156.1 GCA_031257255.1 Spirochaetaceae bacterium | reverse complement strand
TTCGCGCCAGACATCCTCGCGTCCGGCGGCGGCAAGAAAGGCGCGGGTAACCTCATCCGAAGGAAAAATCGAACTTGTCGCGCCCAATTCCGCCCCCATATTCGTTATAGTCGCCCTTTCCGGTACGGAAAGCCCCGCGATTCCCTCTCCAAAGTATTCGTAAACCGCGCCCACACCGCCCTTCACAGTTTCGCGGCGCAGGACTTCCAAAATTACATCCTTGGCGCTTACTCCGGCGGACAGTTGCCCCGTCAGTTTGACCCCGAAAACTTTGGGCATGGGCAGGTTGAAGGCACCGCCTGCCATCGCAACGGCAACATCGAGCCCGCCCGCGCCTATGGCAAGCATACCGAGCCCTCCGCCTGTCGGTGTATGCGAATCGGAGCCGAGCAGCGTTTTTCCCGGTGCCCCGAATTTTTCAAGGTGAACCTGATGACAAATTCCGTTACCCGGACGCGAAAAATAGACGCCGAAACGCGCCGCCGCGCTTTGCAGGTAGCGGTGGTCATCGGGATTTTTGTAGTCCTCTTGCAGCGTGTTATGGTCAACATACGAAACGGAAAGTTCGGTTTGTACTCTGTCCTTCCCCATCCCCTCAAACTGAAGGTACGCCATCGTGCCGGTGGCATCCTGCGTGAGGGTCTGGTCAATGCGAAGCGCAATAGGCGTTCCCGCTTCCGGCGGAGTTATCCCCGCCCCGCCCTCCATTGCGCCGCCCCCCATTGCGCCGCCCGCAATATGGCTCAGAATTATTTTTTCGGTAAGTGTTAAAGGCATAATTTATTGTAAACTTCGACTGCCTTGTATAAAAGTCCCGTCCGCATTAGACTTACATTTATTAGAGGTGAAGGATGAAGCACACATGCAGTATTAAAATAGCGGCAGCGATTGCCGCGATAACGGCAATGGGCATGGGCGTTTTTGCCCAGGAAATGTCCGTTGAGGATTCGTTTCTTCAGGAATCGGTAGAAGTTCAGATTATCCGCGAAACGGCTAACTCCAACGACCGCACAACGCAGTTGCAGGCGCTTGATTTTATCAAGCAGCAATTGGATGCGGGCGTTAAAAGTCCCGAAATCCGCGATATTTTGCGCGATTTGGCTGGGCAGGGCACCTACCGGCAGGAACGGGTAAACGGCAGACTTGCAAACCGGTATACCGAGGTACGCATACGCGCCGCCGAATACTTGAGCGAGTTCCCCAAAGAACAGTCAACTCCGCTTTTGGGCGATATTCTAAAGAATGAGCCGGAAGTCGCGGTAATAACTCAGGTTGTGTACTCGCTGCAAAAAGTCGGCGCTTACGATACCCTGAGCGAAGAAATGGTCGAAAAATACTTTCGCAATTACCACAACCGCAAGCCGCCCGACAACCGCCTTGCCGTAGCCGTACTCAACTACTACGGCAGCGCCCCCGAAAAACATCCTTTTATGCTGCAAGCGGTGCGCGACATAGCAAGCAAAGATTCTAACTATGCCCACAATACCCGTGAACTGGCGGAAAGACTGCTCAAAAAGATGATGGATAAAAAATAGATGCGCAAAACCGGGCTTTTAGTCATAGGAGCGGGAACTGCGGGACTTGCCGCCGCCCAATATGGGGCGCGTGCCGGTCTTGATGTTACCGTTCTTGAAGGACCGGAGCCCGGAGGACAGGCGCTAAATATCGAAGCGTTGGAAAACTATCCGGGCTGGTCTGGAAGCGGGCGCGATTTTGCCGCCGCATTGCGCCTTCAGGCTGAAGGCTTTGGCGCTAAGTTTATGAACGCAAGCGCGTTATCGCTTGAAATTTTTGGCAAAGGAAGCGGGCGTTATTTTTCTGTTACTATGGAAGATGGTGTTTTACAAGCAAAGGCTGTGATTTTGGCGCTTGGCGCGGAGCCTCGCAAACTTGATATTCCGGGAGAGGAAGAATTTTACGGGATGGGAGTTTCGTACTGCGCCGCCTGCGATGGTCCTTTTTTTAGAAACAAAAAAATCCTTGTGATAGGCGGCGGCGATGCCGCCTGCGACAGCGCCCGCGCCCTTGCCCGCATTGCGGCAAGCGTTACCATAGTACACCGGCGCGGCGAATTGCGGGCGCAAAAGGCTGTCGCGGAGCGCGTTCTAAAGGATGAGCGCATAAAAGTAATGCTGAACTATGCCCCCTCCAAAATACAAGGCGGCGGGCAAGTACATTCAGTTGTACTTATCAGCACAGAAACCAGAAAAAAAATTGAGGAAGCAGCCGATGCGGTATTCATTTACGCGGGTTTGGTTGCCCGGAACGGCATAGTCCAAAAACCGGAACTCATAGAAAAACCCGAATTGGATGAGTACGGCTTTATCGTTACAGGTCAGGATATGTCGACTTCTGTTTCGGGGCTTTTCTGCGCGGGCGACCTCCGCGCATCGGCTTTCCGGCAAGTGGTAACCGCCGCCTCGGACGGAGCGGTTGCAGCGCACTCAGCCGCCGCCTATATCGACCAAACATTGGAAAATAACACTCAATGATTAAGCACTTAAAGCGGTTTTTTGTTTTTGTAACACTCACTCTTATTGCGATAGCCTTTGTAGTTATGGCGATACCATTGTGCTTGCTCTTATTTTTCGGGCTTTCAAACCTTGTCTCCTGTACATTGAACGCCGCCGCCGGCTGGTGGGCGCGGCTTATCATCAGAATGAGCCGTTCTACCGTGCGCATAACCGGTGTGGAAAATATCCCCAAAAAAGGTCCTGTCTGCTTTGTGAGCAATCATTCAGGCATCTTCGATATAGTACTCTGCCTTGCCGTAATAGGGCGTCCCTTTGGTTTTATTGCTAAGAAGGAGTTGGCGCTCATCCCATTTTTGAACCTGTGGATACTGCTTTTAGGCGGTTTTTTTATTGAAAGAGAGAGTCCGCGCAAGGCGTTGATAACGCTGCGCAAGGGCACGGAGCGCATCAAAAAAGGCGGCGCTATGATTATTTTCCCGGAAGGCACACGGAGCAAGGGGCGTGGGCTTTTGCCGTTTAAGTCCGGCGCGTTAAAGATGGCTGTGGAATCCGGCGCGCCTGTTGTGCCCATTGCCATTACCGGCAGTTATGATGTTTTTGAAAAAACCGGCTTTATCCAAGCCGCCAATGTTTCCATAAGTATAGGCAAGGCTATAGAGCCGGACACCGCCGCCGGGTACAATCGTCAGGCGCTTGCCGCCTTAACATATAACGCCATTGAACAAATGCTCAACACGGTATCTTGACAAGCCGTTGATTATGCGGTTGAATATGTATGAATTATGGGTGTGTAGCTCAGCTGGTTAGAGCGCCACGTTTACACCGTGGATGTCCGGGGTTCGAATCCCTGCGCGCCCAAGAAAATGGAACCGGAGCGCCGCCGCGTCAGCGGAAAAGCCGCCGGGAAAAGTAACCACTAATTTATTCGCGGTTGAATAGATCAGCGCTTCCCAAAGGATAGCGGAGGCGGAGCGGTTAGAATCTTTTTGAAAAACCCAAAGAAGCAGAAGTAAAGGCAAAAAAATTATGCGGTCTGCTGCTGTCTAAAAAAGACAAATACTCAGGCTGTAAGACAAAATTAACAGACCAGGATTTAAAATGCTTCCCTGCCGCAATTCTTGTCGATAAAGAAAACAAAAACGCAAATTGATGCTCTGTTGTTTCAATTCCAAAGTTAATTCCAGAAAGAATAAAAAGGTTGATAAAAAATAAATTACCCATTATAAATGTATATGAATAACCGGCATTTGGTCCTGCGGAAACATATAACGCCTTCTCATTATTAAGAGATATATCCGGCGGCTTTATACTTGCGATTCGGACATTCCCGCCCGCCATAAAACTTCCGGCGCTTTTCCTCTGGATGCGGTTCATAGGATAAACAGACTGCAGCGAAAAATTATCAGAATTAAAAACATATTCCCCCAATAAATTCCCGGAAATAAAGCGCAAATCAAAAGGGTTGTCCGGTTTGCCGTATGGTGTATCATTTGTCTTAAAATCATCATAAAAGCGTAATTGCGCTTCTTCAAACCAGCGCTTCTGATAAAAAGTTACCGTGCCGTCAAATGCGGCGCGTTTTCCCGGTGTTTGCGTATAAGTGTATTTTTGCGCAATACTAAAAAACAGCGAATAGTCTTTGTAGCCAAACGAAAGCCCTATATACACAGGCGCATTCGATTCCGCTTCAATTTCTCTGCCTGCTCCAAAAATTGCAAAATTGAATTTTGCGTTCATCCCCAAAAAGAATTTGGCATTGAATTTTTCAACAGGAGAATTATCGAGAGCGCCGGAACCGGCGGCACTGTCCTGTTCCTCCGCAAAAGACACCCGTACAAAAAAGAACAGACAAAAAATTATCGCTAAAATATATCTCATTTTGCAGTACTAACACCCGAAAGTCCTATTTTTTCTCTTACACCTTTTGCACCAATACTCTTGCAAAACAATTTTTTCCGTTTATAAATGGTTCGTATTTTTTATCTTGAATAATTTTATATCCCTTTTCCAGCAGACCGTTTAATATTGTTCGTGTAGATACGGCAAAAGGGTTTTTGTAATTGCTTGGTATATAACAATTATCTACTAACAACATTCCTTCATCGTCATATCTTTTATATTTTTCGGGTATATCTTTTAACAGAATTATTTTTAGATGTTTGTATTTTGGTCTATTTTTTACTGGAAGATTTGTAAACCAATGTCCTGCGGCATCTACAAGTTGTTTTTTTGGATTTAAAAAATAATCAACCCGGTTATATCCTGCCCATACCTTATTATCTTTGAAATATGGTATAAATGCTGTTGTTACAGGATTTGCTATGTTGGATATGATTAAAAATTTCTTGCCGCTTTCAATGATGATTTTCCAATAATCTATTGCTCTTGAGAAAGGTGGATTGGTGCATACTATATCCGTATCTTCACGCAGTATTTTTAACGAAAGCGGATCGTCGAAACTGCCGGTATAGTCTTTGGGAGAGTCTCTGAATTCACGGAAACCATCTTTTGTAAAAATATATCCCTTGGTGCCTTGATTAAATAAATCTATTCCGCCGCCATAATGAGCGCATATTAATTTTGATAATTCAAGTTCTTTGAAGTTCCGCAAAAAATAGAGCGCAAACGCTGATGAATTTTTCTCATCATCATCAACCGCGTCATCACAGTTGCAAAAAACGGTTTTGTATTTCCAAATATTTTTATCATACATAGAAAGTTCTTTTTCTATGTCTTCATACCGTGTATAGAATTCATCATTATCCGCTTTTTGCGCCTTTTGCATTATATCTTTAAAAGCCAGTCCGCGTTCTTTCAATGACGGGGTTGTTCTCTTTACTATTTTTACCGTTTGTATTTTATCGTCTGCTTTAATAAATAATTCTTTGATAAACAAAGTATGAGTTTGTATAAATGTTATATAATGCTTAAACAGTTCGGAATTGTAAAAATATATTTCCCTGGATTTTTCTTCTCTAAGAGCGCTGTATTTTTCTTTTATGTCATTTTCCACCTGTGCCATATCATTTACTTCGCATGTGAATAAATACTGGTAAATGTTATTTTTTGATTTGCCGGTCATATTGTTATATTCTTTTAACCGTCGTTCAAGGTCATTTGTTTTGCCGATTTTGCATCGCGTAGGCTCCAGAGAGGCTTGAACTATATAAATGTACTCTTTCGGCTTACTATATGTCAAAGTATGCTCCATTTCTTTTTGACTTACCTTCTAATACTAATCTGAACGGCGCGGTTCTATCAAGCCTTCTGCTTTGTCCCCGCGACTTCTATCAGTTTACCGTTTGATGGATGCCGGAAACGGAGGCATACCGAAGAAAGTCCTAAGTCCGGCGTCTCGCTTTCGCCGTAGAGGGCATCTCCTTCTATTGGAAAGCCAAGCCATGCAAGATGGCAGCGTATCTGATGACGGAAGCCGCGCCTAAGTCTTATGCGCCAGCAAAGGCGTTTGTTGTTATTGTCCTGCGAGGTATTTTGAGGTTTTATCGCTAAAACTTCAGTTTGGTAGATGCGGACGGCGGCGGATGCCGCGCTGTCCGGCAGTACGGGGATGGGGCGCACGGTTCTTGCGCCTTTACCATAAGGACGGAACGCGCTTTCTATAAAAAACGGAACGCCTTTTTCTTCCAAGCAGGAAGGCACTTCCGTTGAAAGCGGCGGGAAGCCTGCCTTGGGGTTTGTTTTTCTTGCGCCGGTAATAGCAAGGTATTCTTTTACAAAGCGTCCTGCCTCTTGTTCCATATAAAAATGATTGAGCGCGGTTTGAGAGCGGGCAAAAAGCACCAAGCCTTCTGTGGCAAAATCGAGGCGGTGAACCGCGCCGCCTTCCACCGGTTTTCTGCCGCGCACTGTAAGCACTTCCGGGAAATGCGCGGCGCACCAGTGGAGCAGCGTTGACTTATCATCCGGCTTTAACGGGGCGGTGTGCATATTGCGCGGCTTCCATATTACGGCAAAAGCGGCTTCGGCTGCCGCGACAAAAGGCGCGGCGCTTAACGGCGCGGTCATGTTAGTCCCACGGGAAAAGCCCGCCGTTTGTACACCAGTCAACAAACTGGCAGGCAGTCCGCGGCGAGCGCCCGTTAAACCAGCGTTCCCATTTTAGAGCATTCCCGCGAAATTCATTCAATTTTGCCTTTTCTTCCGCGCTTACCGCAGCCTGCGCAAGCATCCCGCGTTTTCGCGCAAGGAATTCGGCTATTTCAAGATAGTCATCCTGATTTGGCGATGTAAAGATGACGGTAAGCCCAAAACGGTCGGAAAGCGATAGTTGTTCCTGCATCGTGTCAAAGGCGCGCACATCGCCCGCGCCCGCCGGGCGTTCCGCAAAATTCTCTTTTACAAAATGACGGCGGTTGCTCGTGGCGTACACTACGACATTTGCCGGTCTGCGTTCCACGCCCCCTTCCAGAAGCGCTTTTAGCATAGTAAAAGAATCGTCTTGTTTTTCAAAAGAAAGGTCGTCAATAAACAAAATAAAAAACAAGCCGCGCCGCCTAAGCGCTTCGGTAATGGACGGCAGTTCCTTAAAATCCTCTTTTTTTACCTCGACAAGCCGCAGCCCCTTGTCCGCAAGTTCGTTGCATACCGCCTTTACCGCCGCAGACTTTCCCGTCCCCCGGTCGCCATATAGCAGCAGATTGTTAGCGGGGTAAGCGCCGTTTTCCCGTCCCTTCAAAAAACGGAGTGTATTTTCCAGCACTATGCCGCGTTCGTCCGTATAGCCCGATAAATCCGAAAAACGCACAGGGTCGGCGGCAAAAGCCGGAACAAGAGCGCCGGAAGCGCCATCCCAGCGGAACATCGTGTTATTGGAAAAAATGCCCGCGCCGTTTTGCCTTATATCCAGAGACAGACGGGATATGGAAAAATCATCCGGCGGATATTGTTTTTTAGGCTGAACCAGCCCGTATTCCGCGCTTAAACGCTCAGCGCCAAGCGACCGCAAGCGCGAAAAATCAAAACAGGCGGCATTTTTTAGCGTTTGCAAGTCGCCTTCGGCAAGGGCATCAAGCAGGGCGCTTTTTTCCCCCCGTTCGGCGGCAAGCGTCCAAGGGTTTTCATCGCGCCGGACAAATTCGTAAATAGCCGTGTAAAATGAAGGCGACCCGGATTCGGCAAGGTTCATAGTGAATTTTGCCCATGCCGCGTCAAGTTGCGGTTGTGCGGCTTTAGCGCCGGCATCAAGCAGATTTTCAAAGGCGGCAATTAACGGCGTTTCCCTCAATCTTGAAAAAACAGAAAGCGCGGCAATGCTATAGCGCAAAGTCAAAAACATATAAGCCAGTATAAATTGCGTTTGGATTTTTTTTAAGGCAACGCAGGTCTCCTCTTTTTTGGAGCAGGCGGGTATACTAAAGTTATGTCTGCTCCCTGGTATAAGGATGGATTGAAGTTTACCTGTAAGCGGTGTTCGGCTTGCTGCAGAGGAGAAAGCGGATTTGTCTTTGTAAGCGGGGACGAGGCGCAGGAAATGGCGGCGTATCTTTCCGTTACGGTAGCGCAATTTACCGCGCTATACTGCCGTGTAGTTGGCGGCATGGAAGGCGGCGGGGCAAACCTCTCGCTAAAGGAAAAGTCTAATGGAGATTGCATAATGTGGTCATCCGGCGGATGCGGTGTATATCAGGTTCGTCCGCTGCAATGCCGAACTTATCCTTTTTGGCAATCTATGCTTGTATCCCGCGAAATTTGGGAGGCGGCTACAGCGGACTGTCCCGGCGCGGGCAGCGGAGAGATGCGCAGCGCCGGATACATAAATAAATGCCGCAAAATTATGGAAGATAAAAATGAAGCATAAAGCAAAAACTGAAACCAAAACCAAAAAGAAATTTTCGTCCGTTGCGGCGCTAATTATCTCGCTGTTTCTTGCGCTGCTGATTGCCGGAACAGGATGTCTGGCAACGGCTATTTTTTTAAATGCCGCGCCGTCTGCCCCGCCCCGTGATGCGGACGGCGTAAATACCGACAGCATCGGCGGTGCTGTTGTAGAGGTACGAAGGGGCGAAAGCGCCGCGTCTGTCGGGGCGCGGCTTGCCTCGGCGGGCATAATAAAAAGCGCTTTATTTTGGCAGGTGCTTTGCCGTATTCAAAATGAATTCATCAAAGCGGGCGTATACCGCATAGAAATGCCGCTTCCGGCATCCTCAATATATGCCTTACTTGTACGCGGAGAGCAGATCTTCATTTCGGTTACAATACCGGAGGGAAGCACAATAAAAAAAACGGCGGCTATATGGGAAGAAGCGGGCGTCTGTTCCGCAAACGATTTTATTGATGCCGCCCGCAGCGCGGCTCTCCTTGACCTGTACAAAATTCCCGTGAATCTCCGGTTAAATTCCCCGCAAAAGGGGGCGGCGGTAAATTCGCTGGAAGGCTATCTTTTCCCGGACACATACTTTGTACCGCCGGTTTACCCGGCGGAAAAGGCGGTTATGTTTATGGCGGACACTTTTTTTAAGAAACTGAAGGAAGCAGAAATTGATTATGCCGCGCTTACTCCAGAAGAATTGTACCGGAAGATAACTCTTGCCTCTATGGTCGAGAGAGAGTACCGGGATGCGGACGAAGCGCCGTTAATTGCCGGTGTTTTTCTTAACCGCCTTGACATTGGGATGCGCCTTGAGTCCTGCGCAACTGTGGAGTACATCATTACCGAAATTCAGGGACGCCCTCATCCCCGGCGTATATGGGACTCCGATACCAAAATCGAAAATCCATATAATACATATTACAATGCGGGGCTTCCTCCCGGTCCTATATGCAGTCCGGGCATTCCGGCGTTAAAGGCGGCGTTCTATCCGCGTTCCAGTCCCTTTCTTTTTTTCCGCCTTGTCGATACCCGCGCCGGCAAACATTATTTTTCCCGCACTTTTGACGACCACATTAAGGCGGCGGCTCTGCTGGTAAAAGGTTAATTAGAAGTATATAATCGGCGGATATTGCAATAGGAGATTTTATGAAGATTATTGATATTACACGCAATGCGCAGGAAGCGCCGCTTTATCCCGGAACACCGGTGCCGGAAATCGAGCGTATTTCCGATGTAAACAAAGGCGATGCCTACACCGTTAGCAGGTATGTTTTTACCACACATTTGGGGACGCATGCGGATGCGCAGTCCCATTTTTTGCCCGGCTCATCTGTAAAAAACATTGAGCAGATGCCGCTCGACCGCTTTTATGGTCCGGCGCGGGTTATTACAGTGCCGCAAAATGCGCTTATTGCCAAAAAAGACCTGCAAGGACGCATTGACGGCACAGAACGCATAGTTCTTCATTCGGGCGGCAAAAGTTATTTTAGCAAAGAGGCGGCGGATTACCTTGTAGCGGCAGGCATAAAGACTATCGTTACCGATGCTTGGAGCGTTGCCCCTCATAATAACGAAAAAGAGATTCACCATATTCTGCTCGGCGCGGAAATCGGCATTGTGGAAAATGTAATCCTTGACGGCGTTGAGGACGGCGATTATGTGCTTTCGGCATTCCCCATAAAAATAAAAGGAGCGGACGGAGCGCCTGTCCGCGCCGTGCTTATTAAATAGAGTTGCCCGGGTTACCGGACAACTCCAATGATGCAGCGTGTTTGTTTATGCCGCCGCTTCTGCCCACTTGACCAAAATTCCGTGTTCGGGCTATTGTAAATTGTGCGGGGCATACTCCGCAGCGGCGCCGTACCCAAGCGGTAAGGGAGTGGTCTGCAAAACCATTATGCGACGGTTCGATTCCGCCCGGCGCCTGAATCTGTGTTACTCAATTTTAACAGCGCAATCTCCCGTTGAATTCAGATTTTACGGGAGTTCCATTCAGTTTATAGGAGAAAAATTATGTATTATGTATTTTTGGCTATTCTCGCGTTTATCCTTGTTGTTATCGCGGCGAATATACGCATTGTATCCCAGTCCAACGCTTATGTCCTTGAGCGGCTAGGCAGTTATTTTACCACCTGGCACACGGGGCTGCATGTCAAAATTCCGTTCATCGACCGCATTGCCAAACGGGTGTCGCTAAAGGAACGAGTCGCCGACTTTGCCCCTCAGCCCGTCATCACCAAAGACAATGTTACGATGATGATAGACTCAGTTATCTACCTGCAAATTACCGACCCCAAGTTGTACGCGTACGGCGTGGAAAATCCCAGCATGGCGATAGAAAACCTTGC
>JAIROZ010000086.1 GCA_031257255.1 Spirochaetaceae bacterium | reverse complement strand
CGTACCTCGCGGGTAATTACAATAGGTTCGCGGTAACGCAGTCGGGCTGGGTAATAGACAGCGATGGCAAATTGGCGCAATAGTGAGTACCGTTATCTCCTTGCCCAGGGCAAGAGCATTTAGGGAGCGCAAGAAATAAAACTATGCTAAGAGGCAGGAATGGATGCGCGGTTTAACTATCCAACCGGTGTAGCGGTTTACGGGAATTACCTGTATGTAGCGGATTCCCACAGCTACCGCATACGGAGAATAACACGGTAAACCCAGCCTCCCTTGCGCATTTTTCCATATTCGTTCATAGTATAAACAGCCGGAGAAAATCCGGCGCTCCTTGCCCGCGGGAAAAACGCGATGTTTTTGAGCGGGCCAAATTGACCATGAGGAGGAAACAATGCGTCAATACGAACTGGTTGCTGTCTTTCCTATAGAAGAAGACCAGCACAAAGCCGGGCGGGAAAAACTTCTCGCCGATTTAAGCGCCGCAAGCGTTCAGGTTGAAAAAACCGACGAAATGGGCGACCGCGACTTTGCCTACGAAATAGACAAACGCCGGCGCGGTAAATATGTACTATTTACAATAAATGCGGAACCGCAGGCTGTTACAACGCTCGACAAAGCGTTCAAACTGAACGCCAACCTTATCCGCTATCTAATTGTAACGCCGGAAAGGAGGAAGTGATGATGGATCTAAATCATGTAGTGCTGATAGGACGCCTTACACGGGATGCCGAATACAAGATTCTCCCGTCCGGGCAGGCTGTCTGCAATTTTTCCATTGCCGTAAACCGCCGCAAAAAAGAAGGCGATAACTGGGTAGATGAGCCCAATTATTTTGACATCGTTCTTTGGGGCAAGCAAGCGGATTCCCTCAATCGCTACCTCGTTAAAGGAAAGCAAGTGGGCATAGACGGCGAATTGCGCCAAGACCGCTGGCAGCAGGACGGGCAAAACCGTTCACGGGTCGTGGTCTCCGTCAACAACCTTCAACTTTTAGGCGGAGGTCCGGGAGCCCCCGGAGGCGCTTCCATAGGCGGCGGTTCCTTCGGCGGCAGTTCTTATGGAGAAGGCGGCGCAGCAGGCGGCAGCGCACCCGGCGCTTATAGCGGCGGTCATTCAGGCGGCGGCGCTTCCTATGGAGGCGGTACCTCCTATGGAGGCGCTTCCTATGGAAGCGGGTACGGCAGCAGAGGCGGCTATGGCGGCGGAACAGGCGCTTCCCACGGAGGCGGCGGTTCCTACGGCGGGAGCGGTCATTCTGAAGGCGGCGGCGGCGCTGTAGGGGGCGAGGATATTCCATCCGATGACTTTGCCGATGATGTGCCGTTTTAATTTTTTTACAAGGAGTTACTTATTATGTCAGACGAAAGAATAATTATGACAGAGCGTTCCGGGCGCGAAAGAGAAGACCGGGACAGCGATGAGAGAGCGCCCCGTAATATGGGCAGGCGCGGCGCGAATGACGCCGACAAGAGCGGAAAGTTCTACCTAAAAAAGAAGGTATGCCGTTTTTGCAATCAAAAACTCAAGATTGATTACAAAGACCCGGACACCTTGCGGCGCTTTATTACCGAACGGGGAAAGATACTACCCCGCCGGATTACAGGCACCTGCGCGAAACATCAGCGGGCGCTTGCCGAGGCTATAAAACGCGCCCGTATACTTGCGCTTCTGCCCTTTGTGGCTAACTAGGAGGTTATTATGGCTGTAGTAAAAATTATACTGAACAAAGACCTCGCTACATTGGGCGAAGAAGGCGATGTTAAGCAGGTTGCCAAGGGTTTTGCCCGCAATTTTCTTTACCCGCGTAACATTGCCGTCCCCTACAATCCGGCGACTGTCGCTCTGTTTGAGGCGCGGCGGGACGAAATCGAAAAACGCAAGGAACAAAAACGCGAGGATGCCGGCGCGGTAAAGGCGCGGCTTGAAGCGCTGGAACTTACGCTTACAATGCCGGCAGGCGCGGGCGGCAAACTATACGGGGCTGTAACAAGCCTTACCATTGCCGATGAACTCGAAAAACAAGGCTTTCATATTGAACGCAAAAAAATCGAGGTGCCCGGCAACGGCATTAAAAATGTGGGCAAGTACAAACTCACTGTAAAACTTTACGGCGCGGCGCAGGCAGAAATCAATGTAACTGTCGCCGCAATGGAAGTAAAACACGAGGAGGCTCCCCTGAGAGACAAAAAGCGCCATGAACGGCATAGACCGGAAGAAACAGAGAACGCCGAACAGACGCCGGAAGCCGTAACAGAAGCCGCGCCTGCCGCCGCCGAAGCGGAAAGTACAGATTAGTCAATAAATTGAAGAACACCGTTATCTGAAAAATGTCCATAAAGCATCCGGCTTTATGGACATTTTTTTGTGGCGCGGTTTTTACCGGTAACATTCGATTTTGCCGTAGCCGCCGAGTACAAATTTTATCGCGCTTTGTGGGGTGCCGGCGTAGGCGATGGCATATACGGCATCGCTTCCATAAATGTTTTTTTCCAAATTGGCGCTGAATGAACTGCCGGTTAGCGCCTGCCAACTTTCGGCATTATCATCCGAATAGCCTATTTTGCCGTAAACACCAGCCGCTATGAATCTGCCCGCGCCGTTAGCGGCGGTGCCGTAAGCAATGGCTTCTATGTAGCAACTCTGGCTGCCGTCACCAAACGGGGTTTTTGATACTGTTGCCCAGGATTCGCCATTCGGGGAATAGCAAATTTTACGACTTTCGCTGGTAATGACAAACCTGCCGGGCGAGCCGCCATAGGCAACGGCTAAAATGGGGTCTTGACCGCAAGGATTGTCCTGCACCGGATGCCATGTTACGCCGTCTGTAGACCACGCCATTTTGCCCATTGAGTTATTATTTTTGCTGCCTGCCAGAACAAACCTGCCGCCTCCAAAAGCGATACCGTTGATACTGTCATTTACGCCGTTAAAGCCTTCGACGGCTGCCGCCGCAGTCCAGTTTTTTCCGTCTGTTGACCACGCTATTTTGCCTTCGTAACCGGCGGCGACAAATTTACCCGCGCCGTTAGGAGTGCCGTAAGCAATGGCATTGATTTTACTGCCGCCGAATGTACTGCCGCTTACCGCCGTCCAGCCTTTCCCGTCTGCCGACCACGCTATTTTACCGTTATCTCCTACGGCAACAAACAAACCGGAACCGCTAGGCGTACCGTATGCAACGGCGCGGCAAACGCTGCCTCCGAATGCCCCGGCGTTTGCCTCCGTCCAGTCTGTGGCGTTTGCCGACCATGCTATTTTGCCTGTTTTAACATAATTAACAAAATTTTGCCCTACCGCGACAAACAAACCGGAACCATTAGATGCGCCGTAAGCGATGCCGTAAACGGTGTCATCGCTGTCAAATGGCATAGTCCTTGCCGGCGTCCATGTGCCGGTAAAGCCTTCTTTGGTTCCCGTCTCAGGCTCAGTATCAGCGCCGGTACCGGTATCGGTACCGGTGCCCGTTTCGGTACCAGTGCCGGGCTGCTTGCTAAAATCCGTGCCGCAGGCTGTTACAAAAATCGCAATGCTAAAGGCGGCTAACGCTAAAATCGAACTGACCGCGCATAATTTGAATTCATTTTGCTTTTTCATTTCAAACTCTCCTTGTATAAGGACATTATATCACAACTCCGCGAAAAAGCATAACAAATTATTTTAAGAGACAAGTAAGGGAACTACTAATAATGGCACTAATAATGGCAACAGCGGGTATGGCTCTTTTACAAGGCGCTATCATAAAATAGTACTTCAATGACTGACTTTGACTGCATTGTGATTGGAGGCGGGCACGCGGGAATAGAGGCATCTCTTGCCTGCGCCCGTTTGGGGCTGAAAACCTGCCTTATCACTCAAAACCCCGACCGCATCGGGGCGCTTTCGTGCAACCCCGCGATGGGCGGGCTTGCCAAAGGCAACCTCGTCCG
>JAIROZ010000037.1 GCA_031257255.1 Spirochaetaceae bacterium | reverse complement strand
TTTCAAAAAATTTACATTTGTATTTTGTTTTTACATAAACATAGTCTGACCAATGCCGGAACAAGTGAAACGGAAAATAACGCGGAAGCGCTTACACCCGCCGCTGTAATTATGGCAAGTGTGCGGACAAGCGCATTCGCGCCTTCCCGCAGGAACAGAAATGGCAGCGCCGAAACTACGGTAGTCAATGCCGCAGCGGTAAGCACACCAAGCCGCTTACGTAGATGTGTATAAAAATATGATACACCAATGTCTTTCCTGCCTGATGTTACGGCTGCGTTAGCAGCCGCAGCCGCGTCTGCTAATGCCGCTGTACTAATAACAGCGGCATTTACGGCGATGCCGCATACGGCGACAAAGCCGCAGGCGGCAGCCGGGTCGAGGCGGAAGCGCAGCAAAACAAGCATAATGGCGCTGAATGCCGCCGATGGCGGAACAACAGCCAGCACGATAAAAGGCAGCGTAAACGATTCATTTGCCGCCGCGATAATCATGTAACAAATAACGAGCGCCAGCAAAAAATAAAACACCGTTTTGGAAAGCGACCGCGCCGCTTCTATTGCGTCCCGGTCAAATTCCGCATAATAACCCGGCGGCAATTCAACCTTGTTTAATTGCCGCATAACTACATCGCGTACCTTTCTGGCATCTACAGGCTTTGTCCTTATGGTTATGCCCGCATGACGCCTGCGGTCTTGCCGCCGGACAGACGCGCCGTCTGTTTCTTCGGTTTTTTGCGTTACGCCGGAAAGCCGCACACCGCCTCCCAGCGGCAAATTTTCCACATCTTTTTTCCACATCTCTTCGGAGTCTCCGCTTTTAACGCGCACATCCGTTTCAAATGTCCGGTTTTCTAATACACTCTCATTTTTGTTTCCTCCTTGTAATGTTGTCTGCCGTTTGTAAGCAACGGGACCATGTACGGCGCGGCGTAATGTATCAGAAATTGATACATAAGTCAGCGCCGCCTCTTTGCCGCCGTTATTTCCGCTGTTCATTTGCGCTATTAAAGCGCGGTTCGGCGTAAAGGTAAGGCGCTTTCCGCCCTCCTTAAAATTGAGAACCGTCTCTTTAACAAGCGGAATTCCGGCGCATATACTAGCAAATTCCTTTGCGTATTGTTTGCATTTTTCTGTTTCATCCCCGGAGATACTGATAGTCCAGTTCCGGTCATTTGCCGCGCCCTCAGATATGTACACAAATCCGCCGTCCGGCTCGATGGAACGGGCAAGGGCGCGTACTTCTTCCGCGCTTGTCAACTTTGGAGAGAAAGTAATCAACGCGGATGCCGAACCGGTACGCGCCCCCGACTGCACATTGACAATGCCTTTGCCGCGCAGAATTTCCTCAGCCCATTTTGCTAGTCGTCCGTCTATCTCCGATGAAAGCGTGCCGCCCTCAAATTCAATATGCGCGTATACCGAATTTTCTGATACATCATAACCGGTATCAGTCCCAGCAAGCGCAAGCCCCAGTACACCCCCCGCCGTAATAACAAGCGCCGCCAGAATAATGTATGCCGGATGATGATACGAAACATATATCAACCGGGCAAACAAACGGAGCAGCCGGCGCTTGGCAGTGGACAGTTTTTTAGCAGTGGACAGTGGGCAGTGGACAGTGGACAGATTTTTGTCGGCTATATCAGTACTAACGATGCTTTCTGCGCTAGTACTTGTTTTGCTTCCTGAACTGATACTGTTCACTGTCCCCTGTTCACTGTTCACTATCAAAGGCGGCAACAGTACCAGAGCGCAGGGCAGTGCCGTGAGGGTAACGGCGGCGGTGGCGGCGGCGAGGGTGGTTATGCCGGCACCGGCAAAGGGGAGCATGCCCAGCGGAAGCAGGGCGGCGGCGGTGGTAACGGAGCCTGAGACAAGTTCGCCGCGCAAACGGGAAAGAGCAAGCGATGGCTCTTTCCCGCCCGCCAAGCCATCGGCGCAAAGAAGGCAGGCATCTATAGCCGCGCCTAAGCCCGAAGAAATGCCGGCAAGGGCTATCTTCGACAGGCGGATGCCGAGGGCGGACAGAACGGCGGCGGAAAGCAGACAGATAAATGGAATAAAGACCGCCACTACCGCCGCCTCGCGAAAGCCGCCGCCGGACTTCCGTTTGCGTGTGAGCAAAAATGACAAAATAGCAACGGCGGCAGCCCCTTGCAATGCGGCGGCGCACACCGACCGGAAACTCCGCGCCTCCTCCGCCCCTCTGTCGGAAAGTACCGTCCATTTAAGCCCGGCATAATCAGCCTTGCGGATTTCTTTGGCTATAAGGCTCGAAAGTTTGCCGGTATCGCAATCTCCGGCGGGTATCACGGAAATAAGCGCCGCCTTCCTGCCGTTCAAACGGGAGCGGATGTCCGGCTCGCGCTCATGCTCGCTAACCGAACATATATCGCCAAGCCGGAAAACACGACTGCCGTCCGCGTCCGCGCCGGCTGCTACGGCACCGGCGGCGGTGTTGACTGTAATGTAGGCATCTTCCAGAGCGGCAATGCCGTCATAGCGTCCGTCAACAAGTACGCGGATTTCCCTGCCGTCCTCTTTAACATACCCGGCGGGAATGAGCGCGTCATTGGCGGCAAGCGCCTGCGCTACGGCAAACGGCGAAATACCCGCGCCCAGGGCGCGTTCATTTAACGCCACAATTATTTCCGAAACACCCGCGCCGGAAAGTTCCACACAGGCAACACCGTCCAATGCCAGAAACGCGGGCTTTACCGTTTTTTCCAATGCCGTATTTAGCGCGGCGTTTGTTTTTACCTCCCCGCCGGCTTCCCCTTCGGCAAAAACGGCGGCTGTCCACACCGGAACACGCGCCTCGTCCGCGCCGGCAATTTCGGGACGCTGCGCCGACTGCGGCAGCGTTTCGTATACACGCTGCGCCGCCTCGACAATCAAACCGCGCCGCGCTCCTTCATCCTTCTTTTTGAAAAATCCCATTGATGTATTAAACGATGCATTAAACGATGTATTAAAAATGATATATGCGCGGACGCTGCCGTTCTCGCTTGATGTTGTCAAACTTTTGATATTCTCAATAGAAGACAGCGCGTCTTCCAGCGGAATAGCGACCGTGCGTTCCATCTCCTTCGCGTCAATTCCATAATGCTTTATCGTAACCGACCATACATTGGAATTGTCCGCGCCCTCCGCGCCCATATTCAACACGATGATAAATATCGAAATGATTGAAAGCGAAATACATAAGCAGAGCGCAGTTACAGGACGGCGCAGCAAGCCGCGTTCATTTTTCATGCAGTCCTCCTAAAGTACCAGATGAACACAGGCGGCATGGCGAACAGAGTGAGCGCCGTTCCGGTGAGTACGCCGCCAAGCATCGCAAACGCCATTCCCTGCTGTGAACGGGCGGCGGGGTTGAACGCAAGCGGAAGCAGCGCAATAGCCGTTGTAAGCGTGGTTATCAGCACGGGACGAAAGCGCTCTTTTGCGCCGGTAGAAACCGCCTTTACAATATTGAAACCATCTTTGAGTTTCTGTTCGGCGGTTTCGTACAGCACAATGCCGTTGTTTACGACAAGCCCGAAGAGTACAACAAGCGCCAGCACCGCGCCGCTGTCCAGCGGGCGTCCCGCAAGAGTAAGCGCCGGTCCGGCACCCGCCAGCGAAAATACAATACTCAGCATGAATATAAGCGGCAGCAAAAATGACTCAAACTGAGCCGCCATCGTCATGTATAAAAGAATGAGTACAAGTATAACCGTTAAGATGAGCGCCGTACTGTAACGCTTAAAAACCGATTCATTTTCATCTTTAACATCCTGCGTATCATTTAACAATTGATGAATAACGGCGGATAGTTGCTTTTCCATGCCGCTCTTTGCCTGCGGTGTAATAAAAAGTACATCACTGCGGTCGAGGCGGGCAAGCGAACGCGGGGCGCGTCCGCGCTCTATGCGGGCAACAGTACCAAGCCGGACAGACTTCCCGCCGTTACCGGCAAAAACCGGCAGCGCGGTAAGTGTCTGCGAGGAAATTGCATTCAATTCTGGCGGCTCTGAATTGCGTTTTCCGGCAAGATGTATATCCACAGGGCGTCCGTCAATTTCCATTTCTCCCGTTATAATGCCTTCGCTTATATACCCGGAGGCTTCCGCTATCCGTGTTGACGAAAGGTTGAGCGCGGCGGCGGCTTCGCGCCGTGGAATTATCCGTATTTCTTCGCGGCTGTTATCCGCCGTCAAAACATCGTCCCGCAAAAAGCCGGATGCCTTTGCGCGCAATTCGGCGGCAAAAGCCGCAGCGCGTTCCCGCGCCGCCTCCGGCTCGTCCGCCTTTACCGCAAGCCTTCTGCCGGACAAAAGCCCCAGCGCCTTTTGCGCGGCATCAGACGGAGTGCTAACGCTTATTTCTTCACTCATAATTCCGGCTGCCGTTTCTTTGTGTAACATTTCCTGTATCATTTCTTTTGATACATTTGCCGCCGCGCCTTTTTTGAGTACGCAAAGGATGCGCAATTCTTCGGGCGCATAACCGAATTCGGCGCGGCGTCCGGCATCCTCGGCTTCCGCCCCGGCGCGGGCAATGACATTTTCTACAACCGGAAGTTCCAGCAATGCCTGCTGTAAGCGTTCCGATTCTTCCCCTATACGCGCCGGCGGAGTCCCCGCCGCGTACATAACCCGCGCTTCCAATTCGCTGATGCCGTCCTCGGCGCGGAATGTTACCGGACGCAGCGCAAGCAACGCCGCCCCCATCGCGCTAAAAGCCGCCGCCGCCAAAAGCACCTTCCCCGGATTTTTGAGCGCCCGCGCAAGCATCCTCGCGTAAAGCGCGTCAACAAAAAAGAGCGGACTTGTACGCCGTCCGGCAGCGGAACGCATAATACGCCCGCCGTCCGGCAGCCGAAGCAGCGCAAACAAAGAAGGCAGCGCCAACTGCGCGTAAAGCCAGCCGGCGGTTACGGACGCTACAAGGCTTAGCGCAAGGTCGCCAAAAAGAGCGCCGAGCGGACCGGGCAAAAATAGTACAGGTACAAATACAATTACCGTAGTGGCAGTCCCGCCAAAACTTGAGCCGGAAAGCGCCGCCGCCGCATTTGTTATTTTTTTCTGTATATACAATTTTGATACATTATCTTGTGTATCAGAATCTGATACACAAGCGCTGCCGGCTGTTTCTTTGTTTTTTTCAAATGCCCGCCTTAGCGCGTCAAGAATGACGACTGCCGTATCGGAAACAAGACCAATGCCCAGCGCAAGCCCGGAAAGGCTCATTCCGTTAAGGCTGCGTCCGCCGGCAATTAACGCCGTAAGAGATGCCGCCGCCGAAACCGGAATCGACAGCGCGGAAAGTATGCTTACGCGGATGTTACGTAGAAAGATATATAACAAAAACAAGACACAAGCCGCGCCTATTGCGGCGGAAATAATAAGCGAGCGTAAATTTTCCACAATAGCCGGAGCGCCGTCATAAACAATTTGTACATCAACATCGCGCTCAAACGCCGCTGCGGCGTCCATCACGGCGCGGCGGACTTCCGCCGAAAGTTTTACAGGGTCGCTTCCCGGCTGCCGCCATACTTCCAGCGCCGTACTCTGTCTGCCGTTAAATGCCCAAACGCTCAGCGGTTTTGCGGCGCTCATCGTTACAGACGCGACATCGCTCAGCGTAAATGGTCCGTTTTCGGAAGCAAAATTGAGCCGCGCAATTTCGTCTGCCGACTTAGGCTTGCCGGAACTAACAACAATTATTTCGCGCCCGTCTTCCTTTGCGCTGCCTGCGGGAATGTCGGCAGTTTCGGCGCTCAGCATAGAAGCCATCGCGTTCACATCGAGACCGCGCCCCCGCGCCCGCTCAATGTCAACCGCTACCTTGACCTCGCGCCGTCCGCCGCCGGACAAAATTACAGAGCCGACACCGGGTATGCGCCGCAGGCGCGTCCGCATTTCGTATTCGGCAAAATCGCGTTCAAAAGCCCGCATCTCCGGCGTGGAGCCGCCGGCGTCCCGCGCCGTTACGGCAATAATTATATGCGCCTGATTTACACTATCCGCCGTCCGCACGAGCGGTTTTGCCGCCCCCTGCGGCAGGCTGGGATAAATGCCGTCAACCGCTTCGCGCACAAGCGCCTGCGCCCGCGCCGCCTGAGTGCCCCAGCGAAAGTCCAGCGTTACCAGCGATGCGCCGTCCCGCGAGACGCTCCGCATACGCGCAAGCCCCTTGACGGCAGAGAGCGCATCCTCCACAGGCGCGGTAAGCGCCGTCCGTACATCACGCGCCCCAAGCCCCGGATAGACTGTTTCCACCGTCAGTTGAGCGCTCTCCAGCGCGGGCAGCAATTCCAGCGGCAGGTTCGCCGCCGCAATAGCCGCCGCAAGAACAAGCGCCGCAAGCGCCATCACAACCGTTACAGGTCTTTGTACGCACAAGGCAATTAAATTTTTCATTTGTATAACTCAATCCGTTGAATGTTATCGTTTATATTGCCGAGCGAGTCGCGCAGCCCCGCGCCAATATAAAATGTTACCAAGCCCTGCCGGTTAATGTTTTGTAGTTTCCCTTTTACTTCTACACGCTGATAATTGATGAGCATGTCAGCCTTGTCCGCCCAGGTGAACGCTGATGCGCGGACGGACTGAGGAGAAAATGTAATGCAGTTGTTGGTACAATCCAGCCTAAATAATTCACGCACAGAAATCAAATCAATGTCCGCGCCATCTGCCGTATCAAAATAAAGTTCTATCCATGTATCACACTGAGAGGTAAATTTATACTTGCCATCCTCGCCTGATATATTAAAATTGTATGGATAACTTTTTTGTTCGCCGGGATTCTGCAAATCATTTGCTATATATGCGAGTATTGTAGTATCAGCGCCGCCTGACAGCGGCGTTTCCGGCATACGAAAGCCCGCAAAACGCGGCGGTTTTGAATGTACTCCATTTACATATATTCTGTAGAGATACACTTCTTTATCCTGATTGCCGGATGCGTCCCGCAGCCCTTCATTTATTGTACAAGCATAACGAGCGCCGTATTTCGGCTTTTCTAAAAATGTAAGCGTAAAGAAATTAGAAAACAGCGCGTTTTCGGCTATGGCGTATCTTACCTGAGGCTCTATCGTTATATGAGACTTAAAGCGGGCAAGTTCTATTTTTTCTGAAAATTCAAAACGGAGGCTGTAATTGCTTTCCCAATTTTCGTTTTCCAAAACAGGATTCTCAGGATTTTTATTTTCTGTTTGGCAGCGCGAAAGTTTATATGCCTTTGCGCCTTGTGTATCGAGAGCGTAGACACCAGTTATTCGCGGCGGTGTTGCGTCAGTATTTACATAAAACGAAAAATGACATTCATAGCCCAATGTTTTTCCGTTAGGCGCGGCAATATCTTTTGCTATTGTTACTTTGTATGTCTGCCCCTTCTGCCAATTTTCCGCCGGAGTGAATGATGCCTTGTTTTCCAAAACCGACCAATGCCCGGCAACTGCCGGATTTATTGTAATGCCGTTTTTACAGGCAAGCGCGGAGGGCGCAGCCGAAAACATAATTTCCACAGGAGAAAGAGCGCCGGCAGTACGCCCGCCGTCTTCGGGCACCGAGCCCAGGAAGCGCGGTCTTTCTTCGCCGGGGCGCGTTGTCCAAGCGCCTTCAAATTTCTTTTCGAGCGATACATTGTCTTTGTCTTTGGCATTTGTGGAAACCGAAATTCTGTAGTTTTGCCCATTTTCGAGGGGCGCGGCGGGCAAAAACCGCAGTGTACTGCCTTCCCAGGCAAAAGCGCCCCGGATGCCGCCGTCATCAGAGTTGAGAGAAAACGAGCGCTCAACCGAGAGCCGGTCTGGTGTGCCGGTAAAGGAAAGGCTAATGGGCGCATCCGCCCCGTGAACCCCCTCCCCCGGCGACCAGCCGCTTACCTCAAACGCCTCATCGCGCAGCAAATCACAACCGCCGCAAAATACCGGCAAAATTAATATGAATAGACAAGCAAAATATGCCGTATTCATATATATCATCTTTTTGTACATATATATCTCCTTACTATTCACTACTCACTATTCACTACCCACTACTCACTACTCACTACTCACTACTCACTACTCACTACCCACTACTAAATAACTTCTATATAGAAGACCATCGTATCCTTGAGGTACGACCCTGCGCCGTTTGCTATGCCGCTGCCGCCGCCTGAGACAGAAAGTTTGTAAAACTTTTGCGTACCGGGCGCGGCGCTTTCCATGCCGCTCCATATCAATTCGAGTTTGTCCTGAGTACGCCACTTTGCGCGGACAAGAGAAACAGACGCAAGACCAGCCGGAAATACAGGCTGCAAATTTACAGACGCCGCCGCGTTTATTTTTGCGCCCTCTGTCCACATCTCCGACCAGTTGATAACAATCTGAAAATCCATTCCGGCGCGGGCGGCTATCTGATACGCCGCGCCGTTTTGTATATCATCCTGAGATATAACAGTTTCGGACGCGCCGCTTCGCAGTTCAAGAGAGAGCATCGAAAGATACGGAATTGATACACAAAATTGCGATGTATAATCTTCCGGCAATTTTATACCCGATGTACATACAGCATCACGGCTTACAGTTATTGTGTATGCGGCTTCCGGTTCCGGCTGTTTATCTGGAATGTAAATATATGTATTGCCGCTTATTTGTTCGGCGCGTCCGGGCAGAGACGGCGAAAAACGAATGCTGTTCCGCGCCGCCGCGCCTTCCATATTTTTTGTAAAGCGTATTCCTACGGCGCAGTCTTTGGCGAGTCCGGTTTGAGAGAGCAGCCCCATATCCTGCCATTTATATTCACCGGGGTTTACTTCGTACAACTTTGCCGCATACACATATTTTACACGCGGCGGCGTTGTATCTTTGCCAACGATAAACGAAGCGCCGGTTTTTTTAGCGAGCGGTACGCCGAAAATACTCCGCGCTTTTTCGCTTACCTGCCATTTGTAAAGCGCAAAAGCGGTGTATGTATCTTTTGAATATACATCAACGGTATTGTTATCTATCCATGTAAATACAAGATTTTTCTGCCCGTCTATGCTTGTATTTTCTTCCACGCTTTTGCGGTTCATTTCTTCGGAAAACACAAGGCGCAGTTTTACCTCCGGTCCGTGGTTGTCCGTTAAAGCGCCGTCTTCGGGGCTAAAAGCCGCCAGATACGGCGCTTTTTGAGAATTCAGTACAAAGAATGGAACTGTAATATCAACGCGCTCATCCCTGCCGTCAAGGGCGTTCACGGTGCCGGAAAACAGCAGCATATACCGGATGCCGGGCGAGAGCGGCGCGGCGGGCGTCCAGTACAATGTATTCTCTTCCCAGCGGACATCGCCTTCTACAGCAGCGCCGCCGCCTGTAATCTTGAGTATATTTTCCGCGTCAATACGGTTTACCGGCGTATTGAATTTGATATATATCTCAGGAGTGTCATTATCAAGAATGACATCAGGTTTATCCGGCGATGTTGTTATTTCTACCGGACGGTAATCAATAAGACCGCATGAAATAAACAATCCGCTGTACGCGATAAGTCCGCCAAAAACAAAAATGATACAGCGCAGGCTAAAAGCGCCGGTTTTAATTATTAACAAGTGATACATATTCACCATCCTTTAAGCGGCTGTCCGGGCGCAGTACAACAAGTTCCCCCGCCGCAATGCCGCCGGTTACTTCCCAGCCGCCGTCAACCTGAGCGCCAAGATGTACTGCGCGTTCATATACATATTTATCCTTTACAACAAAGATTCCGGCATCATCTCCTTTGCGCCGGACTATGCTTGCGGCATCCAGCGCGAGTACATTACGCGGCTCATCTGTTTCTATAACGGCGCGGGCAAACATTCCCGGTCTGGCAAATGTATCATTTTTGAATACATTGTTCGGGAGCAATATCCGCACCGAAAAAGTAAATGACTGACTTTCTGCATAAGGCGATACCAAATCAACAGTACCGGCAAATGTTTCGTTTGTACCATCAAGCGTTACACGAGCCGGCATGCCCTGCCGTACACGAAGCGCATCCTGTTCCTGTACCGGAATTATCGCGTAAAGCGATTCTGTATCAATAAGCGTAATAATTTTGTCTTCGCGTTTTAGGCGCTCGCCTTCTTCGGCATAACGCATGGCGGCAGTGCCGGAAGCGGGCGCTTTGATTTGCAACTGCTCTTTGGCAAACGCGGCGGACTGCAGCTCTTTTTCCGCCGCAAGAAAACGCGCTTCCGCCATCCGCAATTCCGCGCCGGCGCGGCGCGTTGCCAGATTGATAAAAGCATTATTCCGCTCTGTTTTGCCTTCCGGCACCGTAAACCCGGCATCAACAAGGTCTTTTTCGCGGAAACCGATGCGCTGTATCGCAAGTTCGCGGCGGGTAATTTCCAGTTGCGCCGCTTCCGTTTGCAGCGCGAATTTCCCAATGCGAATTGCCTCCTCGCTGACTCCGCCGGCATCAAACAAAACCGACTGCGCGGAAAGTTTGCGTTCATTTTCCTGATACTCAACAACACTCTCCGCCAATTCAAATTCCGCTTTCTCTAAACTCAGTATACGCGCCTCCGCCGTATACCGCGCTTCGTTGTACGCCGCCTTTGCTAAATCATAGGCGGCGGAAGAACTGGCAAGTTCATTTTTTGCGCGTTCAAGCGCTAAATCAATCTGCTCGTTTGAAAGTTGAGCAATAAGCCCGCCTGCCTGTACATAGCCGCCTTCGCGTACATATAACTTTGCCAGCACGCCGTCCCCAGATGCCGATATATCATATTTTTTCTGATACGAAAGCGTGCCAAATCCGTTGACTTCCGGCACAATAGTTTTTGTCTGCGCCGGCGCGGCGGCAATCTTTTTTATTTCCGGTGCCGCCTCGTTCTTTTTAATGTTTACACAGGCGCTTACGCCGCCCAATGCCGTCATAAAAGCCGCGGCAATAACCGCGTTTTTAATATATATTTTTCTATACAACATAATTCCTCCATATTTTATGTATCAAATTTTGATACACAATAATTTTACAAATTGCGTAATTCGCCGGGCTGTAAATCCAGCAGGCGTTCCATGCCGCGCTCCGCCGCCATAACCGCGCTTGCGGCTTGCACGAGCGCTATCTCTTTTTCTGTTACACTAGTCTGCGCCTCGATTAACTCTATCGAAGTAATGTGTCCCAGATGATGTTTTACTTTAAGTACTTCCAGTTTATTTCTTGCGAGGCGTACCATCTCCGCCGCAAGGAGCCGTTTATTTTCGGCAAACAGGCATTTGTCTGCGGCAAGTTCAACCCGGCGGGGCAGCCTGCGGAACGCATCCTCGTATTTTTCGCGTTCATACACAAGCGCCGACTTTGCCTGCCGCGCCGTAAGGGACGAAGCGGGGTCGGGAAGCGGAGCGGCGCTGCCAGAAAGCCGCGCCGTGCGGTCGTTTCGACCGCTGTAGCCGTAGTTTGCGCCCGAATTGAGGTTGATGTACGGAGACGCGAATTCTATGGAAAGCCCCGCCTGCCAACTATATTTAGTAAGCGGGTAGCGGCTGCCGCCTGTAGAAAAACTGCCGGTTGCCCGTAGAGACGGTATCCACGAAAGAGCGGCAAAACGCGCTTCTTCTTTTTTTTGCTTTACAGACAGCGCCGCCGTCTTTAATTCCTGATTTCGTTCCAGCGCAAGGCTTGCCGCTTTTTGTACATCGGGCAGTACTGCTTTTCTGCTTACATCAATTTTTTCTATAAGTTCCGGCAATGTATCTAAACCGATTACATCTAAAAATTGAGAAGTCATTTCGGCTGTTTCTGTTTCCAGCGACATAATTTCTACAAGAGCCTCCGCAAGCGTTATGTCTGCTTCGTCAAGGTCGCTATGGAGAGCGAGTCCCAGTTCAACTTCTTTTTGCAATATGCGCCGCTGGACGGCAAGCGCTTCGCGTCCGCGCTTGCGTATCGCCAGCGTTTCACGGGCAATAAGAATATCGCGGTAGGCGCTGACGGCGCTTTCGGCAATATCGCCTGAGAGCGACTCAATGCCGCTTGCCGAAAGTTCCAGCCGCGCTCTTTCAAGCCGCCGCGAAAATATAAGCCTGCCGCCGTCAAATAAAAGTTGGTCAACATTTACAGAAAAGTTTTTTGAGAATGTATCGGAATCATATACAGAAAGCCTGTCGTCTTCCGCCGCCTGTAATGTCAACTTTGGAAGATACGCCCGCCTGCCAAGCGTCCATGAATTTTGCTTAATTGCCTGCCCCGCCTTTTCGTTTTGCAAATCACGCGAGGCGGACACCGCAAGAGAAGCCGCATCCTTAAAAGTTATCGCGGACTTAAAAATCTGCGCCTGCGTCCACTGCGCGGATACGCAAAACATAAAGCATAACACTATGGCTTTTATATGTATCATTTATTGTTCCACAGCTTGCCGGTCTCTAATTTGAGCGGCTGCTTCTTTGACGCATACGCGCAAAAGATATTCCAAATTTTTTGAAGACGAAAAACCAAACTTGCCCGATGCGCGAATTCGCGCCGCAGCGTCCGGCGTTACAACTTCAAATGCTGTTACATTTTTTGGCGGCGCTGTAATAACAATTTTCTTTTCCGGCATCCCGCCTTGTTTCCCGGCTGTCTCGTCCTGTTTTGCCGCCTCGTTTGCCGCCTCGTTTGCCGCTTCCGGTGCCTCATTGGGGGCTTCCCGCGCATTTTTTGCCGGTAACGGTTGCCGGCGCAGATACACCTCTAACGAAAGCGACTTGCGGACATTCCAGCCAAAAGTGCAATCACGCTCGGATGCGTGTACATCAACGATATAATCCGCCTGCCGCCCGTCCGCCGGAAACACAATGTTATGTTCCAGAAATAAGAGCGGCAGCAGTACGGCAATTTCGTGTTCAACCGAATACGAAGCGGTTTTATCAACCTGAATACTGCCCAGTTGCGCCGTACATTCCGGCGTTTTGTTGTATGCCCACGCGCCTTTGGTTTTGGAACTAATGCCCTCCGTTGCGCACGAAACAAATAATGTAAACAAAAACGATACATATATCAATTTTTTAATCATGTGTATCTCCTCTAATTACACCTTCCAAATCATTTATCGTTTTGTAGACAGCGCTTGACGAAGAAATAAGCGCCTTTGATGTACGCAAATCGGCAAGCGCTTCTTCTGTGCGTCCGCCGCGCCAATTAAGCCGCGCACGGTCAAGCAGAGCAAGCGAATATTCCCCTGATGAGTCCACAGCGCGGTTCAAAAAACCAAGCGCGGAATTTTCAGTGCTGATATTTCCCGCCTCCACAAGACCGGCGGCAAGCCGCAGCGCCCGGACATTCTGCGGGTCGCCCGCAAGTATTTCTTCGATAAGCGCAAATGCTTTTTTGTCCTGATTTCTCTCGCGGTATATACGCGCAAGATATAACGAACTTTCTGTATGCGCCGGACGCAGTTTGAGCGCCTTAGTAAATGCCTCCAAAGCGCCGTCATGGTCGCCGGAAAAATACAGCGACTTTCCGCGTAACACAAGCGCCGGTACAAATTTTTTGGTACGTTTTTCGGAATCTAACGCCGCAGCAGACTCGGTAAAACGCCCCTCAGCATATAAACCTTGCGCCCGTACATAAACCTTCAGTGTTTGCTCATCAATTTCTTTTATATTGTTTTGCGAACATGAATAAAAACAAAGCGCCGATATAACAGGAATCAATATATATCTTTTTTTCATACATTACCCCCGCGTTATATAATCGAGTCTTCCGGCAAGCCGGGCTGCCGCCGCCGAATTGCCGCGCCGGGCATTTGCTTCTACTTGCTTGCCATTAAACCACGAGCGGTACGGTTCGGTACCTGCAAGCGCATGCATAGCGCCTGCGGCGTACGCCGTCCAGTTATTATCATCAAGCGAAGCAAGGGGCAGCAATGTTTCGAGCCGCGCCGGGTCGGCGTTCTTTATCGCGTCCGTTATTGTAGTTTCTATTTCCAACTTAGTACGCATTGCCGCGCCGTCTTGCGGAGCGAGCCCCGAACAGACGGCAAGCATCTGCCGCGCTTCCTTTGCGTAAGGTCCATCAGGCGCAAGATTGATGCAGCGCTCGGCAAATTCGCCCGCAAAGCCGGACATTTCGTTTGACGCCCCTCTTAGCGCATAGTACCAATACGCCGGAAACGCGCTATACCGCGCCCGTATCGCCGAATACTCAGCCTGTGTGCGCCGTCCCTCTTCCAGCGAACAAACGAGCCGCATCCAGCGGGGAAAATCATCGGGCGCGTCAGGAATGCCGCCCTTAGCGTCTCCGTTGAAAAGCGCGTCCAGCGCCTTGCCCGCCTGCGCGTAACGCCCGTCTATAAAATCGAGCGCCGCGTTACAGGCGCGAAGCCCCCGCGCCTTGCCTTCCGCCGGGATGGCGGAAGCCGCGTCCTTATAGAGCGCCGCCGCCTTCTCCAGCCCCTTGCGCATAACAAGCGCCGTCATCGGGACAGGCTCGCCGGATGTTTCATCCCGCGCCATGCCGCCCGTGCCGTACGACCAGTACAGTTCCTTGAACGCCGCCAGCGCCGCGCCGGCGTGGTCGCCCGCCTTCTCCCGCAATGCCGATTCGGCAAGTCCCATACCGGGCATAAATCCCCGTGAACGCTCGAATTCGGCAAAAGACGCCAGCGCTTCCGCCGGGTCAAGCCCGTTAAGAGCCTGCGCCAACGCCGCATTTGCCTCATTGACGCTCGTGCCCTCCATGCCGGCGGTGCCGCCTTCTGCGGCTTTTTCCGCCGTCTGTGTTTTGCATGCGGACATTCCGCATACGGCTGCCGCCATTAACAGAGCGGCGCAACACACGCCGCCAAGACTATGATTTTTTTCCATAGTGCCTCCTGCCATAGTTAGCGGGCGGAAATGCAGGACGCATTGAAATTTTGCGGGGGGATGGGAAAATCAGCGTAAATCTGTGGACTATAAAAGTTAAATGCTTTTGCTCTGCCCTCTCCGGTGTTTTCCGATACCCTATTGAATTGGCAGCGTTTGGGGTATAGTGGAATCAGACAACAGAGGAATAACAACGGAGGAATAACTATGTACGAAGTTCATACTGAAATAACCCTAAAAAATGGGCGCGATGTAATGAAAGCCGAAGAAGGCAGTATCAAAGAAACGGAAATCCGTCAGGTAACGGTGGATGCGGTGGTGGACACAGGAGCGTGGACGCTTGTCATCAACGAGGATACCCGCGCAAAACTGGGCTTGCGCGTGCTGGGGCAAGATACGGTGCATCTGGCGGACGGCGGTGTTACCTCGTGTATAATTGTGGGTCCTGTGGAAGTCTGGTGGAAAGACCGCTGGAATTTACAGAATGCCCTGATGCTGCCAAATTCAAAAGAAATACTCCTTGGCGCAATTCCACTTGAAGCAATGGATTTGATAGTTGACCCCCGTGGAAGCGGCGGCGTTATCGGGGCGCATGGCGACCAGATTATTCACCGGCTTTATTAGCCGTCAAAGGTGGGGGGGGGGGGGGTATTAAACCATGAGCGGTTTATTGATAATGCCCCTTACAGGAAATAATATGCAGGTTTTGTTTCTCATCGGACGTATAGATAAGGCGGTTTGCGTTATCTATACGGCGGCTGTATGCTTTTATATGTTTTAATGGCTCCGGTTTGCCGATACCCTCCATTAAGCCGTTACGAAAGATATTTTCGATGAGGTCATTTATTTTTTTAAGAGTTTTACGGTCTTGGGTCTGCCATTGTATATAGTCTTTAAGGGCGGTATGGGTAAAAGAAATATCATTCATGTTCCATAGCCCTAAGTTCCGCCATTGTTTTAATTATTCCTTTGCCTTCTTCGAGTTCACGCATACTCTTTTGCAATTTTTTGGTAAACGCCGCATTGTGCCGTTCTTTTTCCCACTCCTCATAGGTTTCTTGGGGCAGAATGACAATTTCCCGGTTCCGAAAGGTGTTTTTTAGACTTTGGAGCATACCGGCATCGAGTTCGTCAGCATTTAAATGATAGGCTGCATACATAATTATTCCCTCTGTTCAAATATAGCCTGTATAGCGGGGTTGCTTTAAGAGGGCAGCATAAAGATTACCTCCATCACCGTCTGCCCAAATGACCCGAGAAATCGCAAGGAAAAAGGCGTTTTTGCTTGACAAATTTAAACTTTGTACAGATAATCAAAGAACCCAACACAACGGAAGGAAATTTATCTTAGGAGTTGTATTTATGGAACACACACAAGCAAGCCGGCAAGACCGGAGCCAATTTGCGGCAAGACAACATTCTTGCAAACTAAGGGGGGGGGGGGGGGGATTACCCGGCATTAACCGGCCCACCGCCACCCCCATTTACGGCGCGGACGGCGGCGGCATATCTGCTGCGCAGATACAAATAAAATTGCCAAGGAAGGCAATTTTATTTGCCTTAACTCTCGCAGCGCTCACTGTGTATGGAGCGTTATTTACAGCCTGCCCCGCCGACAACGATACAGACGAACCCCCCAATCCCACAACTATCAACATTGCCGCCATACCGGGCGTAACCGCCCCGGCAACCGGCGCAATACCGGTAACGG
>JAIROZ010000031.1 GCA_031257255.1 Spirochaetaceae bacterium | reverse complement strand
GCATTAACCGCCTTGACGAACTGCTTGACGCATGTGATTACCTATGGGCGCATTTTCCTGACTGTGCGGGAAGAGCAGGGCGGCGTCCTCCGGCATCCAGTGTCAATTTTCTAAAGCGCGTCCGCGCTGAAATTGAACCTTTTTTGGTTTTGTTCAAAAAGGCGAAGGCTTTTGTTGACGCATAGCGCATCCGGCTTTCACTCCGCTGAATTTATCCCGCTTAGTAATTCAATTCTGCTATTGATGTATTCCAACGAATCGTGGTTAAGAACGCTGCTCCGGTAAGGAGTATCGCCTAGATTTTCAATATGCCAATCGCCGCGTTTTACAAATTTACGCGATCGCCCTTCCTCAAACCAGTAAACAAGAGACATACTTTCGCAGTCCATTTCTATCGCGTTTATCCCTTTCCGGCTTATTGCGCAGCCAGAATTGAAAAGGCAGGGGACGGGCAATTGGTCTCCGTAAAGGCTGCCCCGCAGAACATCTCGCCGTTCCGACTTGCTAAGTTTACCAAGTTCATGCAGAAGTTGCCGTACTTCGTTACGAAGCGCATCGCGTTCCGTACCCCGCGCCTTGGGGTAGTAGCGGCAATGGTTTTCAATTTCGTACTTTATATACTCGAATCTTCCCAAAGACTTGAAGAGCGGGCGATGTGTATGAGCAATAATCGAAATACAATTATTTTGCAGCGAAAATTTGTACGCTTCTTTCTCAATAAAAAAGCGCTTACGCGGACTGCGCCCATTATTCATTGTGGGGATTCCGAAAGGTCGCAGAAGGTAGCGTATTAGTAGACCGAAAAGCGAATTGAGGTGGTTGTACACAGGCGATAACTGATGTCCATGGTAGACATATATAGGACGAAAACCGGTTTCTATTCGAATGGCGTTGACCAGTGTGTAGGGGTAATTTTTTTCAAACATTAAAGATTCATCGTGGTTGCCTAGCGTTTTGTATAGCATCTTTTTTTGGGCAAAACGGTCGAAAATTCCGTATAGGTTTTTCCAGTATGCGCGGATTTTTGAGAGGCTGTAACGCTGCGTATCTTCGATGTCGCCATTTAGAATGAGATACCAGTTTTCCGCCAGATATTTGTCGCGGAGCATAGCCTCCAGCATTGCGCCGTTATGCGCCAAGTCATCGCCGTAACCGCCGTCTCCCATGTGCAAATCACTTATTACAAGTGCTTTAGCGCCCGTCTTAGCGCCGTTCAAAGCAGAGTCCGCGCCATCTTTGGGGCGCAAATCAAGCACGGCATCTGGGTTGAAACGCTGGCTAAGCAGCCCCGAAAGAAATGAAGCATTAGACATTTTTTTTACCATAAGGCAAGTTTTTCATAGGAAGGCAATTTGTGGAAGCTGTGATTATTTCCATAATTTATTCTATAGATTCAAGTTTATCAGTACTTCCCAATTGCCCGCAAGCGCCTAGTACACCGCGCCCTTTAGAGCGGCGAAGTACGGCATTTATACCTAGATATCTAAGTTGTTCTCTAAAGGTTTGTACTTCATTGAACGAAGGAGTGAGTAGCCGTGAGCCGTCAAATTCGATAGTTCCTCCATCTTTTTTCTGAATAACAGGGTTCCATGGGATAAGGTTGACCATCACAGAAAGCCCTTTTGCAAAGGACGCTACGGCGCGGGCTTCTTTTTGGCTCGTATTTAACCCGCAAAAAAGAGTCATTTCTAGGGTAACACGCCGACCGGCATCGCCTTTTTGGTAATCCAACAGAGCGGTTTTAATTTCTTTTAGGCTGTCCGCGCCGGGCATAAGGCGGCGGCGCAATTCTTCCCGCGCAGAAGTTACCGAAACGGCAAGACGGGTATCCGGCAAAATACGGGCAAATTCATATATCTTGCCGGCTATCCCACAGGTTGATACCGTAATCCTGCGCGGTGAAAAACGCCTTTCGGATTTTTCTCCGCAGAGTATAGCACATGCTTTGCTTACCGCTTCCAAATTCAACAAAGGCTCACCCATTCCCATAAAGACAATGTTTTCAAATTGCCCGCCGCTTTGTTTTCTTTTTTTATCTTGAGAGGAGTCTTCCTCTATGTTTCTGATATGATATATCTGCTCGATTATCTCAGCCGTGTTTAGATTGCGGAAAAATCCTAGTTTGCCTGTGGCGCAAAATATACACCCCATAGGACAGCCAACTTGTGAAGAAATGCAGGCGGTACGCCTGCCCGACCCGTCTTCCATTATGACAGATTCTATTGCGCAGCCATCGTTCGTTAGGATTCTTAGTTTGATTGTCCCGTCTTCAGCAGGGAAAACACCGTCTATGCGCGTAGTTCTTAGCGTGAAATGCGTAGAAAGTTCTTTTCTTGCGCTTAGCGGGAGTTCTGTTAGCGCATCGAAGTTATCGAAGTTTGCTGTTATCCGCTGGAAAACCTGCCGCGCCCGCAGTTCTGGAAGCGGCGGACAGGAAGCGGCAAAAAGCGCCGCAATTTCTTTGTATGATAAACCGCTAAGCGCCGTCCGTTGCGGCATCTGTTAATTGTCACGCGCAAAAAGTGCCTGCGCGTCTGCTAATTTTCCCATAGGACGGCATGGAAAAGGATAACCCGCATCCATCCAAAGCCCGCAAAGAACTTTGCCCGGTCCTACTTCAAGCGCGGCATCTATATCCAGTTTGAAAATTTCGTTTTCTATGGTTGTCCAGCGCACAGGCGAGGTAATTTGCCGCAAGGCAAGTGTCTTTGCTTCCGAGCCGGTCTGGATTTGCAGCCCTGTAACATTGGAAAAAACAGGGATTTGCGGGTTAGCAAAGTCAATGCGTTTTAGAAAGACGGAAAAAGCGTCCGCCGCGTTCTGCATAAGCGGACTATGAAATGGACCAGAAACCTTGAGCGGCAGTACACGCCGCGCCCCCGCCGCTTTTAGTCGCTCGGAGGCTTGGCAAACCGCATCTATTTCGCCCGAAATTACTGTTTGCCTCGATGAATTGAAGTTGGCAACATAAACAGAGCAAACGCCTTCCGCCGTTAATCCCGCGATAATTTCCTCTACTTGTGCGCCCGAAAGCCCGATGACTGCCGCCATATTTGCGCCATCCCCTGCATGCTTTGCCTCTGTTTCCATGCTCTTTGCGCCGGCAGCCATAGCCTTACCCCGCTCGCGGACAAGCGCAAAACAGTCCTCAACCGAAAGGACTCCTGCTTCCTTCAAGGCGGCATATTCACCTAAACTGTGCCCGGCGGCAGCGGCAGCGCGAACGCCATTTTCGGAAAGAAATGCCGCTGCTGCAAGATTTGCCAAAGTTACAGCGCCCTGCGCTACTTCTGTTTGTTTAAGAACATCCTCGCCGCTTTCGGCAAGGAGTTTTTTCATATCGCGCCCCAGAATTTCGGACGAAAGCCCGAACAAATCTCGAACTCCGGCGCTCTTCTCGTAATAATCAAGCGCCATTCCCACATACTGCGAGCCCTGTCCTGGAAATAGAAACGCCGGTTTTTTAAAAGCACAAGTCATAAATTGTTACCTAATTATCAGAGATAGTTGAAAACTTTAGTTTTGCAACAGGCTCATCGGTGTTACATTAACGGAATTTTGCAAGAGATTCAAGACTAAAGTTCCACAATTATACTGATGACACCGCCGCTCCGGGCATTTAGCGCCTGCCGGCGCTGACAAAAACAGCCGGAAGCGTTACACTTATACAATGCAAAAGATTATGGAGGCTTTATGACCAAACAGGAATTACGCAAAATAATGAAGGCTAAATTAAAAACCATTCCAAAGGAACAGTTTACAAACGAGGGCGTTCTTGCGGCAAAACGCCTTGCAGCAACTGATTTGTGGAAAAGTTACGAACGGGTACTCATCTACCTCTCTATGCCGGACGAGTTGGACACTCAGGCTCTGCTGGACATAGCATTTGCGGAAGGAAAAAAAGTTTACTCTCCCAAAGTTGAATCAGATACGACTATGCGTTTCTTCCGTGTTACCGCAGATGCGTCCTCGTGGACTGTTGGCGCATTTGACATACGCGAACCCGCCGGAAAGGAAGAGGACGCCTTCAATATGAACGAGGGAGCGGCGCTTGTTATTTCGCCGGGTCTCGCTTTTGACCGCAAAGGCAACAGGATGGGGCGCGGCAAGGGCTACTATGACCGTTTCTACGAAAAACTGTTTGCCGCATGCCCGCAATCCTCCGTATGCGCCCTCTGTATGAGCGCCGCTATCGTGGACGAAGTTCCAGTAGACAAATATGACCGCAAAGTAAATGCAATTTGCACAAAAGATGAATTCATCAGGATAGGCTAGATTTATGGAAATACTCCCGTTAGTCCAGCCTCACTGGATTTGGCTTTGCGCAGCCATCCTACTTGCTCTTGTCGAACTCGCAACTTCGGCAAGCCTTACCACCATCTGGTTTGCATTCCCTGCTCTTATCCTTATTTTCCTATCAGCCATAATCGTTTCGTTCAAGTTGCAACTCGCCATCTTTTTGGTGCTTTCGCTTGCAATGCTAATCTTATTGCGCCCGCTTGCCATAAAAAAATTGAAGATTGGCGGAGAAAAAACCAACGCGGAAAGCCTTGCCGGAAAAACCGCTCTTGTTACCCGCCGCATTGCGGAATTTGAAACAGGAGAGATAAAAATTTCCGGACAATTTTGGTCAGCAAAAGCCGAATTGCCCACTGATGTTCTGGAGGCGGGAACTCCTTGCCAGATAACGCGGATAGAAGGCGTCCACGCGGTTGTGCGCCCCGCCTCGTCCGCGCAACAAACTGAGAGTACCGGTTCTCCAAACGAGAGTGCGTCTTCCACAAATGCTGAGGAGGCGCGTTCTTTGTGAGGGTACTCGGCATCGAGACCTCCTGTGATGAATGTGCCGCATCCGTTGTGGAAGACGGGCGGCGTATTCTCTCGAATGTAGTGCTCACTCAGATTCCCTTTCACGCCGGATACTCAGGCGTTGTGCCGGAAATCGCAAGCCGCAAACATACTGAATGGATATTGGATGTTGCCCGCCGCGCCATCGCTGATGCCGGTCTTAGCCCGCAAGATATAGATGCCGCCGCCGCAACAGCCCATCCGGGGCTGTCCGGCTCGCTCCTTGTAGGGCATACCTTTGCCAAAGGCTTCGCGTGGGCGCAAAATATCCCTTTTGTCTCCTGCGACCACTTGCTCGCCCATCTATATGCTTCCAATCTAACGGGTAAAGATTTGCCGCCGAGCGCTATAGATACGCCGTACCCTTTCTTAGGGCTGTTGGTTTCCGGCGGACATACAGTTATCTGCCGCGTAGACAATTTTGACCGCGTTATTCCTCTCGGCACAACTCTCGATGACGCGGCAGGCGAAGGCTTTGACAAAGTTGCCCGCTATTATGGGCTTGGCTACCCAGGCGGTAAGTATATTGATGAACTTGCGCAATCTGGAAACGCAGGCGCGTTCAAATTTCCACTTCCAAACCTCGACAAAACAGGACGCAAATACGATGTTTCCTATTCGGGACTAAAAACAGCGGCGGTAAACCAATTACGCCTCTTTTGCGTAAAGAACGAATACCGCGACATGCTTGCGGATGGAAAAATAAAGCCTTGCGATATGAGCCCGCAAATGAAGGCAGACATTGCCGCGTCTTTTCAAAAAACAGCGGTGGATATACTGCTACGCGCCTTACTTCGCGCTGTAGAAGATACAGGCATAAATCTTGTGGTTACAGGCGGCGGCGTTGCCGCAAACTCTCACTTACGAGCCCGCCTTGCCGCCATACCGGATTTGCGGTGCGTGTTTCCCCCGGCGGCGCTTTGCGGAGACAACGGCGCAATGGTCGCGGGGCTTGCCTTTCGATACTTAGAGCGCGGGGAAACATCGCCGTTCTCATCTACAATAAGCGCACGAGTGTCATTGTTCAAAAGATTACCTTAGTTTAATTAGCGCCTAGCAAATCATAATGCCCTGAGCGTCAAGTGTTCCTTTGGTTGAAGGAATTTGCGATGGGTTACGGCTGTCGATTTGGCAGGCAGCGCGTAAAGCGCGGGCGGCTGCCTTAAAGAGCGCTTCAATTTTGTGATGGTCGCTTCGTCCGCGTAGTATATCAAGATGAAGCGAACAACCGCAGGCTGAAGCAAAACCTTGCCAGAAATCAGCAATCGTGTCTGTTTGAAAAGGACGCGATGTGCCGTCTGCGCCGGCAGAAACAAGAGGAATACCGCTAATTCCCGTGTCAAACACCAGAAAACCGCGTCCTGAAAGGTCGCAGGCGGCGCGGGCAAGCGTTTCATCCATAGGATAAAGACACGAACCCACTCGGCAAATTCCTCGCCGTTCTCCTAGTGCCTGTGTAAATGCCTGCCCCAGTGTTATGCCGGTATCTTCGACAAGATGGTGCTGGTCAACTTCAAGGTCGCCTTGCGCCCGCAGTTCAATATCAAAAAGTCCATGTTTCGCAAAAGCATTTAACATGTGCGCCATAAACCCTATGGGATATTCCAGCAATGCAACACCGGTTCCATCCAGATTGAGTCTGAGAACAATATTGGTTTCGTTTGTTTTCCGTGTTATTTCCGCAATTCGCACTATATTTGTATACTACCTCAAAAGCGCCGGCACGGCTACCGGCACCGTATTGTTCGTGTTTCTTCACCCTCAGGTGTAATTTCAATAGTCAGCACATTTTCCGGCAAAAGAGAAGCCAGCCGCTCAGCCCATTCAATTACACAGATGCCGTTTCCGTACAAGTATTCCTCGCCGCCTAATGCGGCAAAGTCATCTTCGCCGGAGAGCCGGTAAGCATCAATATGATAAAAAGGCAGCGCTGTTCCATTTTTATCAATGGCTTTGTATTCATTTACAACCGTGTAAGTGGGGCTGGTAACCGGTTCCTCAACCCTGAGAGCACGGGCTATTCCCTGCGTTAGGCAGGTTTTTCCCATACCGAGAGCGCCATTTAGCGCGACAATCGAGCCAGCTTTCAGTTTTTGCCCTATGTGTTCTCCCAATAGGGCAGTTTCCTCAGGCGTCCGTGTTGTAAAAATTTGCGTAGTTAAATCGGTGTGGTTCATTATTACTGATGCGGAAGTCTGTTTTCTTTATCAAGGTACTCTATCGCATTTTTTAGTTCTTTTCGTAAGGTTTGTGCGGGATAATCTATTTCTTCATTAACGGTAACGTTTGTAGTCCTAATGCCCAGAGGATTTGTTTCGATAACAAAGTCTATGCCCGCTTCGAGCAGGTTGTTCGCCGCTTTTACAACCGCTATGCCGGTATACAAATGACGGTAATATATAGGCGAATCTTTACGAATTACATTATTTATCGCTATCAAGCCCATTGTTTTAGTCTACATAAAACAGAAATTTTGTATAAGAGGACGCAAAATCCTTAAAAAAATGACAAATATCATACCGTTTATTCGATTTTGTTAAAGTTTCTCTCAAAGTTTGATAAACTACTGTATACCTTGAACGCATAATATCAAACCGGGAGGGATTGGAGGATTTTTTATGATTAAAGCAGAGGTGAAAGGAAATATTTTTACTCTTTGCGAGAACAAATCTGTGAACAGAAAGTTTGCGGAAGCGGCATTGCAGCGTGTTCTGTACAATACCGGCGGCTGTGCGGTACATTACCGGAGTAAGGATGATTGCGTAAGGTACAAGTGTAGAAAACAAGGGCTTCGTGTTCTAAATGATGGGCGTATTGCGTGTGTACTGCCTCTTTCTGAGGAAGTCTCCGTATCTTGTATTTTTCGTGTGGAAAAAAAGAAGGAAGAACCGGAAGACTAACATTTAGCACGCTGGGGCTGTTCATTCCTTATATGCAAGGACAGCCTCCAGCCGTTCTTCCAGTTGCCGTCTTTCTGCGGCAGGAAAAATCCCCAAACCATTGTTTGGAATGTGGATTATTCCGGCATTAGGAAAAAAAGTTGATGGTATAAAATTATGCTGATTCGCAAAGCGCCGTAAAATTTCCCGCAGTGTTAGTTTGTCGCGTTTTTTTGCCCTGACTATGCGGACAAGAAGCGGTGCAGTAACAACCAAAATAAAATTTAATTGTTTTGCGATAGCCGTTTTATGAAGAAGCGCGGCATTGATAAAGCACATTGACGGCTGTTGTTTATTTGAAATGTCTGCCAGCCATTGATTTATCAGTTTGTCGACTTCTGGATGAATTATAGCCTCAAGCCGGGCAAGGGCGGCAGGGTTTGCAAAAACCAATCGCCCAAGTGCGCGGCGGTCAACAACGGCAGCCGAAGCGTCAGTATCTTCAGACGGAATTAGAATATGCGTTCCAAAGACAGCGGCTACTTCATTTTTTTGATTTTCGAGAGCGTGGTGACCCAGTTTATCTACATCAAGAACAGGGATGCCTTTGGCTTCCAGTAATGACGCGGCATAATTTTTTCCGGCGCAGGAGAGTCCTGTAAGACCTGCAAGCGTCATTCGCGTACAACAAAGCCTTCGGTTATACGGAGAGAACTCTGACCTAGGCGCATTAGCGCTTTATCCGCTTCGACACGGGAGTAGTAAGGACCCATCTTCATTTGGAAGAACAAAGAGCCGTTAATTTCCTTGGCAAAAATCTCAAGATTGTTAAAGCCGGCGGCAATTATTGGAGAAGCGGCGCGTTGCGCTCGAATAAGTTCATGATACGAACCAAGTTGAATCCAAAAGCCTTTGCCCGGCTGTGAATAGTTCGGCGCTTTTAATTGCGTATATAAAAAGACTTCGCCATTCGAAAATTCCGGCGGTGTGTATACGGATGATTGCGGCGGTACATATATATTCACAGTATCCTGTACTACGCCGGTTTCGGCGGGAATAAGTGTAACGCTTATCTGCGGTTCCGCTACAGGCGGAGTATAACGCTCAGACACTGGCGGCGAGTTATTTACAATATGAATATTGTTCTCTATCAAAGGACGTTTTGCCGGAAGGTTAAATTCAGGCTCAGGCTCTTCCAAAGTTGCCGGCGGAACAATATGCGGTATATCGTTGTTTTGCGGAGTTGTCGCCACAACAGCCGGCGCGGTTTTCGCGGGCGCTGGCGGCGTGGCATTTTCAGATACTGCTGGAATACCCGGTTCAGGAATTTGCATTTGTGCTGGAGCAGTCGGCTTATCCTCCGTTTGCGGAGCAGGAGCGTAAGTTTCCGGCACAGACTGTTCTATGCTCTTTGGCGATTCCTCATTTTTTGCTATTTCATTTTGAGGCACACCGGTGCCGCCCAACGGTTTAAGGTTAATGCCGCTTCTTGTACTTTCGTACAATTTATCTATAAACGACTGCACCGCCCCGCGGACACTGTTTATTTCTTCTACATTAAGCGCGGGGTTGCAATCAAGCACCAGATACACAATGGAGGATTTTCTATCGCGTTTTATATCAAGCGATTTTTCACTGTAAAAATCATGTATCAGAACCCAGTTTGCCGGAAGATTCTGTGTTTCCGGCGGGAGTTGCCATTGCTTTAGGTTCTCGGTATAAAAGTCATCATTTAAGCGGATGGTGTACTCTATCCCACGCGCTGTACGAAGTCCCAGTACATTCTGAGTATCTCCCAAATGCACTCCATTTGAACATAAATTTGTTAGTACATATTTTCCGTTTACCCAATCAACATCGCCTTCTACCCAGTATTTGGATTTGTTTGGGTCTTTTACATTGCTGTCAAATGTAAGCCGAACAGTTGTTCCCACAGGATATGACGGTGTGGTAAATGTAATGTTCACTAATGATGTATAAACATTCAGTACATCGGCAATAGTTGAAAGGTTGCTGCCCAACTGCCCTATATCGGAAAGTTTGGCATAATGAGTATCATCAGTAGACATTTCACGCAGAAGTTGAGTAAATGTCCAGTTATTTTTTTTGTTTCTTCCTTCTATACCTATTGTGTAAGCGTTAATATTTACGCCGCCTATCTTGCGGCTTTTGAGTTCGCGCACAAGATAATCTTTGTAATCTTCCGGGGTATTGCCGGAACCGGGGCGGAAGTCCTTGCCTTCCAACGGCGCAAACGATGAATCCGTGGAACTTGTATCAAGCCCGTCGGTAAAAGTTATCATGGTAACATATTCAATATTACGCGGCAGTTCTCCTGTACGCTGTAATTCGGACAGATTTGCAAGCGCACTGTGGACGGCATAATACGGAGCGCTGCCAAATTCATTCGATTGAGTGTACGCTACATTCAATTTGTCCATCAATTCCTGACGACCTGCCGGGTCAAGCGGAATGAGTACCGGGTCTCTGGTAATTTCTCGTACTTTGCCGGAAAAAGAAATAAGTCCTATATAAATTCCTTCGTTTGGAGTTTGTGTTATGTTTGTTCGTCTGCCGGGGGGCGGGCGTGGCGTATTGTCTGGTACGCTTCGCTCGGCATGAGACGGAGTATCTTCGTCTATCCAGTACTGAGGATTGCGTGTATCTATGTAATATGCGCTTACAGTTTGTTGGGCAATTTCCCTATCGCTGGGGGAGCGTATATCTTTGCGTTCCTGTAACAATTCACCCTTGGGCACACTTTCGACCACATAAAAGTAATTATACAACGGCGGCTGAAGTCCTGTGTCCGCAAATTGTTTATCTGTTTTTACTATCTCTTTTATGAAGACATTTGTGCGCGTAGACCTGTCGAGTCTATATAACCCAAAATGGTATTCGTCAGGATAATCGACTTTTGACCAGTCAAAACGAATAAGGCGCGTACGCTGGTCAATTGTAGTTACATCAAGTCTTGGCGACTTCCTATACGAACCGTCTGTTCTTCCCAATGAGTAGGCGTTTAACGCCGAAAAGAAAAGCAAAACGCCGAATATAATTGATTTTAGCGGTCTTTCCCTGTACATAGTATTCAATATAATTATCGGCGTTTATATGGGCTTTCTTTATATAAAAATGGCGGCTTATTTTGTCATAGCCCAATAATTTTTGTTCATTACGATTTCGCCGCCTATTATGGTAAGTTGACATTCCCAGTTTTCGTTAAAAACGGCAATGTCGGCATCAAGGCATGGGGCAATGCGTCCTTTTGTTGTGTAGCCCATCACTTCGGCGGGATTCGCGGTGGCGCAACGCACAGCGTCCACGAGCGGAAAGCCAAAATGTATCAGGTTTTTAATGCCGCCCGGCATAGTGAGTGAGGAACCTGCAAGCACACCGTCCGATTTGCGGTGCCAGCAACCCCCTTCAAAAATAACTTCCTCGCCGTTGGCTGTAAGAACGCCTTTTTCTTGTCCTGTGGGTTTGAGCGCATCTGTAACAAGCACAATTTTGTCCATTGCTTTGTCGCGGAGAAGCAATTTGAAAAGGTCTGGATGGACATGTACACCGTCTGCGATAATTTCACAACTCATATCATTACTGATAAGCACAGCGCCGACAGCACCGGGATTGCGGTGATGCATGTGCCGCATTGCATTAAAGAGGTGTGTGGTATGCAGTATTCCCGCCTGCATTCCTTCCATCATGTTTTCGTATAGCGCGTCCGTATGCCCCGCCTGCAAAATGACACCTTTTTTGAGTGCCGACAACGCAAGTTCTCGCATATTTTTAAGTTCCGGCGCAACAGTCATATTGATAAGATGACCGTCCGCCGCTTCCCATAAACGGTCAAATAGCCATAGGTCAACGCCTTGTATAGTCTCCGGTCTTTGCACACCCATACGGTCTGCGGAAATAAAAGGTCCTTCAAGGTGTATTCCCATAACCCGTGCGCCTTTTTCTTTGCCAATAGCATCTACAATAGCGAGTATGCCTTTAATCATAGATTTTTCGTCTGACGGGTACATTGTGGGGTTGAAAGCGGTAACGCCCAGTTTGGCAAGTTCTGTAGACATACCAAGAATTGACTCGGTAGAAAAATCTTCGGTACCGTAACCCGCGTAACCGTGAATATGCGTGTCTATAAGTCCGGGAGTGATGTATGCGCCTTGTACATCTATAAATGTACTGCCTGCCGGAAATTTCTTTTGCGTAAACCTTTTATGGCTAAAAACATCGGCAATTTTGCCCTTCTCTACAAGTACCGCGCACTCTTCCATAACCGAAAACCGGTTAATAATAGTGCCGTTAAACAAACAAATAGCCATAGGACAATTCCCTTTAATTACATTTTTTCTAAACAAACCGCCTTATCGCAATTTGTGCCGCGCTATTTGAGCAGTGCTCCCGCTTCTGCGTCTGCAATTACAACTACATCTCCGTGAAGACGAAGTACAGATGCCGGATTGCGCGGCGTTATCGGACCGCTAATCATCAATTTTACCGCCTCGGCTTTTGTCTTGCCGGAAGCAATCAAAAGGATTTTTTTTGAACGCATAATTGTTCCAATACCCATCGTGTACGCAAAACGGGGTACATCTTCTTCACGGGCGAAAAAGCGTTTGTTCGCGTCTATGGTACTTTGCGTGAGCGGTTGTTTATGCGTTTCGGCAGTGAACTCGTCCGAAGGTTCGTTAAATCCGATATGTCCATTGTTACCTATGCCAAGTAACTGCAAGTCGATGCCGCCAAGGCTGTATATCAGTTTTTCGTAGCGGGCACATTCCTGTATATCGTCTTTTTCCAATCCGTTGGGGATGTATGTGTTCTCCGGTTTTATATTCACTTTAGAAAAGAGATTAGTCTGCATAAAGCGGCGGTAACTTTGCGAGTCATCGCCGGAAAGTCCATAGTATTCATCTAAGTTGACGGTACGCACTTGAGAGAAATCAAGGTCTCCTGATTGCGCCCATCCGGTAAGAAAACCGTAAATGCCGAGCGGCGATGAGCCGGTTGCAAGTCCGAGTACGCTTTCCGGCTTCTGCAAAATCTGAGCCTGAATAATTAATGCCGCTTTGCGGCTTAATTCATCGTAATCTTTGGTTATGTAAATTTTCATAGTTGACTATTTTTCCGGCGTCCTTTGAGTGGACGCCGGACTGCTGTTATTTTTTTCCTATAATTTCTACTTTGTCGCCGTTTGCTATGCCGGCGGCATTGCCTTCATCTGTATCAACATGAAATTCGCTTGTATGGGCATCGCCAGAACGAATCAGCACATCTTCAAAAATGAGCGGACGGGTACCAAAAGTTTTTACGGTAACCCAATCCTTGTCCTTAACACCCGCTTCGGCTGCCTGCGCCGGCGACAGATGAATGTGCCGTAACGCGATAATGGCACCTTTTGGGAGCGTTACTTCTCCGGCTGGACCCACCAGTTTTACACCGGGGCTGCCGTCTAATACGCCGGATTCACGAACCGGCAATGATAGTCCAATGCCGCGCGCATCCGTCTGCGCAAGTTCAACTTGAGACTCCTTGCGGGTCGGTCCCAGTACACGAATGCCTTTGAGCGTCCCTTTTGGTCCCACAATGTCTACCAATTCTTCGGCTGCAAACTGACCGGGCTGCTTCAATTCCTTTTTAAGCGTAAGTTTATGCCCTGCGCCAAATAATTTGACTAAATCGGCATCGCTTAAATGCAAATGTTTGTTGGAAATCCCAACTTCTACTTTGTAACCCATTTCCCTCACTCCTCTAAAATAAAGATATTATAGTATATCATGTATCTATTATTAGGTAAAGACGGCATTGTTGCGCTGCAGCGATTTTGCCTTTAAATTCGCCTTCCGGCACTCCCCTTGAACAAATTTAACGCTGTCGGCTATAGTTATTTCTGTTCTTTAAGTACCGTGAGTATAACATCACTTTGTATTGTGAATAACTTGTGAATAACTTGCGATTATTTTTTGAATAACTTGGGAGGAAAATTCGTAATTATTCATTTTCATTTATTTTGTTATTAAATATTGATTTAATCAGTACTTATTTTCGGGATTGATATGTGAGAAGTCCCTGTATATGTGCTCTTTTAGTGTAAACTATGACTTTTGCGATAAAAAATGATTGTGAATAACTTGTGAATAATTGAAGAATTATGAAAAAAGACTTATTTGACGGGGTTGATAATGTCCCCAAATGAACATAATTTGTGGCTGCAAAGTCTGGATTCTCTTAAATCTGAAGTAGAGTCGCAAGATATTGCCTTTTTGGATGGACTTGAATTTTCCGGTCTTGAGGAAACAGCCGTACATATTACAGTTTCCAACGCTTTTATCAAGGAGATAGTAAAATCCCGCTTTTCCGAGCGCCTTACGGCGCTTCTAATTGAAAATTTTAACAAACCACTTACCCTTATTATTGATATAAAAGATGAGCCCCCTCAAAATAGTAATGCCGAAAATTCAAAAATTATCAAAGAAAATACCGAAAAAACCATTCCTATTGAAAAAAATCCTGTTCTAGAAGTCAATACACCAGTTTCCAGCAAAATTCAAACAGCGCCAGAAAAAGCATACTATACCCGCAGCGGCAAACAGTACCCGCTAAACCTTAACGATGAATACACTTTTGATGCCTTTATACCCGACCAAACCACTAAATATGCTTATGCCGTTGCTCAGGCTGTATCCCGCAATCCAGGAAATGACATAGGCAAAAATCCTCTTTTTATTTACGGCGGTGTCGGTGTCGGTAAAACTCATCTTATGCAGGCTATAGGAAACTATGCCTTCAGCAATTCAGACAATAAAATTGTCTTTACTACAGCCGAAAATTTTTTAAACGATTTTATCGAATCTGTAGGATTAAAAGGCTCTTCCGGGCAGTCTTTCCGTAACAAATACCGAAAAGCCGACATCCTGCTAATTGACGACATCCATTTACTAAGCGTAAAGGCGCTGGGAACGCAGGAAGAACTTTTTAACACTATAAACGCGCTAACCGGCTCAAAAAAACAACTGGTATTTACCTGCGACCGTCCTGCAATAGAACTTAAACACTTTGAACAAAGACTTTCTTCACGACTTGGACAAGGCGTTCAGGTTAGCCTTCAAATGCCTTCATTTGAGACTCGTTTTGCCATACTCGAAAAACGCACCGAAAAAACAAGCGTTGTGGTGCCAAAAGAAATAATCAATCTTATATGCAAAAATATTTCTTCCAATGTCCGCGACCTTTTGGCGGCTTTTAACAAAATTGTAAGTTACGCGGAACTATTAAACGAACAAATAACTCTGGATGTAGCGCGTGAACAACTTAAAGAGTACATTTCTTCGACAAAACAAAATAATCTTTCCATAGAATTGATACAAAAATGCGTAGCCGATTATTTTTCGGTAAGTGTAAAAGAACTTATAGGCAAGGGAAGAAAAACAAACATAACCAATGCAAGGCATTATGCTATGTTTATGGCGAGAACCCTTACCCAACTTTCTTATGAAGAAATAGGAGAGCATTTTGGCGGTAAAGACCACTCCACTGTTATGCACGGTTACAATAATATTGAAAAATCAAAAAAACTGAATCCTCAGTTAGAATCGACCATTCAAGAACTTACTGGCATAATAAAAGAAAATGCGATAAAATGACAAAGGCAAGCGTAGACAGAACCGCCGGATGCGAATTCTGTGGAAAACTTGTTAAAATTTAGTAGAAAACCAGAGACGTCTGTGGATTTCTGGAAAACTTATGAATAGTTTTCCTAGGGTTATCAACAATGTATTTATTGATTATATCAATAAATATCGCAATTTGTAACAAATTCACGGGCTCTACTATTGCTACTGCTAAATTTATAAATATAATTATAGAGGTGAGGAAATGAAATTTACCTGTGAAAAAAGCATTATGATTAAGGAAATCGCCATCGCAAACGAGATTATATCTTCAAAAAACGCGATTTCCATTCTGTCGTACATTCATCTGAATGCGGCAGACGGCAAACTGTACATTAAATCGACAGACATTACTCTCAATTTTGAGACTAATCTGCCGGTTACAGTTCTTGAAGAAGGCGAAACTGTTGTAAAGGGCGACACTTTCATGGGAATTTTGAACACAATTCCAGACGGAGAATTTGAGTTTGAAAAGCAGGAAAACAAAATAGTGATTAAAACTTCTGCAAAAAAACTCAAATACAATTTGAGGACAAACTCTTCGGAACAGTTTCCGAAATTCCCAGAGATAGAAAACGCGGTTACTTTCGAGGTGGCTGTAAAAGACTTTAAGGATATGATACGGCAGACTATTTTTTCCGTGTCGGATGACGAAACTCGTTATTTTATGAATGGTGTTTTCTTTGAAAAATCCGAAGGCAAATTTATTATGGTGGGTACAGACGGACGCAGGCTGGCATACATAGAAAAAAACCTTAACGATTCTGTTGCCGATTTTGCCGGCATTATTATTCCCGAAAAAATCCTTTCGGTTTTTCTTAAACATTCAGGCGAAGAAGGAAACATTACCGTTTCATTCAGCAGTAAACTTATTCTTATTAAGTTTGCATCGTATCATCTTGTTTCAAATCTGATTGAAGGACAGTTCCCGAATTATCGCAAAGTTATACCCGAAAATCAGCCGAAGTCATTTACCGTCAAACGGAAAGATGTACTCGATGCTCTCAAAGATATAGCAATTCTTGTAGAAAACCGCAACAAGAAAGTGCTCTTTACGCTTACTCCCGGTTCACTTTCTGTAAGTACTACTGAGCATGAAATGGGCAATTCAGACGAGGAAATTGCATGCAGGTACGAAGGTGAAGAAACTGTCATTGCGGTAAACTATAAGTACATCGAGGAACCGTTCAGGATGATAGAACAGGAAGAAGTTTGTTTTCATTTTGAAAACACAAAAAAAGCGCTCACTGTAAAACCTGTTCCGGAAAGTGATTTTTATCATGTAATAATGCCGATGCAGAATTAAATGTATTTTTCTTCGATACGTTTATATAACTTTCGGAATTTATGTGATGATGAAATATCATTAAAAGGAAAAGATATTTTTTTAGTGGGCGAGAACGCTCAAGGAAAAAGTAATTTTCTTGAATCGTTGTATTTTTGCTCCTTTGCGTCGTCTTTTCGCGGCGCAAAGGATGCGGGGCTTATACGAAACGGCGAAAAAAATTGCGCCGTTTCCGCTCATCTTGAAGATTCACCTGACAAAAACATTCAGATAAAAATCGAAAATGGCAAAAAACAAATATTGATAGACGAAAAACGCTGCGAAGACCGCAAAAGGCTGCTTTCGGTTATTCCCAGCATTATTTTTTGCCATGAAGATATGGAATTTGTGCGCGGCGGTCAGGAAAGACGCCGCTGGTTTTTCGACCAGAACCGCAGTCTTTATGACGGCGTTTACCTTGACGAATTGCGCCGTTACAAGAGAATATTGAAAACACGAAATGCGGTGTTAAAAGAAATACGCGAAACAGGAGATTTATCAAAACAAGAGATACTGGAAATTCTTGACCCGCAATTAGTTGAATGCGGATTGAATTTGATAAAGAAACGCAATGAAGAAATTAGTTTGTTTTCTGATATATTTAATTTGTATTACAAAGAAATAGCGAATATAGAAAATATTTACATTCAATATAAAACATCATGGCATGATTCAAGTATTGATACCGTATTAGAACATATAAAACAAAAACGCGATACCGAAATAAAACTGAGTGTTACGCTTTCTGGACCTCATCGTGATAAATATATTTTTATGCGTGATGCAAATGAATTTGATACAAACGCCTCGACAGGTCAGAGGCGGCTTTTGGCTTTGCTTTTGCGTTTGGCACAGGCACGGCGTTTTTTATCAATGACGGGAAATAAGCCGGTGCTGCTTTTGGATGATGTTTTATTGGAATTGGACGGCAAAAAACGCGAGAAATTTCTTAAAATGCTTCCTGATTATGGACAGGCTTTTTATACTTTTTTGCCGGAAGAGCCGTATCAAAATTATTTAAAAGAAGATACAAAGGTATTTTTTGTAAATGGAGGTAAACTTGACTCAAATAGGTGAATTGTTAAAAAACATTATAAACAAAACTGTACTCGAAACGGCACAAGAACACAACCGCCTTTACAATAATTGGAATGGAATTGTAGAGGAAGCGTTTAGAAAAAAAAAATATAAAGAATATGCTTCTGATTTTGATATATATAAAACCGAAAGGGAATTGATTAACGCAAAAAAAGCCGCCGACCATTCCGGCATAAAATCTATAAAAAATGAGACGCTTTATGTTGAAGTTGACCATCCCGGCTGGATTCAGATACTACAGACAAAGCAGCACAATATTTTAAGGATAGTTCAGCGGCGTTTTCCAGAACTAAAGATAAACGCGATTGCTTTTGTATTAAAAGAAGCGCGGAATGATATTGCTGAAAGCCAGCCTGAGTTACAAACGGAAGAAGCATTAAAGCCAAGTACAGAAACCCCGCAAACAAATGACACAACAACAGACGATTTTATAGAAACGGAACTTGCCAACATTCATGATGAGGAATTTAAACAAATACTGCGGGAATTTGGAAAAAGAGCGGTAAAGTAAGCGATGATAATAAACTTCAGATAAATTAAAACAGCCAGAATTTCAGATTAATCGTAGACTTTACCGCAATTCAACGCCTGTAATTTCGTCCACCGGCAGACTGAATATTAAACCGTCCGCCTTGGTAGAAACGCCGTATAATTTACTTACTGCGCTCATTATGGGCGTTTTTTTCTCCCGTGTCGAAAGAATAATGATAATTTCTTTTTCGTCCTGAATCGAAATTCCGAATATTTTTTTGGTGCCGCCGCTGGAAAGCCCGCGCGCATTTATTACTGTGCCGCCGCCAGCGCCCGATTCGCGGGCAACCTTCATAAATTCTTCGCTGTAACCTTGATTCATTACCGCGACAATCAAATCATATTTTATTTCTTCCATAGTATTTCCTCCCGCGCCGCAAGCCGCGCTTTGCGCTTCGGTTTCTTTTGAGTTAAATAATTTTATCATCGGATGGTTAATCGAAGAAAGCGGCACGGTAAATGCGATGCCTGCGCCTCTGTCGCGCAGCCTTAGTTTATCCCCCACTTCTTTGAGCAGCGCCGGCACACGGGTTTTTTCTTCAAGGCAGATGATAACAGCCTTTTCGATAGAACCGATGCCGAGCATATCAAGAATTTCGGATGAAGCGGTGCCAAGCCCCTTACAAACCCAATGGAAGCGCTCATTTTCTTTAGGGAATAACGCCCCAATTTTTTTTATCCGCGACCAGTCTACAATAAAAACAACAAATTGCAAAACAAGCGCTCCGCCGTTCATAATGCCGCCCCGCCCACGCCGGCAAAACCCCAGCGCTCGTATTCGATAATTTCGCCCATATCCGCGCCCGCCGCCTGTGCGCCCGCCTTTTGCGTAGACTTCAGTTTGATGCTGTACAAAAGCCCGATAATCTGAATTACGATGAGCGGCGCCATAGCGACCATTGCTACAATGCCAAAAGCGTCCTTCATTAAATCGCCGCCGGAACCCTGTGTAGCGCCCATCGCAAGCGGTAAAAGGAAAGTCGATGTAAGCGGACCGGAACAAACGCCGCCTGAGTCAAAAGCAATGCCGGTAAATATACGCGGCACAAAAAATGTTAAAATAATGGCAAGCGCATAACCCGGAATCAGTATGTACATAAGCGGTATCTGTAACAGAATACGAACCATTGTAACGGCGAGAGCGCTTGCCATGCCTATAGCAAGCCCCGCCTGCATCGTGCGGGCAGGTATCGCCCCTGCCGATATATCTTCAACCTGTTTGTTAAGTACATGAACAGCGGGTTCCGCAGCCACGATAAAGTACCCAACCACTATGCCGAAAGGTACAAGAACCCACTTAAAAGGCGAGGCTGCAATCTGTTCTCCCAAAAGATGACCTGCTGGAATAAAGCCGACATTCACTCCGGTAAGAAAAACGACAAGTCCTATCAGCGTGTATACAAGCCCGACCGCAACGCGGCGTACTTGGTGTTTCTTAAAACGGCGGGAAGCCGTCTGAAAAATTACAAAACAGACGGCAATTGCGCCCATCGCTTGAATCACATCGGTAAAGGAACGCGGGATGTGTTCGGCAAATTGTATTACCACATCGCGGGAGGTGTCCGCGCTTGCTATATGCGTACCGCTGACTGCCGCGCCGCTGGGGTTGTAGAAAATGCCGAGGAGCAGCACGGCAAGTATTGGTCCCACACTGCAGAGGGACACAAGCCCGAAACTGTCTTCTTGCGAGCCTTTATCGCCTCGTATTGACGCTACGCCGACCCCCATAGCAAGGACGAACGGGACGGTAATGGGTCCTGTGGTAACACCGCCCGAATCGAAGGCGACCGGCATAAAATTGTCCGGGGTAAAGTATGCTAAAGCGAAGGTTACCAGGTACGAAATGATGAGGAGTACCGAAAGACGGATTTTGAACAAAGTGCGGAGTATTGACATAACGAGGAAGAAGCCGACACCGCATGCCACCGTTACAATGAGTACAATAGGCGGCTGTATGGAGGGCACCTGCCGCGCCAGCACTTGCAAATCAGGCTCAGCAATCGTAATGATAACACCCATCACAAAACTGATAGATAGTATTACAAAAAGATTAGTTGTTTTGGTAAGTTGTATGCCTATGCCTTCGCCCATAGGCATCATCGCCATGTCCGCGCCCATCGTGAAAAAACCCATACCCACGATGAGCATAGCCGCGCCGACAATGAACATAAGCACCGTACCCGCCGGCAAAGGCGTCAGTACGATGCTTGCAAGAAGAACAATACCTGTTATTGGTAGCACAGAAGAGAAGGCTTCCACGATCTTTTCATAGAGGATTTTGTTCATGGCGTCTACTCATAGGGATTTAATTTCGTTTTCTTAATGAAAAGAAACCTCTTTTTTCGGGGCGTGTAGGCGGCATTTCCGCATTTTCCGTTTTGAGAGACGAATCGTCCGCATCTGAGGGAAAAGCCCGTGCTTCTTCATCATGTTCGCCGCGTTTGGAAAAACCGTAGTCCCTGTATCCCCCTCCGTCTGTGTCAGAATTGCCATGTCCCGCATGACCATCCTGTCCATTGCGCCTTGTATAACCATCAGACCCGCTGTGTCCTGCATAAGCGTCTGCGCCGCCGTTGTAGTCTGAGCGTTTACCAAAGCTACTGCCCTGACGCCGTTTGTCTCTAGCAGTTTTCTCAAATACTTTGAGTGATTCGTCAAAGCCCTTCAGAAACTCCTGTAAATCCTCTTCAAAAACAATGACAGACTGCCGTTCAAAGCCTGAACCCTCTCTGCTTTTGCTCTCAACTATGTTAAAGTAGAGATCGCCGTTCCGGTTTTCTTTTATATTGAAAAAATATGACCGGCTTCTTAATAATACTTTGCTTGAATAAAGCTCACCGCGTATTCCCATAAATTCAGTATAAC
>JAIROZ010000013.1 GCA_031257255.1 Spirochaetaceae bacterium | reverse complement strand
CATTTTTTGCGCGGGTGTAAGGTTGTTAAATTTCTGCCATTCATCATCGGTAAAGCCCATCAGAATAAAATTAGTCCGGTTTAAGAAGTCCAAAAGTTCCGAAGCGCTCTTGCCCTGATATTGCGATGCAAGTGTATTAAGAGCCAAACTTTGCACCTGCCCTATCGCGCCGGTTATCGCGCTCTTCACAGTCTCCAGCGCGCCAAATGTAGAAGTGTTGTACATTAGCGCCGCCACATTCTTTTTTTGACCGTCGTCAAAGACCGCGTATAATTCATACTTGCCTGTTGTTAAATGCGTGTTATTGGGCCACAGAGTCCTAAAGTTTGCCTCAGTCAAAAGCGGAATAAGCGCCGCTATAAACTGGTCTTTAGTCCCGGCGTTGGTGCGGGCGTTATTAAACTCTCTTACAAGTTCCTCTTCCGCGGATTGGTCTCTTCCCTCATTCTGTTTCAGAATATTGTTTATATCTCGGACAATTCGAACAAAATTTTCCGCATTGGATTGGGATTCGCTTCCGGGATTCCATACCGAGGGCAGAGAAGACAATTGTGTGCTAATTTGGGCGGTGTAAAAGGACGCTGCGCCATTGCTTACAAGTGAGGCGTTCACGCCCGGAACAGCCTTTAACTTTGCGATGAAATCACCAGATGAGTCGCGCAAAGCCTTTAGCGCATTGTACATATCCGCCTGGCTAACGGCGGTAACTGTAGTGCTTGCCGAAATGCCTAAGACGGTATTCACCCCCGTTACCGTGATGGAATTGCCTATCTGTGTAGCGGCAATTTGCAAAGTGCCTCCGCTCACAGTAGTGCCGTTGTCCATCCCGCTTGCCTGCCAATATGAGAGCCCGGCTGCGGAGTCTTCCTTGCCGTCCTTTAACACTTTTGCGTTAAAGTTGATGGAGGCACCCGCGCCCTGCACCCAGATTGTGCTCTCTGGATAGAGTTTTGCTTCATAGTTATGGCTGGTGCTTTCCACCGGACCTTCACAAGCCGCCATAACTAGACCTAGAACCAGAGGCGCGCCTATCGCAACCCACCAGTTCCCGAACAATTTTTGTGTTCGTTTCATGTTTTTCTCCTTTGCGCCTGTTAAAACGCAACTTTTTTTCCCGCCCTACGAGCGGGCGATAATCACTTTTGATTATCAATCTAAGTATATAATCAGTTATGATAATTTGTCAAGTGAGGGTAGGCACTTTTGATTATTTTTGAAAGTAAGAGAAACTGAATGGGATTTGCCGAAAATTTACGCGCCGAACTGGACTTTCAGGGCATCATAGTCAAAGAACTTGCCGCCCGCACCAAAATCAGCGTCAATACCCTCCATCACTACCTCCACGGCAAAAAATGTATGCCCCCCGCCGATGCCGCCTGCAAAATTGCCGCCGCCCTAGGAGTTACCGTCGAGTATCTGGTGGGAGGGGGACAGGGGGTAGGGGTTAGGGGACAGTGGACAGTGGACAGAGCAAAAAGTGAAAGCAATGAGCAGGCGCTAGTGGGTAGTGGACAGTGGATAGTGGACAGAGCAGGGGGTGGGAGCGGTGAGCGGTGTGAGGGGGGCGGGTGTTCTGGGAATGAGCGGTGTGAGGGCAGACCTGTATTATTGGAAGAAGTGCTTTCTAAGGTGGCGGTCTTGAGCGAATGTTGGGAGCGGTACAGAGAACGGCGCTATGCGTGAGCGCTTGACCATACTTGACCATATATGATAAATGGCGGTAGAGTTGAAATATGGGGAAACAGGATGAGACCATCCAACTTTTACGCCGTATGGCTAACGGAATAGATAAGTTGGTTGCCTCCACGACAAAACCCATAAGCGCCGGCAAAAAAGTAATAGAAATAATTACACTTGCGGCAACTGCCGCAGGCATAATGAGCGGCATAGATTTGTTAAAACATTGGTTAGGGGGCTAATATGGCAATGCAAGTATTTTTAACAGCGGTTCTTTTCGCGATAGCCGGGTTGGGCTTTTTTACTCTCTATTTAATGAATAAACCGGCAGCATAAAGACGCTCAAAATAACATATACAACCGGTAAAATTCTCATTGATACCGCCGGTATTTCCCTACTCTCCCGTCCTCCTTCTAAAATAACGAGAGTTGCGTCTCTTGATTTTGCTTTTGGGCTTCCGGCTTATGTTTTTCGTCCGTAATCTGAATTCCGCTTCCAGCCCACCGGCGCATAAGCGCGGCGGCGCGTTTTAGCAGATGTTCGCTCAAGCCGGCAAGCCGGGCGACATGCAGCCCGTACGATTCGGCTGCAGGGCGTTCCACAAGCCGCCGGCGGAAAACGATACGTCCGTCCAACTCGTCAACTTCCAGCGAGCGGTTGGCAAGGCGCGGGTGTTCCAGCGCGGAAAGTTCATGGTAGTGGGTAGCAAAAAGCGTCCGGCATTTGACGCGGTTAAGCAGGTCTTCGCAGACAGCCTGCGCTATCGCAAGCCCATCCCGTGTGCCGGTGCCGCGTCCTACTTCATCCATTATTACAAGGCTCCGTTCGGTAGCCGTGTTCAGTATGCAAGCCGTTTCGTTCATTTCGACAAGAAACGTCGACTCGCCGCGGGCAATGTTGTCGTACGCCCCCACTCGGCAGTAAACCCGGTCTACAATGCCGATTTCGGCACCGGATGCCGGCACATACAAGCCCGTTTGCGCCATTATCGTTATGATTGCCGCCTGCCGCAAATATGTAGACTTCCCCGCCATATTAGGTCCGGTAATGAGGGAAAAAGCGGGGATAGTGGACAGATTTTTAGCAGTGGACAGATTTTTGTCCGGTATATCAGAGTAAACTCTGCTATCTGCGGTAGTACTTTGTTTCCGTTCTGAACGGGTGCTGTCCACTACCCACTGCTCACTACCCACTACACCGGCGTCTAACACAATATCATTCGGGATGAATTCGCCGCCGGGGAGGTTTGCTTCGACTACGGGATGGCGGCTTTCGCGTATATCGAGCCGCAGACTGGTGTTTAGCACCGGGCGCGTCCATAGGCGCTCTGTGGCGGCGCTTGCCGTACTGAGCGCTACATCCATTTCGGCAAGGCGGGCGGCGGCGGCGGAAAGTTCTACAAGGAGTTTCTTTGCCTCGCCGCGCAGACTCAAAAAAAGTTCCCTCTCAAGATTGATGATTTTATCCCGCGCTCCGTTTATCTCCGACTCCAGCGCGGCAAGTTTGTCTGTGGTATAACGCTCGCCGCCCGCTATACCCTGCCGCCTGATAAAACGGCGCGGCACTTTGGCAAGATTTGCCCGTGACACCTCAAAATAATAGCCGATAAGCCTGTTAAACCTTATTTTTAAGGCATTTATGCCGGTCGCTTCTTTTTCTTCTTCAAGGTAGTCCGCCAAAAGCCCGCGCCCGTTTTCGTGGAGTTCGTGCAGATGGTCGAGTTCGGCATTGTAACCGCGCCGTATCAATTTTCCTTCGGTAAGAAGAATCGACGGGTCGTCAACCAGAGCGCTGGAAAGCAGGTCGCGGAGCGCCATCAATTTTCTTGTGCGTTCTTCTTCTATCTCGCGTCCTTTGGAGAAAGGAAGCGGCGGCGTCTCAAAATAATCGTCCATATTTTGAGGAACTATGCTGATGACATCTCCCAGACGGCAGAGGAGGTTCTTTAAGGCAAGCATATCCTTACCGTGCGCCTTTTCCATTGCCACGCGGGAGACAAGCCGTTCCAAATCGCCTGTTTTGCTTAAAATTTCGCGGATTTTGGCGAGAGTGCCCTGTTCCTTGTAAAAGAAGTCAACAAAATTAAGGCGGCGTTCAATGCGTTCTATGTCGAGGAGCGGGTGTGAGAGCCGGCGTTTTAACAGCCGCCTGCCCATAGGAGTACGGGTCTGGTCAATGACCTCAAAGAGCGAAAACCGCGCCGCCCCGTCATGCTGATTGCGAAACAATTCCATATTCCGTATTGAGGATTCGTCGATGCAGGCAAATTCACTTTCGGTATAGCGCCGCAGTCCGCGCACATGCGGTATCAGATTTTTTGCCGTCTGGTCGAGATAGTCGAGGAGCGCCCCGGCGGCGGCAATTTCCGGCGCTCCGGGCTCAATATCAAAGCCCTTCAGATTTTGAACGCGAAATTGACGGCAAAGCCGCGCCGTGCTTTTGTCCACATCAAAAAGCCAGTCCGCCCAGCGGTTTACCAAAAGCCCGGCGCGTTCTTCCAGCGCCCGCGCAATGCCGTGGTTCTCTTTTACAAGGGACTCCTGCACAAGAATTTCGCGGATTTCAAGCCGCTCCAATTCCTGCCGCAGTCTTTCCTCACTCTCCCGTTCAAACGAGGTAGCGCTGAACTCACCGGTCGAAAGGTCGATATAGGCAAACGAAAGCGATTTACCCGCCGTAAAAAGCGCGGCAAGATAGTTGGAAGCGCCGGTTTCGAGGTAATAGTCGTCGATAACAGTCCCCGGCGTGATGATTTCGACAACTTCGCGTTCAAGAAGATTTTTGTTGCTTGCCGATTCGCCTACCTGCTCGCATATCGCTATCTTTTTGCCGTGCCGTAAAAGCCGCGCAATGTAATTCCGCGTAGCATGGTATGGAATACCGCACATAGGCAGCCCGTTACGGCTTGTCAGCGTAAGGTTGAGCAAGCCGGACACTTCGATTGCGTCATCGCCGAACATCTCGTAAAAATCACCAAGCCTGAAAAAGAGCACCTCATCGCGGTGCTCTTGCTTTAACCGCCTGTACTGAGAGAGCATAGGTGTTGTCTGTATAACCGCGCTCTTGCTTCCGCCGCCTTCCATACTTCCATTATAGCGGATAAAGCCGGCGGTCTCTACAAGGGGCTAAAATAGAACGCGGGGCATAGATACCTGCCTCCTCCCTCTTGTCTTTTTATATCATTTTGCGGTAAGTTTTGATTGTGAGAGTCTTCAAGAACCATTGGTTTGCCAAATTTGCTAGGGAAAGACTGATTTATGCAATCGAGCATAAATCAGTCTTTACTTTCCCTTTAGTTTCGCAATGAAATGAGAAACTAAAAAGGGAAACGCTGATGCGGCAAGCCACAAAAATTAAAGGCTTGCCGAAGCATCGAGTTAATCAGCGTTTCTCTTGACTTCAGTATTTAGGCGGCAAGGGCTTGCGCCATTGCGCCGGAAATCCGGCAAATACTATCAAATCTGGCGAGGGTTTTGCGCCAGTCCGCTGGGATAGCGTCTAAGCCGTAGGCAAGCCCGGCGAGAGCGCCTGTTACCGCCGCCGTTGTATCGGTATCACCGCCTAAGTTTACGGCTTTTAGAA
>JAIROZ010000197.1 GCA_031257255.1 Spirochaetaceae bacterium | reverse complement strand
AGTGCTTTCTTTCCCTTTAGTTTCGCAATGAAATGAGAAACTAAAAAGGGAAACGCTGATGCGGCAAGCCACAAAAATTAAAGGCTTGCCGAAGCATCGAGTTAATCAGCGTTTCCCTACGAAAGCGGCGATAACTGATGATGACTTGCGGAATGCTGCCAAAGAAATCGAAACCGGATTGGTCGAAGCCAATTACGGCGGAGATGTTTACAAAAAGCGTATAGCCCGTAAAGGCGAAGGCAAACGCGGAGGGTACCGGAGCATTGTGTTTTTCAAACATGGGGATAAATTGTTTTTTGTATACGGGTTTGCCAAGTCCAAACGGGACAGCATTGACGAAAAAGAAGAACGGCAGTTCAAAGAGGCAGCCAAAGAATAGAGTTGTTCGGAAACTTTAGTTTACGAACAACAACCATAGTAAAATGCAAAATGCGCAGCATTTTGCGGAGACTTGTTCTGGTTACAGAACAAGTCCAATATTTTGCGTTGTCCGATGAAATGATAGCAATACGGCTTGAAAGCAGTATGTTGTACGAAATTTAGTAGTATAGGAGGATATATATGAAGAAAAAGAAATACCAGAGCGAAATTCTGATGGTTATCCATCAGGACATGGAAGATTTATACAAGATTGGCGCCATTAGCGCGGAGCGTATGCAGCACTTCAACAAAGCCTGCCTTGTTCCCGAAACAGAGCCGCCCGAATCTGTCGTGTTCCGCGCTCATACCGCAATTCCCTCCTACACCTGCCGCCGGGCGTAAAACCGCCGTTTCTGCCGAAAATAAAGGCATGAAGGCGGCATTAACCGGCGCTATGGAGCGCTTTCTTACATTTGTAGAGCAGGTTCGGGGGCGCTCGCAGCAGACCGCCGCCGCCTACCGCGCCGACCTTGAGCGCTTTGCAGCCTTTTGCGCCGGATGCGGCATTGAGCCGGATAATGCCGGAACAGACAGCATTGAACAATTTATTGCCCATTTGAGCATAAGCGGAAGCGCGGAAACCAGCATTAACCGCATACTTTCCACACTGAGAGGCTTTTTCGGCTATCTTACGCGCTTTTCCCTTAGGATGGATGACCCCTGCGCCCTTGTAAAAAATCTTAAAGCGCCGAAGAATTTGCCCTCGTTTTTGTGGGAGAATGAGATGGCGGAATTTGCGTCCCTGCCGGAAGAAAGCCCGGTCAAACTTTGGGAGAAGCGTGATACGGCGCTCATTTTTGTACTTTATTCGAGCGGTATGCGGATTTCTGAAGCGCTGTCCCTCACGCTTGACGCGCTTGATGCGGACTACGGCGGGGCGCGGGTCATAGGGAAAGGCGGTAAAGAACGCCGCGTCTTTTTTTCGGACGAGGCGCGGGATGCCCTGCTTGCCTACCTGCCGGAACGCGCCGAAGCGCTAAAAAACCGCGCAGGCGCTTTGCAAACAAAGCGCGGCAAACAGGACGGCATCTCTCAACAGAAACTTTTTATCAACCAGAGAGGCGGGGCGCTCACTGCGGGCGGGGCGCGTTGGATAACCGGCAAGTATTCAGACTTATCGGCGCTAAAAAAAAATGTACACCCCCACTCATTGCGCCATAGTTTTGCCACACATCTATTAAACCGGGGCTGCGACATCCGCATAGTGCAGGAACTTTTGGGGCACGCAAGCATATCAACCACAGCAATATACACGCATACCACTATGGAACGCCTAAAAGAAATATACCGCGCCGCCCATCCCCATGCTTGAATTTACCGGGCATAGTCCATTAAAGTACCGCAAATAAAAGCGCTCAGGCTTGAGCGCCCTCAGTATAATGGAAAAAACTATCGACTTAAAAACCGAAGCCCTGTCCGCGCCGGAGGCTCCCGGATGTTACATTATGCGCGGAGCGGATGGGCGTGTAATTTATGTAGGCAAAGCAAAAGTCCTGCGCAAACGCCTTGTTTCGTACTTCAGGGGCGATAAGGACATAAAAACCGCAACGCTTGTTCAACATGCCCGTTCCATAGAGACCATCATAGTAGCAAATGAGTACGAGGCGCTCCTCCTAGAAAATACACTGATAAAACAGCACTCGCCCAAATACAACATCGATTTAAAAGACGGCAAATCGTACCCGGTTGTGCGTGTAACAAACGACCCTTTTCCGCGCATATTCAAAACCCGCTACATTGTTGAAGACGGCTCGCGGTACTTTGGTCCGTACGCGCATGTCCAATCAATAGAAACTCTGCTCTCGCTTATAGAAAAACTTTTTCCTCTCCGCAAGTGCAAGCGCCTAAGAGCACGCAAAGCGCCTTGTATGTACTATCATATCAAACGGTGCGCCGCCCCCTGCTGCGGAAAAATCTCCGCCCGCAGGTATGGCTCGTTAGTTCGCAAAGCCTGCGCCCTCCTTTCCGGGGAAACTGAGGGGCTTGTGCTAGATTTGACTGAACAGATGCACAAGCAGGCAAGACGGCAGCGTTTTGAACAGGCGGCTCTGCTTAGGGATGTGATTCATTCGATAGAAAACATACCGGCGGCTAATGCCGTAGTTGATTTTGACAACGAAAGCCGCGATTACATAGCCTGCGCCGAGGACGGAGTGCTCACGACCTTCTCTGTATTCTCATTTAGAGGCGGCAGCCTTACAGGGCGCGAAATTTTCCCGACCTACTCCGCCGCCGAACAGTCCGAGTCGATGGTTACCTTCATTATGAATTATTATACGCCGGAGCGCCGTCCGCCGGCAAAGTTATATGTCGATTTTGGGACTATCGGCAGCCAACAAACGGAAACCGGCAACGATGAAATGCTTCCTCCGGCGCTAAGTACATACTTCGAGTCGGTGTTTTCTTTTGTGCCCGCAATAGAGGCGGCGGACAATACAAGGGACAGACCGGTTATCAATATGGCGCGGCTTAACGCGATGGAGGATGTCCGCAAGCGGGTAAAAGAACGCGGCAATATGCCCGCGCTTGCCGAATTAAAAAAAGTCCTAAACTTAAAGTCGAAGCCTGTACGCATAGAAGGTTTTGATATTGCCCAACTGGACGGCAAACATCCTGTCGCAAGCCTTGTTTCGTTTAAGAACGGGGTGCCGGACAAAAAGAATTACCGCTTCTTCAAACTAAAAACCGTTGTGGGCATAGTTGACGACTATGCCGCGATAACCGAAGCGGTGCGCCGGCGCTATACACGGCTGCTGCGCGATGATTTACCCCTACCCGACCTGATTCTTATAGACGGCGGTCTGGGGCAGGTGAACGCAGCCAAGTCTGTACTGGACGAATTGGGCATGGAAACCGCCCTCGCGGGGCTTGCAAAACGTAATGAGGAAATCTGGCTGCCTTCCGGTACTGACGGCAGCGCCAATGCGCCGGACGGCGCTAACACGCCGCTTATACTTTCGCGGCGAAGCGATGCGCTAAAAGTTTTACAAGCGGTGCGCGATGAAACCCACCGTTTTGCTACAGGACTGAATCAGCGCCTCCGCTCAAAAGACCTTAACTTTGGCGTACTAGAATCTGTAGAAGGAATAAGCGCAACGCGGGCGGCGGCGCTTATGCGCGAATTCGGCAGCCTTGCCGCCATTGCCGAAGCCAAGCCGCAGGACATTGCCGCATTATGTTCAATAAATGAAAAACTTGCCAAAACAGTTAAGGCGGCGGTCAAACTCGCCCTTTTGGATGCCGAGACAAACAAAGTTGTGCCCCGGTAGGGCAACGCTTACACACTCCACACGCTTTCGCGGACAAAGGTTTGGGCGCGGTCTTTTCCGACCGATATGATGCCGACTCTTGTGCGGCAATAGTCCTCGATAAACTTGATGTAGTCCTTGGCGGCAGGCGGCAATGCTTCCGCGCCGTTGATGCCGGTTGTGGGGGAGCGCCAGCCTGTAAATGTTTTGAATACCGGACGCGCCGCTTCCAGCGCCGGTATAGAGGCGGGAAAGTCCTCGGTATGAGTGCCGTTAATATCGTAAGCGGTACATGCCTTTATTTCTGTAAGCGTGTCGTACACATCGAGGTGGGTCATAACAAGCGAGTCTATAGAGTTCACATCGCAGGCATAACGGAGCGCCACAAGGTCGAGGTAGCCGCAGCGGCGCGGTCTCCCTGTGGTAACGCCGTACTCCCGTCCCGTTTCGCGTATATAAGAGCAGAGCGAGCCTTCACCCTCACGCGCAGGGTCAAATTCAGTAGGAAAGGGACCATTCCCTACCCGCGTGGAGTACGCCTTAAAAACACCCATTACCTTGTCTAGTGAACGCGGTCCAAGCCCGCCGCCTGCCGCCGCGCCTGCCGCCCCGGACATTCCGCTCGATACAAATGGATAGGTGCCGGAATCAATGTCAAGCAATGCCCCCTGCGCCCCCTCAAAAAGTACGCGCCGTCCCTTGCGCCGCATCAAAAATGCCGTCAGGTTGACGGACATAGATTGCAGACGCTCCTTGTAAGAGAGTATAAAGTCCCTGCTTTCCGCCGGAAGTTCGTCTAATTTTGCCTGCCATTCAAGGTCGGCAAGCCTTATGCCGTCCCGTTCAGCCTTCTGCGAAAAGGTAATCCCTATGCCGCGCCCGGTGGTGCCTATCGGCTGCTTACGGGCGGCATCCCGTTCCTTGTCCAGCGCTATGTAATGCGGCAAAACGATATGCGCCCGGTCGGATATGAGCACACGCCCCGCCGTCCGCACACCGCGTTTTTCCAGCATGGCAATCTCGTCAAAAAGCGCCTTGGGGTCTATCACCATACAGGAACCGAGTATCACAGTTTTGTCCGGGTAGAGGATGCCGGAGGGTACAAGATGAAGGGCAAATTCCTCGCCGTCCGCTACTATCGTATGTCCGGCATTTGCTCCGCCGGAATACCGTACTACGATGTCGGATTCTCCCGCAAGGTAATCGACTATCTTGCCCTTGCCCTCGTCTCCCCACTGGGCGCCGATAATTACTAGGTTCAAAGTATGTACCTCCCCAAATCCTGGTCTTCGGCTATGTCTTTGAGGCGCTCATCCACGAATTCGGGGGTTATCGTTATCTTTTGCGGCGCAATGTCCGGCGCGTCAAACGAAATGTTTTCGAGCAAAGTCTCCATTATAGTATGAAGCCGCCGCGCCCCTATGTTTTCCAGCCGCGAATTTACCTCGGCGGCTATCTCGGCAAGACGGCGTATCGAATCCGGCAAAAATTCAATCTCTACCTCCTCAGTTTTGAGAAGGTCGGTGTACTGCTTGGTAAGCGAATTCTTAGGCTCGGTGAGTATGCGCAGGAAGTCGTCTTTGCCGAGCGAGTCCAGTTCCACACGAAGCGGGAAACGCCCTTGCAGTTCGGGAATAAGGTCTGAGGGCTTGCTTATGCTGAATGCTCCCGCCGCGATAAAAAGAACATGGCTTGTGTCAACAGGACCCCACTTTGTGTTGACGGTCGCCCCTTCAACTATGGGAAGTATGTCTCGCTGGACGCCTTCGCGGGACACATCATGACCGCCGGAATCCCCGCGTACCGCTATCTTGTCGATTTCATCTATAAAGATGATGCCCATCTCTTGTACGCGGTTGCGGGCTTCTTCGGTTACTCTGTCCTGGTCTATCAATTTTTCGGCTTCTTCGCTTATCAGGATTTCGCGGGCGCGTTTTACGGTGAGTACCTTTTTCTTTTTGCCGCCGCCCAGCATGCCGGCAAGCCCGGAAAGTCCGCTTTCAATTTCTTCAAAGCCGCTGCCCAACATCCCGAATGAGGGAAGTTGTATCTCTTGATTCACATCGACTTCTACCGTTTTGTCCTCAAAAAGCCCATCGCGGAGCATAGTGCGGAATTTTTCGCGGGTGCTCTCGTACTTTGCCTTCTCCGCTTCCATAGCCGCCTGTTCTTCCGGCGTAAGTTCGCGGGGTTTTGCCTCCGGCGTTTCCTCGTTCCGTTTTTTGCGGCTTATCGGAATGCCGACCTGCACCATCGTTCCCATCACGCTTGGTCCCGAATCGCTAGTTATGGAAAATGAGTTGACGGGACGGAATGCCGGCTTTACCGGCATATCCCTTGCGGCGGCGGCGGCTTTTTTCCGTTTGACGGAGCCGGGCAGCAAAAGGTCGAGTATCCGTTCTTCGGCGCGTTCTTCGGCGCGTTCCTTTACAGACTCCTGCATTTCCTGCTTGACCATCTGAAAGCCTGCCGCCATCAGGTCGCGTACCATCGACTCGACATCGCGCCCCACATAGCCGACTTCGGTGTACTTTGTCGCCTCAATCTTAATGAAAGGCGAGCCGGCAAGCCGCGCCAGCCGGCGGGCAATTTCTGTTTTGCCGACTCCGGTTGGACCTATCATCAGAATATTTTTTGGGGCAACATCCTCGCGGAGTTCCGGCTCCAGTTTGAGCCGCCGTATGCGGTTGCGGAGCGCTACGGCAACGGCGCGTTTTGCCTTGCCCTGCCCCACGATATAGCGGTCTAATTCCGTAACTATTTGCTTTGGGGTAAGCGTGTCGAGGTCGGTTTTAGTTTTCTTTTTTGGCATGGTTGTCCTTCTTAGTTATTTCTTTGGTAACGTTTCCAACGTTATGTTTTGATTCGTATAAATACAAATATCGCCCGCTATGCGCAGGCTCTTTTCGGCAATCTCGGCGGCGCTGTAGGCGCTCCCTTCCAGATAGGCAAGCGCGGCGGAATAGGCATAGTTCCCGCCGGAACCTATAGCAAGCACGTCTCCAGCCGGCTCTATTACATCGCCCGTGCCGGAAATGAGCAGCGTTTTCTTTGTGTCCGCCACAAGAAGCATAGCCTCCAGTTTGCGGAGGGCGCGGTCAAGCCGCCAGTCTTTGGCAAGTTCCACGGCGGCGCGGAGCAGGTCGTTGGAATATTCCTTTAGTTTGCCTTCAAAACGGTCAAAGAGTGTAAAAGCGTCCGCCGTAGCGCCGGCAAAGCCGCAAAGCACCTTCCCTTCGGCAAGCAGACGCACCTTGCGGGCATTGTTCTTCATTACAGTTTCGCCCAGCGTTACCTGCCCGTCTCCCGCCATCGCTGTCATGCCGTCCTTCCGTACCGCAATCACCGTGGTGCTGCGGAATTTTTGTTTCTGCATATTTCGATTATGCCGGACTTGCGGGAAAAGGGCAACAGGGCGTGATGCTGCGGGTTGTTTCTCTATTTAAAAATTTCGCCTTTTGCCTGAAACCAAAATGTCAAATCGAGCGCGTCCGGCGGAATTTGCGTCTTCTTTGCAAAGGCAAGCATGGAATTTTCGATTTCTGTATAACGGGAAAGCGTAAGCGAGGCGGGAATTTCCGCCAGAACGCCGTAAGAACAGAGCGAGCGGAGTATGTGCCTATCGAGTATGCAAAGCCCGCCGCCAAAGCCTATGTTACGCAAAAAATGCGAGGCTTCCTTTAGCCCCCAGCCGTTCACTGTTTTTGCCAGCGCGTTCCGCGCTTCAATTGTTTCCCCGCCTATTTCCCCGCCGGAAATTGCCGCCTGTATATGCCTTTTTGTGTCAGGAAAAAACATTGCGCGGTTGCGGACTATGTACGCCGCCTTGTTATTATGAAACCGCACTCCGCCTGCTCTAAGCCCCAGCGCGATTTTTTCTGGCGAGCCTCCGGCAAGCAGCCCATCCCTGTCCAGCCGGGCAACGGCGGCATCCGCTTTTTTTGCGTCATTCTGCGGAGTGCAGGTACAAAAACAGAATTCGCGCCATAATTCCGCGTCTGTTCCGTTTTTCCAGAGAGCGGCAAATTCCGCAAGGCGGGCGTCTATGTCTTTCTTCAGTCTTTGGTAAAGCGCGCGGAGGTCTCCGGTATTTAGACACGCGCCCTCAGCTTTGTTCGGTCTTTCAGTCTTCATAAAAATTCACTTTTAAGTTATTATTCTTATCTTGTCAATAAGGAGCCTGTTGCAAAGGTAATTTGCGGCTAAATCTTGCGGCTGTTATCTAAAGATATTATAAGGGAGCGATATATGAAAAAATACATTGATGTACTTGTAGCCGAAATAGGCTCTACAACCACGCTTGTCAATGCCTTTACAGGCATTGACGGAGATGCCCCCGTTTTTTGGGCGCAGGGGCAGGCGCCGACCTCTGTTCTTGATGGGGATGTACGAATTGGGCTGGAAGGGGCGGTAAAAGACCTCTGTAAGAATGTTGGAGTTGACGAGGTTGAATGGGGCGAGATGCTTGCCACATCGAGCGCGGCGGGCGGACTCCGTATGACGGTGCACGGGCTTGTCTACGACATGACGGCGCGGGCGGCAAAAGAAGCGGCGCTCGGCGCGGGCGCTATCATCCACATGGTTACCTCCGGTGTACTGCGCCCTTCCGATGTGGAAAAAATCCGCGCAATACGTCCCAACATTATCATGCTCTCCGGCGGTGTAGACCATGGCGAGCGCGAAACGGCGCTTGCCAACGGGCAAATCCTAAAAGATACGGGGCTGCCGGTTCCTGTTATCTATGCCGGCAATGTTGACAATCAGGCTGATATAAAAGCGCTATTCGGGGACGGGAACGGCTTGTATATTGTGGAAAATGTCTACCCCAAGATTGACGAACTGAATGTTGAGCCGGCGCGTAAGGTAATTCAAGCGGTATTTGAGGAACATATAGTCCGCGCTCCGGGAATGGAACATGTACGCGAAATGGTAAACGGCAGCATAATACCCACACCGGGCGCGGTTATGGAAAGCACACGCCTTTTGGCTGAAGTTCTGGGCGATGTCCTTACCCTCGATGTGGGCGGCGCGACTACCGATGTTCACTCGGTTACAAAAGGCTCTGAAGAAATTGCCCGCATACTCGTTCAGCCGGAACCCGAAGCAAAGCGCACAGTGGAAGGCGACCTTGGCGTCTATGTAAACATGGAAAATGTTATCGCCCTTGCCGGCAAAGAAAAACTTGAGGCGGAATTGGGCTTTCCTCTTGACGATGTAAAATCAACCTACAAGTTTATACCAAAGACTGAGGATGAAATCCGTTTTGTTGAGGCGCTCACACGGGAAGCGGTATTAAAGGCGGTAGAAAGGCATGCGGGGCGCGTCCGCTATGTCTACGGACCCACGGGGCGTTCGACTCTCGCCGAAGGCAAGGATTTGACGGAAGTTAAGTACATTATCGGTACGGGCGGCGCTCTTACACGCCTGCCGGGTCGCGTCAAAATTATGGAAGGTATCGCGGCAGGCAATAAAACAGGGCTAATGCTATTTCCGTCTGACCGGGCGCAAATCCTTGTGGATAACGATTACATTATGGCATCCCTCGGCGTTCTTTCAAAAAACCACCCGGATTCCGCTCTCAAACTCCTAAAAAAAAGTTTAGGGAAAACTGCCTAATCACACAACATTCCCGCCGCGTCCGCCCGGCAATGACGGCAATGGGTCATCTGCGGGAGGATGGGTTCACATTCGGCGCGGAGGGCGGCGATTTCGTCATGCGCGGGGCGCGGGAAGTTCTCGAAGAGCGTATGTTCTACCGGAATGAGCGGCATAATGTTGGCAAGTGAAGCGCCCGCGTCTTTGACGCGCCGCATGATGGCGGGAATTTCGCCGGTATTGAGTCCGGGGATGGCGACTATGTTTACCTTGCAGAGCATACCGAGCGCGGCGGCTTTTTGTATGCCTTCAATCTGATTTTGCAGGATGAGGCGGGCTGCTTCGGCGCGGGTATAACGCCGCCCGTCATAGTCGGCATAGCGGTAAATCTTTTGCGCCGTTTCCGGCGTTGCCGCGTTCACCGTTACCGTAATATGGGACACGCCCGCGCCGCATAGAGCCTCCGCATAGCGCGGCAGCAAAAGCCCGTTGGTTGATATGCAAAAGAGGACATCGTTGTCTATGGCGCGTATGTTCCGCAAGGTTTCCAAAACCGCGTCCGCATTGGCAAGCGCGTCTCC
>JAIROZ010000182.1 GCA_031257255.1 Spirochaetaceae bacterium | reverse complement strand
TAGATTACAGACCGGAAAGGTAGGCTTCCAATTCGGCGCTAAATTCGGTTTTTACACGCTCGCAGGCGGCGCGTAAGGCGCGTTGAGATGCTTCGTTTTCTGAAATATGACCTTCTCTGCCGTTTGCTGTCCATGTAAAAAGCGTATTTTTTGTTTTAGTGTCGGTTAAACCGGCTGTAAGTTCATAACGGACAAATGTATTTTTTTGACCGGCAAGAACGGCGGGTGCCGAATGGTAAGAGGCGGAAATTTTGTAACGCGCGCCGCCGGAAGATGTAGAAAATCCCGCGCCTTCGAGCGACCGCGCAAATGCGGCGGCAAGTCTGCCCTCAGCATCAGCGCCGGAAATATCCTGCGACACAGGAATCGCGGCGGCAAGCGCCCGCGCTCTGCGCCGGAATTCTCCGCCGTCTGTCGCGGCGGCATTCCTGCGGCTGCCGCCCAATAAGTGCACAGCCGCTGCCAGACGCGCACATTCATCAGCATGCGCCGCCGCCTGCCGCAGTCTGACTATATCTTCCAAAGTTACGGCGGGTTTTTTGTCAGATACTTCGTTTGACAAATCATCCGCCCGTATATGCGCCGTCATTCTTGTAAGCGCGGCATTCTTTTCGTCCAACATTGCGGAGTAGAGCGCAGCGCTCTTTGCCTTGTCCATAAAGGCAACCGCATACCAGGCTCTGTCCTTCGTATCCTGCCAAAGCGCTCCTATTTCCGCACCGGCTAGGTTGTTCATACTTGTGGAAATCTGAACAACACTGTCCAAAGACTGTTCCGAAGATGCCCCCGACTTCTTGCCCCGTTCCTCACGGTAAGACTCCGATGTGGAAAGTTCACCGGTTACCGACTGCCCAAAATATCCGGCAAGCCCTGCAAAAGCGGCGGCTTCGGCATTTTCGCGGCTCTGCCCGGACGCGGTATAAGCAAGGTAGAACTTTTTGTCGTAAGCGGCGTACGGGGCATTTACCCAGTTGGGACGCCCGTTTTTGTCCGCTTTGAATTTTGGCGCGGGGGCGGCTTTGACGGCATTGTCCACATTCCGCTGCGCATCCGCGTTCAATGTCAGGGCAAAGCATAGAGCGAAGAATACCGCTGTTTTTTTGTTATCGAATTTGAATTGATGAGTCGTAAACATAGGAAGATTATAGCGCAGGATGGTAAAATAGATAAAGGGTAAAAAAAAAGGCCGGACGCGAACGACCGGCCCTGCCCTTGAGGCATAACGGAAGCACAGCGATTTGGGAGGGGAACCGTGCTTCCGGTACATCTAGTATCGGCAAAAATCGCAAAAACTTTAAGATGGCAGCCGCAAATCCTAAAATCCAGCCCCGCCGGTGTATATCCATATCGGAGGAGTTTTTGTTTGGGGGAGTGGGCAGGGAATTCAATCGGGTTTCATTTTCCCCAGGAAGGATTTGAACCCTCACAAGCAGATCCAGAGTCTGCCGTGCTACCATTACACAACCGGGGATTATTGTAAGGCAGTATAACGCTGCCGCAAATTTTTTTCAAGATAGTCTTCTACCGCTTTGCCTACTCCGCCGGCTTCGTTGCGCCCCGCGCCGTTCGCCGCCGCCGCCTTTACAGAGGGAATAGCGTTTTCCATCGCAAATGAATGAGATGCCCAACTCAGCATATCTATATCGTTATCGCTGTCGCCAAATGCCATAACTTCATTTTTTGAAATATCAAGGAGGCGGCACAATTCCACGAGCGCCTTTCCTTTGGTAGCATCCGGCGCGGTAATTTCGATATTGGAGCCGTTGTAAGACGAACTAAAATTCCATGGGGCAAGCGAAAGTACATATTCCTTAAAATGCTGTTTTTCTCTGTCTTCAAGATTGAATGCCTCAATTTTTTCTATTTCGCGTTCATTTATTGCATCAAATATATTGGAAACTAAATTCATTTTTGGAAGCAGAAATTCCATGAATGCGCCGTTATTTATAACTTTTTGGAATTCATCAAGATGATGTTTTTCCATATATACATTATTGGCGCAGACTACAGAATACACACATTCAGTTTTGCTTAACCTGCGGAGAATTTTTTCGCCGTCCGTATACGGAATTCCGGCGCTGTAAATTGTTTTTCCGGTTTCCAAATCCAGCGCCGCTGCCCCATTGGAAAAAATAAGATAATTGCATGGCAGTTGTTTTATGATATGCCCGGAAATTGAATATGTGCGTCCTGTGGCGACAGCAATTTTTATGCCTTGGTTTTGCGCCTTTGCCAGAGCGGCAATATTTGACGGCGGAATGGTAACATGGTCGTCATTCAGCATAGTGCCGTCTAAATCTGATACTATCAATTTTATCATTGTATTAACCCTTAAACTCCGATGTAACTTTTTGGATATAATATGCCGCGCCCTGATACCCGCCGCGCGCAAACGCGCTCCAGAACCCGCGCCCCAGCACATTCGCTGTGATGCCTTCGCTTGCTAAAAATGGCAGCGGCAGTCCCGAAATTTCGCGGACAGCCGTAAGCGCTTCGGCTGCCGTCCGTCCCTGCCGGTCGCGCAAGCCGGAGTCCAGAAGCGCCGGAAACGGCGTTAAAACAGTATTTTCCGGCTGTATGCGCCCGATTATGGAAGATGAGGCAAGCGCGTTACATTCGCGCAAAAGCCCGGCGCTAAGAGCAAACGCGGCGGGCGGGAATACGGCACCGTCTTTTGCTCCGTCAAGAAAATCCTGTGTCTGTTGGTTGGGATATTCAAGTTCTAGATATATGCCGGCGGCGGCGCTCTCCGCCGCCCGTACAGCCGCTTCGCGGGACGGCGCGGCGCTTATTACATTGCCGCATTTTGTTACATTATTAACAGGAAATTCAACTTTATCTCCGGCTTTTACACGCAGGAATATATCTTTTATATATTCAATTTTTTTACATTCTTCCGCGCCGTATATCTTGCGGATGGTACCGGGTATAGAAATAAATGCGCGTTCGGCGCTGGTGCTGTTATGGCGGACGGCGAGTGCCGCTTCTACTTCGGATTTTGTAGCGCCCAGCGCGGCAAGCATAGCCGCCTTTGTAAGTTCAGCGCCGCTTGAGTACGGGTATGTCCAGCCTGACATATATCCGCCGGAAAGCCGCGAAGCAATCTCGCCTATCATAGGACCGCGGGAGGTCAATTTTACATCGCCTTTTGCGCAGCCTGAATTTATGCCGAGCGCATATATACCTTTTTTGAATACATCAAGAACAGCGGCGGTTTTTTCGGCATCAAGAGATGAAGGTATAGTATGCCCCATCTCGATAAAGTACGGAGGAAAGAAAATATGCCGGTCTGCAAAACCAGTTATATATATTGAATTTTGATACACAACTGAGTCTATCGAAAATTCCGCTCCGTCCATGTACTCTTCCACTATCGCAGCCCCGCTCCGCGAAAACTTTAGCGCGTCTTCCAGCGCGTCCTTCAATTCCGCCTCACCGTCAACACGGCGGCAGCCCCGCGCTCCCATATTATCGACAGGCTTTACCACCGCCGGAAAGTCGAACGGCATAGCAGGCGGCGACTGCGCCGCTGCCGCCGTTACCCGGACATAGCGCGGCGAGGGAACGCCCGCCGCGTCAAAGCAGGAGCGCATACGCGCCTTGTCTGTCGTGTTGAGCGCCGTCTGGTAACTGTTGCCGGGCAGCCTTAATTTTTCGGCAATAAAGGCAACCGCGTAAGAAAAATCGGTGCCGGCGGTAAATACCGCCGCAAGCCCTTCATCCTCATTTTTCAAGCGTGTTGCAAGGTCTAACAGCGCTTCTTTGTCTTTTAGGTCGATATGGAAAAAACGCGCAGCCAGATGGGCAAAAGGGGCGTCTATGTTGCCGTCTACGGCTATGGCGCTAAGTCCGAGCGCCTTTGCCGTTTCCAGCGCCGGTGCCTGCATAAGCCCCGCGCCCAAAATCAGAATCCGTTTCACTAAGGTACTATAGCGCGGCGCGGCGGTTAATGGAAGCGCGTTTGCGCCTGTACCGCCGTTTTTTGCCGCTACTGAGGCAGCAATATTGTGTGGATAATAATGCCCCGTGATTTTGCCGCATCCAGCGCGTCTTCCGCTTTGATTTTCCCGCGAGGGCGCAGGTGCGGCGGGGCATCTGTTATCAGAATGATGTAACGTTCCTTGCTGTACCATTCCATTTTTACGGCGGCATCGTAGAGCGCCTCGTGCACCGCTTCCGGGATGTCTCCGCCCCCCGCTGCGCGAGCGCCGGCAAGCACAGTTTCGATACGCTTAATATCGCTGGAAACAGCAAAGAGCCGTGTTAAATACTGTTCGCGGTAATCGCGGAAAAGTACAAAGCCCACGCGGAGTACCCGTTCATCCATAAGTCGTTTTATAAGCGGCGGCAAATCTTTTTTTATCTGGTCGATGTCATTTTTCATGCTGTTTGTTGTATCAAGGGCGATAACAAGGTCTACGCTTTCTTTGCCGTCCCCAATCAATTTTTCTATGTACGGGACTATATCGCGGGGGGCTGTTGATTTATGCAGCGTACCGCCGCCGCGTTTGCTTAAATCCGTAAGCGCATCGAGGGCATCCTTCATATAGTTGAGTTCGGGCGGACCTTCGAGCGGTTTTTGTACGGGCTGCAATTCAAACGGATTGTCGCGGAATGCGCCGGAATAATCGCCGTATGGAAGGGCGAATGCGCGTATATTCAAAAAAGTGCCGCTGCCTACATATACTTCGCCGTTGCGCTGCCCCGGATAGCCAAAGGCTATGATGTAAGGGATATAAATATGAAAAACTTCGGATCTGAGTTCGGCATTGTACTCCGGGGTAGAGTCCATAAGGTAGAGATTTTTCCGGTCTGCCCCGATAAAGCGTCCGTCAAGAACACGTTTTTCTTCGCCGTTGACGGCGTTTGGTTCAAGGGCGCGGTAGGCATAGGTCGGCTCTGTAAGCGCGGGGTCGCGTGTGGTTTCGCAGAGCATAAGCGAGGATATGCCCGGTTTTTTGCGTATATACAAGTGATAGCCGCCATCCGCGCCTTGTGTTAGGCGGAGGTCGTTTGCGGTAAGCAAAAGCGCGGCATTTGACGCGCCGGTATTGGAAGCGGTGTTTCTACGGGGCGCGGGAGCAGACGGAACATCGGGGGGAGGTACAACATCCGGCACAGCGTCCGGCGAGGGGGCGGCGTTGGCGCGAATGCCTGCAATAGACAAAACAATGAAGAATAAATAATAACAGGAAGGAAAATGCCGCCGCCGGCTGCATTTATTGCCGGTTAAACCATGCGCCGCCGTTTTAGAGGACATACTACAAATATCGGCAAAAGGGACGGCACTGATTAACCATTTTGCATTTTTAGTATGGATGTTGTTCGGAAACTTTAGTTTCCAAACAACTCTAATAATAGTTCAAGGGCTCTTTTCAAAAGATATAAATTCCGGTAGACTGTAAAAAGTTGGAGGCATTTATGAAGAAGACTTTATTAGCCGGTATTATGCTGGCGCTTATTACGAGTTTTGGATTTTCCCAATCGGGTCAAATGGACAGGAAGATGGACCAGAGGATAGTGAACGTTTTTAAGGACCTTAACGCGAATTTTAAGAAGTATCCCTATGCTCATCTTAAAAGTATTAACAAAACTGAGGATGACCGTTCGCTGCGGAACCCTGTAAAAAGGTTTGTTAGGCAGCCTTATACCAGCCCGCTTCTTGACGCTGATGGAAATCCTATGGAAGGCGAATTTGTTACGCTGCAAATCATAAAAAACGGCTACCGTTATGACGCGACAATCGACTTTTTACCAGCCAAAGAAAGCAACGCTTGGGAAACAAAGACTGTTCGCGGAAAAATTTTGGAAATTACACGCGATTTACCCGAATTTGAAATTCTATTGGAACAACCCACGGAGTAACATAGACTGGCGGCGCTATCCTGCCGCCAGTTTCCTGCCGTGAAATTCCGTAATGCCGGTAACTTCCGCAATGCGCAGGTAGTTGCCGTCTGTAACGCTCCCGCCGCAGAGGAGCGTGATTTTCCCCTGCGCATAATCATTGAGCGCCTTTAAGTGAACAAGATTATCTTCCGCTTTACCCGACCCGCCTTTGGTTAAAATCCGCGTAAAGCCCATACCGGCAAGTATGTCGATGGCGGCAAAATGCGCGTCAGGCGGAAGCGCGTCAAATGCCATGTGGAACACCAGTTCGGGTTTAGATTGCCCCGCCGCTTCCGCCAGCGATTCCAACACAGAAATATCGAGGCGGGGCGGTTCTCCGGTTATATAACCAAAGACAAGCGCCTGCGCTCCGCCTGCTATCATGGCGCGGATGTCCGCCTTTAAGATGTTAAGGTCTTCGGACTTGGCAAGAAAACCGGAGGCTCGCCGTACCATAGCAGCCACAGGCATACTCCGTTGGACGGCATAGTCAAGCAATTCGGGTTCTGGGGTAAAGCCGCCTTCGTCAAGACGGGAGCAGAGTTCAATGCGGCAGGCACCGCCCCGGATGGCGGCATCAATTTCTTCGCGTGTTTCAACACATGCCTCGCGGATAATGCTCATGAGGGCACCACCTCGCCGTTAAAAATACGCAGGACATTTTCTACTTCTCGCGGCAACGGCGGGGCAGCCGGATTTTGCCCCATCACAGGCGGCGGCATAACGGGCGGTTGGGGTGCCGGCTGGTCTGCCGGCTGCGGAGCAGACGCCGGCTGCGGAACAGACGCCGGCTGCGGAGCAGATGCCGGCTGCGGAGCAGACGCAAATGGCGGAGTAAACGCCGTATTTGAAACAGCCGCCGGTACCGGCGTTCCGCCCAGCGAGGCGCGTGTTTGAGCAATCATCTCTCTAAGTTCATCCTGACTTATCCAGTCGGGAAGGGCGCAAAGGGCGCTTATTAGCACCTCAAGTTCAAAACGAGGGGACACCGAGTAACGGATATTCCGGTATAAATTCAGCGTGAGTTCCAGCGCCCGCTCCAGTCTGCGGAGGTTAAGCGCGTCCCGGACTGCCGCCGAAAATCTGTCCGGCGGGTATCCCAGCAAACTTTCGCGGGTAACGCCGCTTTTTAGCAAAAGCAGGCTTCTAAAGTAACCGGCATAGTCTATTACAAACTGCTCGATGGCGACACCGTTTGCGATAACGCCGTCCAAGAGCGACAGCGCCTTGCCGGCATCGCGGGCAACGCATGCTTCGGTAAGGCTGTTCAGATTATCAAGCCCTGTAAGCCCCAATTTTTCGCGTATCAGCGCGGCGCGTATGTGCCCGTCAGCGAAAGACGCTACCTGGTCAAAGAGCGTATAGGCGTCTCTAAGCGAGCCTGTCGACTCGCGGGCTATCCAGAAGAGCGCTTCGTCTTCGGCTTTAATGCCTATCTCCGCGCAGGTATCTTTTAGTATCTGAGAAATGGTTTCTACCGGTATCAGTTTGAAGGCAAATTGCTGGCAGCGGCTCTTTATGGTAGCAGGGACTTTGTGCAATTCGGTTGTGGCAAAAACGAAGATGACATAGGGCGGCGGTTCTTCGATGGTTTTGAGCAGCGCATTGAACGCGCCGTTGGAGAGCATGTGCACTTCGTCAATGATATATATTTTGTAGCGCGATGAATTCGGCGGAAAAAGCACTTCGTCTTTAATCTGGCGCACATCGTTCACGCTTGTGTTTGACGCGCCGTCTATTTCGATAACATCGAGGCTTGCGCTCTTGGCGATTTCTACACACTGAGTACAGACGCCGCAAGGGGCGGCGGCAGGACCTTTCTCGCAATTAAGCGAGCGGGCAAGTATGCGGGCGGCGCTGGTCTTGCCGCAGCCGCGCGGTCCCGAAAAAAGATAGGCATGCGCTATGCTGCCATTTTCTATTGAACTTTTTAGCGTAGCGCTAACAAATTGCTGCCCTGCCAGTTCATCAAAGGTCTTGGGGCGGCGGCGGGTTGCCGTAACTTCGTAGGACATGGGGCAAGTATAGCGCAAAACAGCGGGCATGGGTAGGCAGCCGCAAACTTTTGCGGCACCCCACTAGACAATGAAGCGCAAAGCGTTTAGTATAATTGCGTGGCGCACAAGTAAAATTGGTTTTAGCCAATTTTTTACACGGGGATATAGCTCAGTTGGCTAGAGCGCCGGCTTTGCAAGCCGGAAGTCGTGAGTTCAAGTCTCATTATCTCCATTTGCATTGGGTGTTGTTATGGAAAGCGAAAACGCAAAATTTTTGAGAGAATTTTATCTTTCGCCGTATATACAACTGGCGACCGCGCTCATCGGCAAGTCCCGTGAGGCGGGCGGTAATATGTTCCGCCATCAGATGGACACGATGGCAATATTGATAGACTACGCCTACATAGACTCGGTGCTGCTCAAAGCCGCCGTTGTGCACGACCTTATCGAAGACATCCCGGACTTTAACCGCAACCACCTGCTCAATGTTGATTACGAAAGCCCGCAGGTTTACGAACTGGTAATGGAAGTAAGCCGCCGCCCCGGCGAGAGCAAGCCGGATTTTTTAACACGGATTTTGCGCGAAGGCTCGCACCGCGCCCAGTTGCTCAAAACAGCAGACCGTATCTCCAATATGATTTCGCTCGGTTTTGTCAACAATGAGGCATTTGTTAAGCGTTATACCGAAGAAACCGCCGCCTATGTTTTCCCTATAGCCGAAAAAGCCGATAGGCAGATGCTCCGTGAACTCACGATTCTTGTTGAGTCGCGCAGAAAGTACCTCGTATTTATGAACAGCCACCACGAGCAATCCTCAGCGCCCGCTGCCCCCGCCGCAGATGCGGTGCCCGCCGCCCCCGCTGCGGCAGACGCCTCATGAAAATACCCGAACTTCTATCTCCCGCCGGAAGCCCGGAAGCGCTGGACGCCGCGATAGGCGAAGGTGCCGATGCCATTTATCTTGGCTTAAAGAACTTTAACGCCCGCCTTAGAGGGGCGAATTTTGCCTATAGCCAGTTTGAAGGGGCATTACGCGCCGTCCATAAGGCAGGACGGAAGGTATATGTTGCCGTAAACACCGTTTTTACAGAACGGGAAACAGACCGTATGTATCAGTTGCTCAATTATCTGGCGCAAACCGGACCGGATGCCGTTATCGTACAAGACCTAGGCGTCCTAAAGATGGCGCGTACTCACTTTCCTTCGCTTAAAATTCACGCCTCTACCCAGATGAATGTGTCATCGGCAGCAGGCTGCGCTCTCCTAGCCGCGCAAGGTGTTGAGCGCGTTGTCCTCGCCCGTGAACTCTCTGAAAAAGAGATAAAAGATGTACGGGAAGGCGCGGCGGGTATTGAACTTGAGGTGTTTGTTCACGGAGCGCTATGTGTTAGTGTTTCCGGGCTCTGTATGTTTTCCAGTTTTTTGGGAGGCAAGTCCGCCAATCGGGGGATGTGTACACAAGCCTGCCGCCGTTTGTATGCGGCGGACAACGAACAATCCGGCTGTTACTTTAGCCCCCGCGACCTGCAACTTCTGCCGGAGATAAAAACGCTTGCCGCGCTGGGCATTGACGCCCTCAAAATTGAGGGGCGAATGAAAAGCGCCGAATATGTTGCCGCCGTAACCGCCGCATACCGGCTCGTCCTTGACAACCTGAACGCGCCTGACGGCGCTTACGAAGCGGCGCTCGAACAAGGGCTCAAAATTCTTCAGTCTGATTTTGCCCGCCCCAAAACGAATTACCGGTTCTACGGACATACGCCGGACAGTTGGCTTGACACAAGCCGTATGACGGGAGTTGGAATTTTTTTGGGGCAGATAGAGCGCATAAAAGGCGCGGGAGAAGAACGGCGCGTCTGTGTAAAGATGACAGGGCTGGAAAATGCCCCCGAAGCAGGCGATTCCGTCCGGTTCCATAGCGCGGACGATAAACGCCGCCTAGCGCACAAACTAACATTTGCGCGTTACACGGACGGCGCTATATGGCTTTCCGCGCCGGACGGCTTCGACTTAGGAGATGCCGTTTATTTAATTCAAAAAAAAGCCGCCCGGAAATTTTATCAGGCTATAGTACCACGCGACCTTGCGCCTTTCAAACGGAAGCCCGGTTTTGAAACCACGCCGCCCATTCCTCCGCTCTTCCCAAAAGAAAAACGCGGCGGCAGGGATGCCCGTAAAGAAGGCGCGGCGGTCGGCATACCGGAAGGAATTATCGCGGCAGTCTCATGTATCGAAGATTTATACATTATGCAGTCTGTCCAGCCGGCGGCGGTAATTGTTCCGTTCAATACCAAAACCGCGCCGCATTTATTGGCAGGCGGACTGCCTTTTACAAGCGGACAAATCATCCTATTGCTGGAAAGTGTAGTCACCTGCGAATCAGACAATTTCCTTGCCGGCAGCCTTCCCGCGCTTGCCGCAAAGGGCTGCCGCTCGTTCATCGTAAACAATATATCGCAATTTGATATACTCAAAAAATATAAATGGACAGGCAAGCCGCTTATTATATCCGGCGCTTATATATATACATTTAACCGCTATGCGGCGGCATTTGCCGTGGAAAGCGGCGCTCGGTTTATCATAAGTCCGCTGGAAAATTCCCGTCAAAATATAGAAAAAACTTTTGTAAAACAGGAACGGCGGCAGGCACTGGTAACGGTTTATTGCTATCCGCCGCTGTTTCGTTTTCGTGTAAATGTTCCATATACATTCAGGAATTTTACAGACAGTCAAAACGGTACATTCAGGCTCAGTACGGTATCAGGCAGCCCTGACGGAACTTCCGCCGTTGTTGTTCCCGGACAGCCTTTTTCCATACTCGACAAAATTCCTTTTTTGAAAGAAGCGGGATTTCGGCATTTTATCGTTGATTTTACAGGCATGCCCCTCAAAAAACACATCGTTAAGGAAATATGGAAACAAGCCCAAAACGCTCCAAACGGCGGCGCTATGCGGCGCGGCGCAAACCGCTTTAACTGGAAAAACGGCTTCTATACAACTGAATAACATGCTAAAGTAAAACGCTGGTTACCAGCCTCTGCCTAAGCCGCCTTCGGCTCTTCTAAAATGATAAAAATTTATTCCAAATGCCAAAAAAGGTTTTATGGCGAATTTGCTTACCCATGATAATGAATCTCTGTCTCCCGCCGGAATGAAATTTGATATAAGGCTTAATATATCAAGATATAAATCCGAGCCTGCCATTAGAAATAATATGTCATCGTAAAAATTAAATTTGTATGCGGCTTTTAAGCAAACATTGACGGCAGCCGCTGGAATGTCCGCATTTATTAAATTGCCGGTAGTTTCATAAAAACTATGCGAATATGCAATTCCTGCGGCAAAAAGCATTGTGTTTTCATCGTTAATAGGAATACGAAAAGCGCCGCCTAAGCGCCTGTCAAGCGAAAATGGTATGGCTAAAGTAGAGGCTTCATTTTTATATTTGTTGAACAAAGTGGATGCCAGAATCCCGAACCATACACCAAAATGAGTTCTATTAAAAAAAACAAAGCCGTCAAGCGCTGCGCCCGGAAACAAACCGTTGCCTATTGGCTCTGCGGCTATCATGCCCGAAAAATGTATTCCGGCACCAAACCCAAATGATGCCCAGTATTCTGCTTCAAAATCCACAGCCGGCAGCGCCGGTACTATCAACATCAAAACAAGACACCAAAAAATTAGTGAGCAGCGCTTAGCGGACATACCTATCCCTTGAACTCAACCCATAAACCCGAAAAGCGAATTCAATACTATGTATGTACCTATTGAGAGAGAGAGAGAGAGAGAGAGAGAGAGAGAGAGAGAGAG
>JAIROZ010000130.1 GCA_031257255.1 Spirochaetaceae bacterium | reverse complement strand
TTTGTTAAGCATGGCGGAAGGATAGTTTTCCAGAAGCGTATCAAAAGTGAGGTTTGCGCCGGTACAATACAGGACAGCCTGTTCTATTGACATTTCGTCTATATATTCATTTTGAACCATTTGAGCGAGCAATGCGGGACCGCCGTAGTTACGAACCAGATACGCGCCGAATGCGTACACATTGGCATAATGCTGAGAGGTAGACGGATATTCGGTTATGCCTGTTTCGTAGTAATATGCAAGGAAGGCGGGCAGTCTGTCGGGCGCGGGATGCCCTCTGCTTGTTATGTTAATTCCAACAAATGGGTCTATTACATCTTCGGTAATAAGAGAAAGCATTTCGTTAAACCATGCCGCTGTGTTAATTCTATGTTTAAGATTTTTTTGATTGAAATGTATCATGTGCTGAAATTCATGGGCAAGCGTGGAATAAATGGTGTTTCCGCTGTGTCTTGAATTTAAATAAAATATTTCCGCTTGATTTGAACGGTACATTCCTTGGTTTACAGGGTCTGCATATTCGTCCTTTGACCAGAAGTAACCTATAATGTCATTTACAGAAAACGGATATACCAGAATGAGTACTCTCAGGTTGCCGTCCACTCCTCCGCTCCCGTCATCGCCGCCTTTTTCGTAGCCTAAAAGCGCTGTTTCTTTTTTGTAAATAGTGTCAAATTGCGCGGCTATAGCCTGCGCCGCGTCCGCCGTTATCGCGTTTTCTATAACCCAAATTTCGGAATGAGTAGATGCGGCGCGGAGCACCGCGCTCTTTTGTATAAAATTCGGATTGCTGGTATTTTCTTCGTCTGCTACTATCCAGAAAGATTTTGTATCGCCCGGTTCGGCAGGGAGCAATGCGGCGCGGCTTGCTCTTATGGAAGCATAAGGTTCGTTGTACGGCGGCGGGTTGGCGTTGAACTCCTGCGCCGGAGCATAATGTTTGTACCGGTAAGATTCTGCGCCGTCTAATGACGGCGTACCGTCTAATGCCGCTGTGCCGTCTGATGCCGGCGCGCCGGTTTCGTCCGCCATAGAACGGAGGGCGCTTCCTGATTCCGGCAGCAGCGATTTGCCGCCGGAAAAACTGGCAACCCCGCCTGTGCTGGCGGAAGCAGCGGCGACGCTGCCAAAATTTATCTTTACAAGTACGACGCTTTTACCTTCCGCGACATTTACCACCGCCTGCGTGGACGAGCCAAAGTCAACCGTCTTACTGCTTGGCGGCAATTGCTTGGTATCATCTGTTACTTCACCAATTCTACAAGAAAACAACGCGGCAAAAACTAGGAAAAAGATAGGGGTTAATTTCATTTTGGACATACTTCAACATACCGGATAAACAAAAAAAGCGCTAGGGACGCATTGACATAGCGGGGCGTTTGCCTTCAGACTAACAATGGTTAGCCTATCAAATGATAAAAGTTACCAATCTGAGTTTAGATTACCCCGCTTCCGGCATATCCGTTTTACAGAATGTTAATTTTAGCGCCGGACGCGGCGAGCGCATCGCTTTGATAGGCGCTAACGGGGCTGGAAAATCTACATTGCTTTTGTCGCTTGTGGGCGTAGTGCCGCCAAGCGCGGGCGGCGTGGAAATAAACGGCATTCCGGTGCTGCCAAAAAATTACCCGGAAGTACGCCGTCTGGCAGGGCTTGTCTTTCAGAATCCCGACGACCAACTGTTTATGCCTACACTTTGGGAGGATGTTCTTTTTGGTCCCCGCAACTGGGCTTTTTCAAAACAAAAACATAAGGCGCGGATGCCCATAGACGCCGGTTCTATGGCAAACATCGAAGAAAAATGCCTGCGTCAACTTGAGGCGCTCGGCATAAGCGCGTTAAAAGACCGCTTGAGCCACAAACTTTCCGGCGGCGAAAAAAGGCTTGGGGCGCTTGCCTCAGTGCTGGTAATGGAACCCGCCGTTCTGCTTCTTGATGAGCCGACCGCTTTTTTAGACCCCAAAAGCCGCCGCCGCCTTATTGCGATACTCCGCGAACTTACCTGTCCAGACGGCTCGCCGCAGACTATGCTCGTAGCAACTCACGACCTTGATTTTGCCCGCGCTCTCTGCGGACGCGCCATCCTTCTTTCCGGCAAAACAGTCCACACCTGCGGTCCCGCGTCCGCCATTTTGGATGACGGCGCTCTTTTGGAGTCATGCGGGTTGTAATAATTTATTGATAGAGGAATTATATGGAATTAGTAACATTGCGCGACCTTTTACCTCGCGCAAAAAAAGAGCGCTATGCCGTTGGCGCGTTCAACTTTAACGGCTACGAAGATGCCGCCGGTATTCTGGCGGGCGCGGAAGAAGCACGCTCGCCGGTTATTATGATGGCATCGCAGGGCGCCTGTCAGTATATCGGTGTATACGAGGCGGCGGGGCTTGTTCAGGGCATGGCAAAACGGGCAAAGGTGCCGGTTTGCCTCCACCTTGACCACGCCACCGATTACGACCTCATCAAAGAGGCGGTAAAAGCGGGCTTTAGTTCGGTAATGGTGGATGCTTCGGCAAAACCTTACGAAGACAATATCCGCGAGTCCGCCGCCATTGTCCGCTTTGCCCGCGATTACAACTGCTCGGTAGAGGCGGAATTGGGCAAGGTCGGCGGCAAAGAGGAACATATCGTTGTGGAAGACCGCAGCGCCACATTCACCGACCCCGCCGAAGTTCCCCGCTATGTTGAGGAAACCGGCATTGACGCGCTTGCGATAGCCTTCGGCTCGGTTCACGGCTTTTACAAGAGCGAACCCAAACTCGACTTTGAACGCCTTGCCGCCATCCTCAAACTGACGGACTGCCCGCTCGTTCTGCACGGCGGCACCGGAATTCCGATAGCGGACATCCAACGGTGTATAACTATGGGGCTTGCCAAAGTGAATGTAGGCACAGAGTTGAAGGCGGCATTTGCCAACACGATACGGAAGATGTGCGCCGAGGTCAGCCCGGACGAATTCGACCCGCGTAAATTCCTAAAGCCCGTAAAGGCGGTCTGCGCGGCTATCGTAAAGGAAAAACTGACGGCTTTTGGTTCCGCGGGCAAAGCATGAGAATAGGCGTAATTACTTCCGGCGGGGACGCGCCCGGCATGAATGCCTGCGTTGCCCGCCTTGTAACACTTGGCGCGGAACGCGGGCACGAAGTAACGGGCTTCCGGGGCGGCTACCCCGGTATCCTTGCCGGCGATAGTGTGGAACTGCGCCCTGCCGGCACGCAGGGCTGGTACAAACTCGGCGGTTCTGTGCTAAAAACGGGGCGGCTGCCCTCGCTCGTGGAAGAGGCAACACAAGTTGCCCTTGTTGAACGCCTGCGCGGCTGCAAAATAGACGCGCTTGTGATAATAGGCGGCGATGGGAGTTTCCGGGGGGCGCTCGACCTTAGCGCCCGGACCTCAGAGGTCAAGTTCATCGGTATTCCGGGCACCATCGACAACAACATCTACGGCAGCGATTATACGCTGGGGCATGACACGGCGCTGAACAAACTCGTGTCGTACATTGATGACATTTCCGATACCGGAATGGCGCTGCCGGGGCGGGTCTTCTTTGTGGAGACGCTCGGCGCGTTTGACAGTTATCTGCCGCAAAGCGCCGTGCTTATGGGGATGGCGGACTTTAGCGTTCTTTACGAACCGAAAACGAGCAACGAAGAAATCGCGCAAAAGGTGCTGGAATTCCGCAAACTGGTGCGGCGGGACTATGTACTGGCGACCTTTGCCGAAGGAGCGCAGCAAATGTTTGACGCGGCGGACTATGTGCGGCAAACATTGGGCTTGAATGTAAAGTGTAATCTGCTGGGCTTTGCCCAGCGCGGCGGCGTCCCAACAGCCTGCGACAGGCTCCACGCCTCCGCCTTTGCCCTTAACGCCATCCTCGCGCTGGAAGCGGGCGCTGCCGGAAAGTACATTGTCTACAAACAAGGCGCTTACGCGCTACTCGATTTTTCGTTTGCGGCGCAAAAAAAACAGTTTGACAATTACGGCTTCCCGGAAGAGGCAGGCATTGCGCCCGCTTGACGCCCCTTCCGGCAAGAAGTATAATGCAATAAAAGCGAGGCAGAATTTAGCCGTAAGGCTTATGCCGCCGCAATGTTTGTTTGCCGCTGTTTTGGGCAAACGCTAAACGGGAGTATTTATGGGTTTTTTGAACGGCTTTTTACTTGTTTTGTTCATTATTGTAGCGCTGCTGCTGATTTTGCTTGTTTTGGCGCAGAATGAGGAAGGCGATACTATGGGCGGCGTCTTTGCCGGAGGCAGCAATACGGCGTTTGGCTCCCGCTCCGGGAACATACTTACAAAAACATCGTCTGTGCTGGGCGCGCTTTTTTTTGCGCTTGCGTTTTCAATTGCCATAATAAACCGCGGAGTAGACTCAGGCGGCGTAGAGGCGGCTGGGCGCGAGGCATCCGGCGGAAGAGATTGGTTTTTGGAAGAAACGCCCGAAACCGGCGTACAGCCGGAAGGAACGCCTTTAGAAGGAGCGGCGGAAGGAACTCAACTGGAAGCACCGCCGGTTCCTGTAACGCCGGAAGCCGCATCGGAATAAAAGGAATATTGTATGCTTTTAAGCGAAGTATTTATGCCGCAATTCATCAAACTCAACCTTGAGTCTGATGAAAAGCCGGAAGTTTTTGAGGAACTTGTAGACCACTTTTGTCAGGCGGCAAAACTCAATGTGCGCGACCCTGTGCTTGCCGCGCTAAAAGAACGCGAGGCAAAAATGTCTACAGGTATAAGAAACGGAATAGCGATACCGCATGGCAAGTGTGATGCCGTTGACAAAATGTACGGTGTGCTCGGCGTTTCCACCAAAGGAATTGAGTACGATTCGCTTGACGGCGACCCCGTCCACCTCGTCCTTATGATTATCGCCCCGCCTGTGGAAGCGGAACGCCACCTTCATCTCTTGCAACGAATGGCGTCCGTACTCCGCAGCCCGGACTTCTATACCGAAGTCATCGCCGCCTCCAGCCCGGAAGCAGTCTTCAATATCATCAAAAAATACGAAGACGATTCCAGTTTTGAGGAATTATAGGATAGCCCCAATGGAAGGGGAGTATGTAATAACTCATCTTTTACAGATTGAAGAGACTGCCGCCAAAATTGTGGCGGACGCTAATGCCGCTGCGGAAAAATTGATTGCCGGCGGCGAGCGAGAAAGCCGGGAGCGTTTTGACGCTGAATACAAACGCCGGCGCGGAGAACTGGAAGCCGAAAGCGCCGTCCGTTGCCGCAAACTCGAAGAAAATTACCAAACTGAATTAAGAGGCTACAAGGATAGCATAGACTCCCTAAAAACAGACCAGACTTGCTTTAACAGCGCGGCGGCGCGGCTTTTGGGGATAAGCGAACCGGGAGCCCCATAATGCCGCATACCGCCAGACGCGCCTTTGTCTACGCAAAATCCTGCGGCATCCTCGCAAAATCATTATTGTGGGGACGGCGGGCGGAATTGACAGCCGCCGCCGGTCTGGAAACCCTTGCCGCCCTTACAAACTGTACCGGAAAAACGCCGGATGCGCTGGAAAAAGAATTCCGCGCCCATGCCGAAAAACAAACATTGGACTTGTTAAAGGCTTTAAGCGCTCCTAATGACGGCGCTCCGAGGCTGCCGGCAGCGCTATGGCGCAAACAGGAGGCGGCTGATTTGTCGAGGGTGCTTACCGCGTTGAGTGTTGGCGAGGCGGAATGCCCTGTAAACGGAAGTCTTGAACGCTTTATTCCCCGCGCTAAGAGCGGAGAAGCCGCTGTGTATTTTCCTGCCTACCCTGATTTGCGCTCAATGCTAAACAATACCCCATATATGGCGCTGATACCGGCGCTTACGGCGGCAGTCGAAAAATCCTTTCTTTCAGAAAATTACATTCATTTTCAGTCGGAAGTGAACAAAGCGTACTGGAATTATTTTTTTAGAGTGCTGCGCGAGACGCCCCGGCGCGAATGCATACTTCTTACAAAGATGATTTATGACGAGATAGCCATGCAGAATACGGCGTGGGCGCTGCGCCTCCGTATTTATTACGGAATGGATGCCGCCGCGATAGAGGCTTTTTTTGTTGAGCCGCCGAATGTGCCGCAGCCTCTTGCGCGGGCTGCGCGGCAAAGCCTTAGGCTTGCCGCCGACCACCGCGGCGAATGGGCTGGCTGGAAGTATGCCGCCTTTTTGAATCCCGAAAAATCCGGCGGCGCTTGGCAGTTAGACCCGCGCTATTTTCAGAATAAGGCGGCGCTTTACCTGTTTCGCAAGGCATATTCGGCATTTCATAGGTGTCCTTTTACGCTGGACAGCGCGGCATGCTTTATTTACATAAAGCAGATGGAAACTCAGATACTAACTGGTATAGCGGAAGGTTTGGCGCTTGGAATTGCGCCTGCGGAAATTCTTCGCATGTTTGAAATGGAGGATGCCCAATGATTCGTCCTGTAAAAATGAAGCAGGTAAAGATAACCGTACTCGACAAAGACATAGACTCCGTTCTCAAATACTTGGGTAGACGCGCCGTTATTCAATTTTCACATCCCGAAGCGGCTCATCCCGGCGCTTCCCGCAAAGCAACCAACTCGCCGGAAGAGCAAAAAATTTCAGAAATTAAGGAAGCGGAAAAATCGCTCGAAAAAATTAAAGAGGCGGCGGCTTTTTTGGAAGTGGAAATTGGCGGAGAAACCGGCGCTCAGATAGAGCCTGAACTTCCCGGCGATGAAGAGGCGCGTTCATTGCTCATAATATCGGACGCGGCAGGCGCTCTTGAACAGGAAGTCTACAACATCGGGCTCGAAAGACAGACCTTGGAAGAACGCTTAAAGGATGCCGTAAAACACGAAGGACTGCCGTCTGAACTTCCCGGACTTTTACGCGCCCCGGAAGGCGGCGCTCCATTTTTGAATGTCCGCATAGGCAGCATAGACGGCGGAAAAAGAACGGCGCTCGAAACCTCATTGCAGGGACGCGCCATAATTGTACCACTCAACACAAACGGCGGCGCGGACGCAGACGGTTCCGGTATGGAAACGGTGCTTGCCGTATCTTCCAAAACAGGGCGCTTTGCTATGGACAGCAGCCTGAAAGACGCCGGTTTTGTACCGCTTTTGAAACAAGCGCCGATTGTGGAACAAGCGCCGGTTGAACCGCAAGACCCGGCAGCCGGCAGCCAGAATCCGGCAACCAACACCCATGTTAAGGCAATAACGGAGCGTCTTGGCGAGATTGCCGGAGAATTGGGCGCTTTGGAAGAAGAACGCCGCAAAATGAGCCGCCGCTACGGGGATGCGCTGCGGCAACTTGCCGCTTCATTTACTATGGCGCTGGCTGTACTCAATCTAAAAAGCCGCCTTTTGCAGACGCGCAATACCTTTGAACTTTCCGGCTGGGTAGAAGCGCCGCTTGTACCCTCTCTAGTAAAAGAATTGGACGAAAAAACCGGCGGGCGTGTTTCTGTGCGTTCTTACGACAGTTGGGAGGTGCCTGCTGTGCGCGAAGGGCGCGAAAAAGTGCCGGTAAAATTGCGGCACGGCAAGTTTGTAAAAAGTTTCGAGCCTATAGTGCTTTCTTACGGAGCCCCCCTCTACGGCGCGATAGACCCTACGCCTTTTACCGCCGTCCTATTCTCGCTCCTATTCGGTGTGATGTTCGGGGATGTCGGGCAGGGCGCGGTGCTGCTACTTTTGGGAATTGCGGCGGGCAAGGCGCGTATTTTCGCAACCAAGCGCCATTTTTCTGGTCCGCTTATCATTGCCGGAATTTGCGCGATGTTCACCGGGCTTTTGTATGGAAGCGTTTTTTCTAACGAGGAATTGCTGGAAGCCCCTACACGGATGTTCACGGAATTTTTGCAAAATACCGCCGCCGGTAGAACACTCGGTATAAAAGAAACCGGGCATCTCCTGCGCCTTATGCCGGAAACCGGCGCGGTTGACAAACTTTTCTACTTTTTCGGCTTTACCCTTGCGATAGGCGTTATTATCAATTCGCTGGGAATAGCGCTGAATATAGCAAACAGCGCCGCAATGCGCCGCTGGGAACACGCTTTTTTTTCCAAGCATGGACTTGCCGGCGGACTTTTCTTTTGGTACGCAATATTCATTGCTATCCGCGCCATAGTTCAGAAGTCTGAATTCCGCTTTCTTACTGTAGACGCCGTCTGTCTTGCGCTGGCAGTCTTTTTTATTGTTACAGGACCGGTTTTTGTCCGTCTGCTGCGGCGCGAAAAACTTTTTGAAGAAGGCATTTTTGCATTTGTAATGGAAGGGATAGTCGAAATTCTGGAAACCTGTTCGGGCTATATCTCCAACACGGTGAGTTTCCTCCGCGTAGGAGCATTTGCGCTTTCCCATGCGGTGCTTTCGTTCATCATATTTACAATGGCGGAAAAAGTTGCGGATGTCCCGCTCGGCGCGGCATGGTCACTTGTGATTATCATTTTTGGCAATGCGCTCATCATTGTACTCGAAGGAATGATAGTCGCCATTCAGGTTATCCGCTTGCAGTACTACGAATTTTTTAGCAAGTTCTTTACCGAAACCGGCTCGGAATTTGCGCCGTTTCATTTTAAGCGCAGATAGCGGCACTCAAAAATGGAATTCAGCGCGGAATATGCGCTGCCCGCAGTCCTTGCGCCTTGCTTCCACAGCGCTTAGTCCTTCCGCAGTATAAGTAAAGATGTCTGCCTCAATACCTGCCGGTATTTCGTTTACAAAGTTGATGTCAACCCGCAATTTTTCCGCTGCAAGCGCGGCGGCGCTCACATAATTTTGCGCCCATTCCACATAGCGGACATTGTTTACATGCCCGTTAAAGTCCGTATCTGAGTATGCGGAAATTACTGTACCTGCCGGCATCATTTCTTCGCGGTCTGGCAAAGCCTCCGCGCCGTCCGGTATAGTATCGGGAATGTCATCGTTACGGGGGAGCGGGGTATGGAGGCTTTCTTCACGGAGAGGGCGGCGTTTTGCTGTGTCTATTACAAGCCAGCCGCTGCGGGCTTTTACCGCGATGCCGCCTTCGTCATCTTTAATAAGGTAATCGCGGATGGCAAAAAGCCGCTTAAAGCCGCGGGGCCATGTGCTCAGCGTTAGCACATCGGAAAGGGCAGGGCGTTTTTCAATCTGAACCGAAAAACGGGATAGAACCCAGCCCTGTCCGGCGCGGGCTATCGTCTTTGCGCCTATACCGAGTTCATCGCCGTGCAGTGTTGTCGCATGCTGGAAATAGCCGAAAAAAGCCGAAGGCTTTACACGGTTGCTTTCGTCAACATCGCCCAAAGTAACGGCGGTTTGCTCAGTATAAATATCCATTATGCCTTAATGTTGTACTTTCTGCGGAAGCGCTCAATGCGTCCGGCGGTATCAACTAACTTTTGCTTGCCCGTAAAGAAGGGGTGGCAGGCGGAGCAGATTTCCACCTTAATGTCCTTAGCCGTCGAGCGTGTTTCGATAACACTGCCGCAGGCGCAGGTAATAGTCGTAAACCGGTAATTCGGATGTAAGCCGTCTTTCATTCAAAACTCCTAATATCATTATTATACCAGAGAAGAACCAAGTATGGTAAGGGGGCGCATTGAATAAAAAATCCTCCCGGTTTATTATCAAACAGCCTTAGAACAGTCTTAGAACAGCCTTAGATTGAAAGGTATTAGGAGAAAAACAATGGGTTGGCTTGGCGTTTGCCTTATTTTTGTGGGGATTGCTCTTTTTAGCAACGGAATTTCCGCCATTATTAAAATGGATGGAAAATCAACGGCGTTTATCAATGCGGTTACCGGATTGGTAATAGTCGCGGGTAACTTTATTTCGCTTGGCAAGGCGGATTTTACCAACACGGTACTTTACAATAACACCGCTGCCGGATTTTTGTTTGGCTTTACATATTTGTTTATTGCGGCAAATTATATCTTCAAACTTGACCTTCGCGCCTTTGGCTGGTATTCGGTATGTGTAGCGGTTTTTGCAGCGATAAGCGCCGCCGTTTGCTTTTCAGACGCAGCCAACGGATATGCTGGGGCGCTGCCGCTCGGCTGTTTGTGGACTGCATGGGCGGTACTCTGGCTGGAAGGCTTTTTGGAATTGTCCTGCGGGATAAAAGCGCTCGGCAGAATTTTTCCCGCGCTCTCTATTTTGGAAGGGATTTTTGCGGCGTTCTTACCCGCAATAGCAATGCTCTTTGGCGTTTGGACGCTGTAGGGCGCAAAAAAAGTACGGAGAGGAAAGAAAGAGGCAATGAAACTTTTACTTGTTATTGATATGCAGAATGATTTTATTGACGGGGCGCTTGGCACTAAGGAAGCGCCGCTCATCATCGGGGCGCTTCAAAAGAAGATTGAAGAATACAAGAAGGCAAAAAATCCCATCATCTTTACACGGGACACGCACGGCAAAAATTACTTGAACACGCAGGAAGGCAAAAATCTGCCTGTCGAGCATTGCATAAAGGGAACGGCTGGCTGGCAGATAACCTCAAAACTTGATACCGAAGGCTGTACTATTCTTGACAAGCCTTCGTTTGGTTCACTGGAACTTGCGCGGTATATTATGGAACATTATGCGGATATCGAAGAAATCGAAGCCGCCGGTTTATGTACAGATATTTGCGTTATTTCCAATGCGATGATACTAAAGGCGGCGCTGCCGGAAACGCCTATTACAGTAGACGCGAACTGCTGCGCCGGTGTAACGCCCCAAAGCCATAAAAATGCGTTGGAAGCAATGAAAATGTGCCAGATTCGGATTGCCGGGTAAATCCTACCCTGCCACAATGCGCCCCAGAAGTACGCTTACATTTACCATCCGCAGGAATACAAATGCGGCGCAGGCTGCCGCCGCATAGAGTATGTCCGCAAAGTTCAGTCCGGCGCGGACGCTGCTATGGTAGACGCCGGTAAATCCACGGCAGAGCATCGCATAATAAACAGACTGAGCGCGGTCAAAACTGCGGAGCAATAGTTGTCCCAAAAATGAGCCGAAATGAGAGAGGCGTACAGCGCGGCTGTCCGGGGCGCGAAGGCTGTATGCCGTCCACATATCCCGCGCTTCGTCCAAAAGTCCGCCTATATACCTGTAAGTGAGTGTTAGTTGCAAGCCCAACGGACGCAGAAAACGCGGCGCTGTAAGGCAGGCGGCAAGCGCGGAAAATGGCGTTACTGCTATAAGCAGCAAGGCGGCGGAAACAGAAAGCACCGTCTTTATCATTATTGAACAGAACGAAAGCATCCCCCGTGTTATCTCAAAACCTCCAAGTACAAATGCCGCGTCTTTCATCAGGATAAGGTTGGAAATCCCTCCGGCAAGCGCGAATGGAAGAGCCGCCGGCAGCCGCGAAAGAACCGCCGTTACAGGCACGCCCGCCGCCGCGCATACCAGCGCCGGATATAACGCAAATGGAATAAGAGCGCTTACCGCTGTGTTAGGCATTGACACAACAAGCCCAATATAAATGAGCGTTACCAGCGACTTGCATGCGGGATGTAAACGATGGAAAAAACTTGCGCCCTCTCCCAGTCTTTCCAGATGGTCTATACCGGCGGCTGCCCGGTGAAATTTACTCATACCTCAATGGTATCTTTTTGATGGATAATAAGGAAGCGGCTAAAATTCCAGTAATTTGTAAAGTTCTTTTGACGGAATTGGTTTGAGGGATTTAACATAGAGGATGGGGGGCGCTTCGTCCGGGAAGAATTCGTTGTAGACGCGCCATGGAAGCGCTTCTTTTTGGGAGGGATTTATATATTGCTGAATTTTATATTCGGGAATGATGAGTTTTTGTTTTTCCAGTTCTATAATGAATTTTGATATTTGCAGTAAGCGGTTTTTTATTTTGTCGCAGAGCGCTTTGAATTGCTCACGCGGAAATCCATAGGGGGGCAGCGCCGCCTTGTTGTAAAAAAGCCGCAGGGAATTAGCCGAAGGCGATATCAGCGTAAAACGTTTGGACTTGTCCAGCGTACCGTCAAAGGCGGAAAAATAATCATGTAAGCCGGTAATTTCGCGCTTAGGCGATGCTTCGCGCACACCGGCTATTGCATAGAGTACATTGAGTTCAAACGAAGAAAGGTGCGCGGGCATAATGTAAATTCTATCAGCGGCGGCTATATATGCTGCTTCAATATAAATTCCAACTGTTCTATTCTGTCATTTTTTTGGAAATGTTTATCATAATATTCTCTGCCGCTGCAACCCATAATGTTTAACTTTTCTTTTGGCATATTGTAAAAATCATTTATAGTTTTTGATAACATCAGGCTGTTGCCGGCTGGAACAGAAGCGCCGCACTTTGCCTTGTTAATAAGTTCCGCGCCCTCTCCGTTAAGCATGGCGATGATAGGCTTTCCCTGCGACATATAAAATTGAATTTTTGAAGGCACAGTTATATTAAATAACAATTCGTCCGACAACGATACAAGCAGCAGATGCGCCATTTCCATAAAAATGGGCATAGTATTCAGCGGATAATGTCCCGGAAAAAATACTGTTTTGGATAATTCCAGTTCTTTTGTTTTTTCTGTAAGTTTTTCTTTTTGCCTGCCGTCTCCCAAAAAGACAAATTTTATATTTTGGTTTTCTTTCAATTCCGAAGCGGCATCAAGAACACTGTCAAGATTTTGCGCCTTTCCCATATTTCCGGCAAACAAAACAATAAAATCATCCGCTGTAAAATGCGCAAAAGGCTCTATATTCCGGTATACCGAAGCGTCTTTAGGCGGCGTAACAGCCTCCGCCCAATTAGGGAAATGAACGATTTTATCGTGATAGTTTCCTTTCCCGCAAATCGATTTTCTAAAACCATCGGAGCCTATCAGTATTTTATCGCAATTATCATATACATATTGAACGAATTTTATCTGTGTGTTCAAAATAAAACGGTTGTTTATGCCGCCCGCCGCCTGCAGCGATTCGGGCCACAAATCCAGTACCCAAAAAATGAGCGGAATATGCTGTTTACGCTTCAAAAACACGGCGGGGAGCGCGATAAAAAAAGGCGATGTCAAATGTACAAAAACCGCGTCATATCTATTTGCGGCGGCATGAAAAAAAACAAACAACATCGCCGAGGCAAAATACGAAAGATAATTCAAAACGAGCGCCGCCTTGCCGCCTCTCCCGCGTGGAATGATTGGCAATCGTATTACCTTTACGCCATTGATTGCTTCTTTTCTTCGCTTGAATAAAGAATAGCCTTTGTAAAACTTCCCTTGCGGATAATCTGGAATTGCGGTAATTACCGTTATTTCATAGCCTTTTTTTGCCAGTTCAAACGCAATATCATTTACCTTAAAATCTTCCGGGTAAAAATGATTTGTAAAAATACAAAGCCGCATTATTCAGCCCAAACCGTTCTTTTTATATAATCAGTATATGACAGAATAATCCGCACAACTTTGTCCGATACATTCGGCATAGTATAATCCGTTATGTTTCTAAATTGCGTTCCCTCTTTCCATTCATGTTCCAATTGCTTCAAACCCTGCATAACCCGTTCAGGACTGAGACCAACCATCATCACGGCGGCTTCTTCCATTGCTTCGGGGCGTTCATGCGCCTCACGGATGTTCAGCGCCGGAAACCGCAAAATTGACGCTTCCTCAGAAATAGTACCGCTGTCGGAAAGCACCGTCTTTGCGTTTATTTGCAGCGCAAGATAATCGCTTAATCCGTATGGCTTTTCCAAATGTATATTACTATTGAACTGTACATTTTTTGCTTCTATCATTTTGCGCGTTCTGGGGTGCGTAGTTACAATAAGCGGCATATTGTATTCTCCGGCTATATCATTGAGTATTTTACACAAGGAAGCAAAGTTTTTTTCTGATGATATATTTTCTTCCCTGTGCGCCGACACGACAAAATAATTTTTTGGAGATATATTTAATTTTGATAATATATCAGATTTTTCCGCCTTTGGCATATAATACTGAAGCACTTCAAATATGGGGCTGCCTGTTTTGATAATCCTGTCCGCCGGTATGCCTTCGGCGAGCAGGTATTCCCGCGCAATATCACTGTAAGGCATATTTATATCGCTAATATGGTCTACGATTTTGCGGTTTGTTTCTTCCGGCACACGCTGGTCAAAACAGCGGTTTCCCGCTTCCATGTGGAATATTGGTATATGCCGTTTTTTTGCGGCTATCGCGCAGAGACAAGAGTTGGTGTCGCCCAAAACCAGAAATGCGTCAGGCTTTTCTTTTTCCAGCACGGGGTCGATTTTTATTATCACATTTCCGGCTGTTTCGGCGGCGTTTTCCCCGGCGGCAGCAAGAAAATAAGCGGGTTTCTGTAAATCAAGACCATCAAAGAAAATTTGGTTCAATTCGTAGTCATAATTCTGCCCGGTATGCACCAGGATATGTTCTATTGCCGGACTTGTGTCAAGTTTTTGCAGCACACGGGAAAGCCTGATTATTTCCGGGCGTGTGCCAACTACCGTTAAGACTTTTAATTTCTTCATTTTTATTTATCCTTGCATTAAACTGATTTTTTTAGAATCATTACGTTATCTTCCTGTAAATTCTTTAACAAAAGAAATATGCCATAAATTATCATTCTTAATGATTTTTTACATTTATATCCTTCGTATAAATTATCAACTATCAAGCCATGACTTTCAAACAGTCTAAGCCACATTTTTTTTGATAAAAAACACACCCCTACTCCAGCCGATTTTGCCTCTATTTTTCTAAATATTGATACCAATATAGGAATTTTGCAGGAAGTAAAAGCATAAATAATTCTGCTTGCCGATGTATCAAAAAAATATCCATCATAAAAATAGTCTGTTATACAAAAACATCCATCGTTTTTCAACAGTCCTGTTATTGACCCTGTTATCTGATATATGCCTTTTATTGTATCTTTCCATGTTTTGCCTACAAAATGATGAAAAACCCTGTTAGCAAAAATTATATCAAATGTTTCATGTGTAAATAGTTCGCGCAGTTTTTCGACGGAACTTTCGATGAAAGTTATTTTTCCGTTGTTTGTTTTCCATGTATCATACATAACATAATCTACAACAAATATATTTATCCCCCACCCCCCCCCCCCCCCATTATCAAAATAATCTAACAGAGCCTGAGCAAAATAGCCGCTCGCGCCGCCTACATCAAGTATTTTCAAATTATTTTTATTCTTAAATTTTTCCAAAATAGATGTATATTTTTTCAACAATGAATTTGCGGAATTTCTTTCGTAATCTTCGTATTGCTGTTTTTGAAAGTTGTTAATTTGTTTTATTGAAAGCGCGTCTTGTTTCATTTTGTATAAAATCCTCCTTTATTCTACTTTTTCAAAAAATGTGTCGGGAGCAGAAGCGTCATACCATTCATTTATCCAGAATTGTGTATA
>JAIROZ010000164.1 GCA_031257255.1 Spirochaetaceae bacterium | reverse complement strand
AAACTTACAGGAATATGTACAAAAGGCGGGGCGCACCGCTGGACGGCATACAATCCGGCAGGCGGCGCGGCACCGCTCTGGGTTTGCGGTAAATGCGGAACAATGCGGGGCAGCAATGGACGCCCGTTACCATCGCCTTGTCCACGCGGCGGCAACCACACATGGCGGCGTAAGTAATGGAAAGGCAGGAATGGTATTGCAAGGGCTGCGGGCGTTCGCTTTGGACAAGCAGTTTACGGCAAGGACAAAAGCCCGCTAAACCAGATAATTCTCCAACTTGTGTAAACGGCAAGGAACATAAGTGGGTCAAAAAAGCGCCGTTTTCCGCGCCGCTTCTTCATTGGGTTTGCACTCGCTGCGGACGCCATCAGACTTCGCGGGACATACCGCCCGGCGAAATTTGTTCCAAAACCGCCAAGTCGGTTTGCGGACATTTGGAAGGTCCGCCCCACCACTGGGTTTTGGCAAGCACCTTTAATTGGAAGCCCTGGTAGAGGGGCAAAAATGGATATAGGAGGAAAATATGATTTGTCCAAATTGTAAAAGAGAGTTGCCGGACGGGTACAAATTCTGTCCGCATGAGGATTGCGGAGCCGATTTGCGTCCCGCAAAGTCTGCAACGCCGGAATTGCGCTGTCCAAAATGCGGTGCGGAAGTATCGGAGGAGAGCAAGTTTTGTAAAGAATGTGGTGCGTCTATAGAGTCAAGCGCCTATGGATTAAGCCCGCAAGAAGAACAAACGCTAAAAAATATCCGCGTTGATAGACTTAAAAAATTAGGATATGAGTTAAAGAGAGATTTACCGGATGATATTGTAACAGTTTATGATATAATATCTCATCCTGTTGAAGTTTATTCTGCTTGTCGAAGTAATTATAGAACTCGGTTTGGAGAGATAAAGACAGCATTAACAGATTTATTTGAACGATACGGAATTTCGCTAACTATTCTGACAAAATTCTTTAAACAAATAACGGAAAAAGAACTGAAAGCAAGCGCCAATAAAAAAACCGCGTCGATTATTGCTACAATTATGTATGTTGCTGTTCATATTGCGGCATTTATTTTGCTGCATACATTTACGAATATTCATATTGCATGGCTCATTGTTTGGTCGGTTATATCGTCAATAGCCATCATTATCAATGTTATTAGCGTATATAGCGTATATAATGAAAATCCACGCATAGAGGATCTTGGGGTATATACATGGGTTTTCGCGCTTATCGTTTTTGCTTTAATTGCCGCAATTTTCGGGATAACTCTGCTTCCTTTAGTTTGGAAAATAATATCTTCAATAGTTGGAATAATTGGAGTTGGATTTCTTGTTTATATCATTGCTGATGGTATGTTATAATTTTTATAGGAGGAATATATGATTTGTCCAAATTGTAAAAGAGAGTTGCCGGACGGGTACAATTTCTGTCCGCATGAAGATTGCGGAGCCGATTTGCGTCCCCGCTGCCCAAAATGCGGGGCAGAAGTAAAGCCGCATTGGAAGCGCTGCCCGGAATGTGATACACCGGTGGAAACGGCGGAAAAATCAAACAAAGAAGTCGAAGCCATCATTCAAAAGGCTGAGGATACTGAGGATTTTAACGAGAAGATTGCAATACTAACCAAGGGATTAAAAACATATAATGACAATGCCGAATTGTTAGATTGGCGTGGCTTTTATTATTTTATGCAAGATAAAAAGGAGTTAGCAAAGCGTGATTTTGAAAAATCTATCGAGTTAAATTCAGAAGATGCCGACAGTCATTCTTGGCTTGGTCGAATTAATTTGGATGAAGGGAACACAGAAAAGGCATTCAAGTTTCTTAATGCCGCAATAAAACTTGATAACAAAACCCTAGAATCTTATATGTGGCGTGGGGGGGCATATGAAAGATGTAAAGATTACGTGAATGCTATAAAAGATTATAGCAAAGCAATAGAACTTGACCCCGAAAATGAGGTAGCGTATGACCATCGAGGCTTTTGCTATTATATGCAAGATAAAAAGGAGTTAGCAAAGCACGATTTTGAAAAATCTATCGAATTATATTCAGAATATGCCGACAGTCATTTTTGGCTTGGTAAAATTAATTTGGAGGAAAGGAACACAGAAAAGGCAATCAAGTTTCTTAATGCCGCAATAAAACTAGATAACAAAGACCCAGAATGTTATGGTTTGCGAGGAGATGTGTATCTAGTCTGTAAAGATTACGAGAATGCTATAAAAGATTGTACCAAAGCAATAGAACTTAACCCAGAATATGCGGAAGCATATCACAATCGCGGCATTTGCTATTATATGCAAGATAAAAAGGAGTTAGCAAAGCACGATTTTGAAAAATCTATCGAATTATATTCAGAACTTGCCTATAGTCATTCTTGGCTTGGTGCAATTAATTTGAAGGAAGGGAACACAGAAAAGGCAATCAAGTTTCTTAATGCCGCAATAGAACTAGATAACAAAGCCCCCTATAATTATCTTTTTCGTGGAAATGCCTTTTACAAACACGGCAATACAGAACGCGCAAAAGAAGATTATCAAAGAGCGCTCTCTCTTAACCCAAATTTGGATAAATCAAATAAAAATTTATTCTGGTATCAAGATGGATGTTTTATTACAACCGCTGTCTGTCAATCATTACACAAACCGGACGATTGCGATGAACTTGTTACATTCCGCAATTTCCGGGATAACTGGCTTGCGCTCAAGCCGGACGGAAAAGAAATTATCGCGGAATATTACCGGACAGCGCCCGCTATTGTTGCTTCAATTAACAAAAGAACAGACAGCGCGGAAATTTACAACGCCGTCTGGAATACCTATCTAAAAAAATGTTTGCAATTTATCAAAAACAGTCAATATGAAGATTGTAAACAGGAATACATCAAAATGGTGCGCGAATTGCGCAAATTAGGAGATAAATATGATTTCAACACAACAAAAATTAATTGAATTGTGCGGCGTACTGGAAAGAATCGCAAAAGATTGCGATTTGCCGGAAACATGCGCCGAAAATGCAGAGTCGCTAAAAAACAAAATAGCGGCGCGGAACCTTGTTGTTCCGGTAGTAGGCGCTTTTAGCGCGGGTAAGTCCACGCTGCTTAATGCCTGCATAGAGAAGCAAATTCTGCCGGAGGCGATAACGCCGGAAACAGCGCTTGCCACGGAACTGCATTACTCGGAAAAAGAGTATATCGAAGCGGTAGACACGGACGGTAAAATTACCCGTTACGAAACAAGCGGCATAGAAAGCCTTAAAGCAGACGCGGCGCGGTATCAGTATGCGCGTCTATATTTGAACAGCCCCGCGCTGCGCGAAATAGAACCGCTCGTTTTAGTTGATATGCCCGGCTTTGATTCCCCTTTGGATAATCACAACAAGGCAATCCTTGCCTACCTTGCGCGAGGGGCGTACTACATCGTGCTTGACAGCGGCGCGGAATCAAAAACGCCGTCCGCTTCTCTTGTACGCCGTCTGCGCGAAATAGAAACGCTGGAACGCCGTTTTTCGTTTTTTGTATCTAAAACCAATATGCTTGGTTCTCAAGCGGAAATTGACGCGGTAACCGCGCATTATAAATCTGTTTTGGAACGCGAACTAAAACATACTGTCGAAGTTCAGCCTTTGGGGATTTGTTCCGGCAAAGAAATTATTCATCTTTTATCATCCATTGATGCCGGCGCTCTTTTTGTGGATATATACCGCGGCCGGTTTAACGCCCTTTGCGATGATATAATTGATTTGATTACACTTCGTATAAATGCCGGACAGAAAAACGAGGAAGAAAATAAAGCGCTTATTCTTTCAATGCAAAACAGCATTACAAGCATCGAACAGAAAGCCGAAAAGATGATAGCGGATATAGAAGAACGCTATGCAAGCGTTGCTGTAAATGATATTGTCAAGGCTGTTGGAAACGATTTAAATGACGCGCTTCCCGAACTGGTAATGCTGGGAGGGAAAGGCAATCAGGCGGCTGTTGAACAAACAATAAGCGATATCGTCCGCGCTTCTCTTACCGGAGCGGTAAAAAGCAAATTCGGCAGGCTTATTGACGAAATTACAATGGATTTGTCGAGTGAAACGCGGGAAGTTTCCTTGCTTATGAACAACTTGGGAGAAAGCGATAATTTTGCGTTGTCTTTGATAGAAAAAGCACAATCATTGCTGAACGAATTACAACTTGTTGATACAGAAGGCAGCGCGCAAGGAAAAGGTGTTGCTTACCACGCAGTTTCAACTATAATGTCATTGATGGACGGCATGATAAATCCATTAGAATTGGTTTTTATTTTCTTACCGGAAATTCTGAATTTCTTTACAAAGGGATTTAAAGAAAATGAAATGCGCCAAAAATTCCAAACAGAGGTTTTTCCGCGGATAAAACATAAAATTCATTCGGAAATGCCCGCGTTTTTGAATAACGCAATAAAAAATATTATAGCGGATGTGCGCCGTCAATATACGGAGCAGATTGAACAGAGGCGCATTGAGGTCGATGCCGCTATGGAAACAGCAAAAACAAGCGGCGCGGAACAGCAAAAAACGCTGGAACAATTAACGCTTTCACGTTCCGCCGTGCAGCAAATAAAAGAAACCGGACTTGTCCGGTAAGGAGGCTTATATGAAAAATATGATACAAACACTTAAAACAATTGAAGAAATTGTTGAACGGAATCACGATTTAATAGGCGATGACGCCGAATACCAGAAGCGTAATTTTGGCATTACAGACGCGGCGGAAATAGAAAAACACATCGCCGCCATTGCGGACGAAAACCGCCTATTAACTATAGGCATTATCGGGCGTGTAAACGCGGGAAAATCATCGCTTACCAATTCACTTTTCTTTAATGGCGAGTCCGTCCTGCCCGAAGCGCCCACCCCGATGACGGCGGCGCTTACCGTGCTGTCGTACGATGATGTCTGCTCCGTAAAAGCCAATTTCTTTTTAGAAGAAGATATAGAAATTATAAAACGCGAACACCGCGAGTTTACGGAAGCGTCCAATGATATGTTAAAAGAGCGCAAAAAAGCGTCGTTTGAGCAATATGAACAAATGAAAGCATCCGGCGTTGATATTGATTCAATTTGTAAACAAAAAGAAGAAACTATCGAAGCGGATAACTTTGCGGATTTAAAAAGCAAACTCGAAGCATTTGTGGGCGCGTCCGGTAAATATACCGCATTTACTAAAAGTGTTGAAATTACAACTAATAATCCGGCGTTAAAAGATGTTTGCATTGTTGATACACCCGGTATTAACGACCCGGTAAAATCACGCGAGGCTCGCACTGAACAATACTTGAGTAAATGCGATGTTGTTTTTATTGTAAGTCAGGCGGGGCAGTTTATGTCTGAACAGGATTTGGAATTGATGGACAGGCTTTCTACCCGTGAAGGCGTGCGCGAACTGTTTCTTGCCGCGTCAATGGCAGATAACATTTTGAATGCGCGAAGTGTAGCAATAAAAGCCGCCGGCGACCTGCAAAACGCAATTTCAGCAGGAAAAGAAAAATTATTGTCCCAGGCAAAAAACAGTTTAACAGAATTAAAAACGCGCCATCCCGAAATTAAAGACCAGTTTGATAAACTTATAGAAGAAGGAGAGAATAGATTTGTTCTTACTTCGGGTTTGTGTAACGCTATGTATTTACGTTATGAACAAAAAGATACATGGTCAGATTCAATGAAAGGAATAATGACTCTTTTACAGAGAAACTATCCTGATTATTTTGACGAAAGTTCCGGCAAAGCGAGTCTGGAGTTGTTAGGCAATGTCGCCGTACTGCGCCAGAAACTGGAAACAGTCCGCGAATTAAAAGAAAAAATTATTGCCGAAAAAATCGAAGATTACAGCACAAGACAAAATGTAAATATCGGAAAATACCGCTCAGAACTGATAACGGCAATAGAAAGCCGCATCGAAAAAATAAAATCTTCCGATTTACAAAGTTTAGAAGCCGAAATAATAAAACTCGACAATTTTATTAGTGCCGGGCAGACTTTGCTGGATATAAAATTGCGGGATACTATTGACGGCGCTCAGCGTAACCTAAAAGATAAATTAAATGCCAATATAGATAAGATTACCCGCACGGTAAATGCTTCAATAGAGTCTGAAACAGAAATAATAGATGGTAAAGACCCCAAAGAAGGCTTTTTTAACGGACTTGCGCGGCTTTTGGGTGCACTTCTTCCCGGCATGAGTCATTTGGGTTATGACATATTTAAGAGAACGGAACTTCGCGCAGGCGCGGTAAAGCGGACAATAAACGAGGGAATTTTACAATTCAACAGTACAATAGGAAAAATTGTAAATGATGAAATATCAATAATAAAAGACACCCTGCCGGAAGATATAAAAAAAATATTTAAAGAAACAGATACAGAAAGAATCCTTGACCCGCAGTTTTTGCACCGCGCTGTTTATTCAATGACGCACGACTATGCCGGCGGAATTTTATGGAATATTGATGCTCCTGTTTTTGAATATCCTGCGATGGGCGTAATCACTGATAATGAAATCGGAAATTTTGAAGCGGCATGGATGAGTTTTATTCGCGGCATTCAAAAAACTTACACGGATGGAATTCAATCGCTGCTTAATACTATTGAAACAAATAAAGCGGCAAAAAATCCTTCGGCTTACATTTTCTCTAATTTAAAAACACAAATGAAAACTCTCAAAAAAGATTTGAATAAAAAACAAACCGCGCTGGAACAATTAACGCAGGCAAAAAATTCTTTAAGGGAGTCAGATTAACATGGACAAACCGCAGAATTATTTTACTTTGATTCTTAACGCATTAAACGCGCCAAAGAATGAACATCCGTTACTTGCCGAATTCAGGCGCATTGTAGAAGAAGACTACAAGACTTTTGCGCGTGAAGAAAATTCACTGCCCAACGAAGTAGATATGTTTGAAAAAATCCGTCAAATTGAATTGAATTTAGAAAGACTGCTGAATTTCCCCGCGCTAAAAAGTAAAACTATCGGCGCGGTTGCGGGCGCTTTTTCCAGCGGCAAATCCGCCTTTATAAACAGTTTTTTAACAGGCAAAGACATACACCTTGCGGAAGACATAGAGCCGACTACCGCAATTCCAAGTTATGTTATTTATGGTGAAGCAAGCAAAATAACCGGTTACAACAATTACGGCGCCTCATTCGGAATATCCCCCGAAGTTTATGCTTCCATAACGCATGATGCTATGCAGAAACTGGAATTTGACCTTCGTGATATTATCCCATATATTACGATTTCTTCTCCAATGGAGAAAAATTTGTTTGAACATATCTGTCTGATTGATACACCCGGACATAATGCGGCATCTATGGGAACCTCAGAAAAAGACAAATCTGTCGCGGCGGCATCCATAGAAAACGCTGATTTTTTACTTTGGATTATTGACCTTGACAGAGGCTGCATAGAACAGTCTGATATTGAATTTTTAACACAAGAGCGGCTTTGTTTTGGAAAAAGCAGCGTAAAAACCAAAGAAACGCGGGACCTTTATATAATTTTTAATAAGAAAAATTATAATAAAACAGAAAAAGATATTGTCAACATTTTAAATGTATGCGAGCAATCGCTTAATAACGCAAATTTAAGTTATGCGGGAATATGCTGTCTTGACCCGTTTGACCCGGATAAAACACTGATAAGTCCCCGTGTAAAAAACTTATTCGTGTTCCTTGCCGAAAAAAACAAACCAAATTTAAATATTGAATCTCTTTATCAGCCTTTGCGTTTCGTACTGGATTCTTACAAAGGCTACATAAACAGCGATATAAATAAAATAGCAAAAATACAAAATGCGTTAAAAAATTTAAAGAACTCTGTGTATTACGCAATTAAAAATGAAAATGCGGCAGTCATTGATACAAATTTTAGCGGACTTGAAAAAGCATTAAATATAGAGCAGAATAACAAATTAAAGCGTCAACTTACAAATATTGATAACATCAGAAAAAAGTTTGATATGTGCTTTGTGGAAATTAGCCGGGAACTTGGCGATAAAACATGGCAGCCCCAGCCTCGTTTTTGCTGGAGTTGCGGCGGGAAATTACAAAATGACTCGCGGGCTATCTGCCAGGAATGTGGAGCAAGACAGAATTGACTTGTCCGGCAACCCGAATAAGTCAAAAAGGAGCGATAAAATGATGCCGGTATTTCCACCATCCGAACAAGGCAAGCGCCGCCAGATAGAGCGTCTTATGGCGGATTGGAAGCGTGAAGTAGCGCCTGCGCGGGTGCTTTACCGTTATGACGGCAAATACTATTCCGGCGCGGAGTATTTTTGCGCGGATGGTTTTTATCCTTATTATTTTTCGCAAAAGAAACGTATCCTGTTTATTGCGCGGGAAGCCGTAGAACTTTCCGGCAAGGATTTTATTTTGGAACTTTTGCCCCATTATCACGCAAACGAAGTAGGCGGCAAAAGCGTCGATGCCTATCCATTACATTCACGGCTTATGTATCTTGCTTATGGAATTTTGCATGACGGAATGATACCATATAACAAAATTCCTTATGCAAGCGAAATTGCCGCAACTTTTGGAACAGCGGATGGAATTAGTTTTGCTTTTATGGAACTTTCAAAGTATTCAAATGATAACGAGGATGCGTCATCTCACTGTGATGTAGAATTGATGTCGTCATTTTTGCGCGACTCACATCTCGAAAAACGCAATTTTATACGCGAGGAATTAGAAATCCTTGAACCGGATATAATTTTAGCGATGAATCTTTCTGAATGTGGATTAAGTACCGCGCTTTTGGAACTCGCGCTTGGGCAGTTCACCGAAATAGACTGGCGCTCATATACGCCGAACGCGACCGTAAGCGCGATAACTATAAACGGCAAACAGACGCCGTTTATTGAACTTTATCATTTTGCAAGCCGCAAAAGTACGCAAACGGCTTTTTATGACCCGGTAATGCAAATCATCACAAGTTATCCCAATATTTATTAAAGTAAAAATCAATGAAACTAAAATTAAGGATAAAAATCGGCAACAATCAACCAGAAACCGAAACAAACCCGCAATCTGCTATCACTCCGCCGCTGATACCCCTCATAACTGAACGCGAATACACAGGCGGGGCTCAACCCGCCTTAGGCGCTGCCCCCCCTCTTGTCAAATTCTCAACTGTACACTAGGCTAAATTCAATATGGTTCGACATCGCAACCAAGGAGGCCAGTTGGCGGAAAGAGATTTACGGACAAACCATCACATCCGGGTACGTGAAGTTCGACTTATAGAGGAGAACGGTGAGCAGCGAGTGCTGTCTACCCGTGAGGCATTGGATATGGCGCGGGAGCGCGGGCTTGACCTTGTAGAGGTAGCGCCTACCGCGCAGCCGCCGGTAGTCAAAATCATGGACTACGGCAAGTTCAAATTTGAAAACGAAAAAAAAATCCGTGAATCCAGAAAAAAACAAAAGCAACTCAAACTAAAAGAGATTCGGATGCAGCCTAAAATCGACGACCATGACCTCGACTTCAAGTCGAAGCATGTGCAGGAATTCCTTTCGGAAGGGAACAAAGTTAAGGTTACGGTGCGTTTTAAGGGGCGCGAATTAGCGCATACTGAATTTGGTTTTGAAGTGCTTAAGGGCGTACTTTCACGCCTGAATGAGGAATACATCATCGACAAGCAGCCGGCTATGGAGGGACGGTATATGTCGATGACGTTGAGCCCTAAATCAAAAAACAAGGGCGCAAATACACCCGGTTCAATAAAAGAGCCGGAGCAGCGTGAGCAAGGTTTAACCCCGCCGCCCAGGCGGATGGGGCAATAAGGCTTTTCCGAAACTTCAGTTTTGGAAAAGCAACTTAAAAAGCAGTTTTTCAAAGGTTTAGCCTTGAAAAACTGCAATGCGCTTGGCAAAACCAATGGGGTTTTGACAAGCGCGCGGCTGCCTTGCCATAGCGTAAGGAGAATAAAATGCCAAAGATGAAGACGAGGAAGAGTGCGGCAAAACGCTTTTCTTTTACCGGCGGCGGTAAAGTAAAGTACAAAAAGCAAAATTTGCGCCACATTCTTACAAAGAAATCGACAAAACGGAAGCGGAACCTGCGAAAAACAGGTATTTTAGCCGGCGAGAATGTACCAGTGGTACGCAAAAAACTCCTCCCTTACGGGTAGGATAAATTAAGGAGTAAGTATGTCCAGAGCAGTAGATGGAACAAGGCGAAAAGACCACCGAAAAAAGATTCTAAAGCAGGCAAAAGGCTATTGGGGAAGAAGGCACTCGAACTACAAGACGGCGAAGGATGCCGTAGCAAAGGCGCTTTTTTACGCATACCGCGACCGGCGCGACCGCAAGGGTGATTTCCGGCGTATTTGGATTATCCGCATAAACGCGGCGTGCCGTCCATTGGGTATCAGTTATTCGCGGCTTATTGCCGGGCTTGATAAGGCGGGCATTGAAATAAACCGCAAGGCGCTGTCCAATATGGCTATAGAAGATGCCAATGCGTTTGCCTCAATAGTAGACAAGGCAAAAGCGGCGTTACGGGCATAGCCGGAGGGCGTTATGGTAAACATTGAGCAAGTCAGATTACTCGAAAAACGGGTCAACAAGGCTATTGATTATGTAAACCGGGTTACAAACGAAAATGCCGTTCTAAAGAGCGAACTCGCGCAGTTTAGAGAAGAAAATGCCCAAATCAAGGCAGAATGCGCGGCGCTCAGGGATGAAAATACCCTGATGAGCGGAAAACTTGATTCGTGCCAAAAGCGTATTGACGAACTTGAAGTGCTGATTCAGCGTTTTAAGGAAGACCAGGCGCGTATTGAGGAAGGCATTGTGTCCGCGCTCAATAATCTGAACCGTTTTGAAGACGAGGTCGAAAAAACCATTACGCCTTCCCCTACCCCGCCCCATGCGGCGCAGCCTGCGGCGCATAACACGCCGCAAAATCCGGCGCATATTGCAGGCAGCATCCCTCCACGCCAGCCGCCTGCCTCCGCGCCGGTTGCGGTGCCCGCGCCGGCAGCCCCGGCAGCGGAGTACCATGCCGAAGCGGGCGCTCCAAAATCAGTAGAAACCTTTGATGATTTAACTGCGGACTATGCCGAAGAGAATGACGCGGATATTGACCCTATTTCTGATGATGAAACGCTGGAAGAAATTACGGATACTTTTGAGGCGGATGATGACGGCGGCGTTCAAGCGGGAGCGCCTGCCGGCGCGGCACCCGGCAGCAAAGAACTTGACATCTTTTAGGTATGTCTAAAACTGAATTGCGAATCGACCTTTTGGGTACCTCGTTGCTGCTTTCGGTCAACGAGGACCCGGTTTATCTAAAAAAATTGCTTGACGGCTATGAGCGTCTGCTGGAAGAAACGCGCCTGAATACCGGCATCAATGACGCGCTCAAACTGTCGCTCTTAACGGGCTTTTTGCTCTGCGATAAATATGAGCGGCTGCGCCTAAGCGCCCTCTCCGATATGCAGCCAAAAGAAGCCATCGAAGCCGAAAAAATCACCCTCGACCTTATCGAAAAAATCAACAAGGCGCTGCCGGAAGAAGCCGCCTAAGACAACGCTGATTAGCATAGAGTTAATCAGTGCTTCCCTAAAAGTGCCGTTCCAGCCAGTCTAAGAGATTGGCGTAAACTTCCTCGCGGTTAATTTCGTGGAGCATTTCGTGGCGGGCATTCGGGTATAAAACAAACTCGACATCTTTAATGCCTTCCCGCGTGTACTTTTTAACAAGCGCCGTTACATTTTTGCCCATACCGCCTACCGGGTCTTCGCTGCCCGAAAAAATATAAACCGGTAATTCTTTTTTGATTTTTGAAAGCGCTATCCCCGAATGGATTTTTATCAGTATCCACAAAAGGTCGCGGAAAAATCCGGCGCTGTAAAGTCTGCCGCACAAGGGGTCGCCAATGTACGCATCAATGGCGGCGTTATCGCGGGAAAGCCAGTCGTATGGAGTACGGGTAGGACGGAAAGGCTTGTTGTTGCCGCCAAGTACTATGCCTGACGAAAAGCGTGAGAGGTGGCGGCGTCCGCGAAAAAAACTGTAAATGTTAAGAAAGTGCGCGCCGGCAGTTACAGACGGACCGCCCGGTCCCCGTGTACCGGAAAGGAGGCAGCCTGCGGGCATTCTTTTTTTTACATACTCAATGTACCCTTGAACCAAAAATGAACCGAATGAATGTCCAAATAAAAAAAACGGCAGCATGGGATTGTTTTTTTCTATCTCGGCGCGGACCGTATCTATATCGCCTAACATTTTAGAAAATGCCTTGCGGTCGGCGGAGTGTCCCAGAATCCCGCCCTTAGCCGGACTGTTGATTTTTTTATCGGCGGTTTTTCCATGACCGCGCAGGTCAAAAGCCCAAACTTCAAAACCGCGCTTGCCAAGCCTTTCGGCAAATTCATTGTAGCGCCCGCTATGTTCCGCCATTCCGTGAACCACAAGTACCACGCCCTTAGCGGCGCATTCCGCGCTCCAGCGGCGCGTCCACAACTTTGCGCCATCCCGCGCCGTTATATAAAATGTCATTTCATTCATAATATAAATTTACCCCTAAAAATTCCCTTCCGGCATTTTCCGCCATTTTGAACCACATCGGATTTTTATACAATAACTTTTCGGGCTATAGAACAAGTCCGATGTGCTTAACGGACGCCCACTTGACAAAAAAACCAATTTTTTTCAGACTACTGAGTATGGTTGCGGGGTTTACCCGCGCCATACTGTCCGCCGTTGGGCGGGCATATACTATCTTTTTCTGGAAGAGGAGAAACAACATGAAAAAGACTTTAGCAAGTTTAATGGTACTGGCTTTGTGCGCGGTAAGTGTATTCGCGCAGAAAAAAGCAGACCCCAAAGCGCCGGCTGCTCCGGCGGCTGCCGCTGCGGCAACGAGTGATGTGGTAGTGCTCTACTACTCGGACAACGAGAAGGACGATGCGGTAGCGCAGAAGATTGCCACGCTCACAAAGGCGGATGTCGGCAAGATTGGCGTGGACGGCAAGGCAACCGGCGTGGATGGCAAGACCGCGTTGGATGTTACCAAGTACAAAACAGTGTACATCGGCTCTGTGGTAAAGGGCGAGGCAAAGAAGGAAACGGTCGCCGACCCGGTAAAGGCATACCTTACCGCTACCAAGTTGACCAACCTGAACATAGCGTACTACGGCACAACCATGGGCGCTACAGCGGTACCGGAATTCGGCAAAAGTTTTGAGGCTCTTATTACCGCGTCCGGCGGAAAACTGCAGCCCAAAACCAATGTAAAGAACATCCTTGTAACTTCCGCCGCCGACAAGGCGCAGGAAACCGCCATCAAGGGCTGGCTTGGCATTAAATAAGCCGGTGATGTCCAACACAGAATTAGCGCCTGCGCCAGCAGGCGCGCCTGTACCCACAGGCACGGTGCCGTCCGCCTCTCAGGCGGGCGGCGGCTTTACACAGATACAAGAAACAGAAAATAACGGCGCTTGCGCTTCAAACGATTTTATTTCCGAATTTATAAAAGAAGACCTCGAAAACGGGCGTTTTGACCGTGTACTTACTCGTTTTCCGCCCGAACCAAATGGCTGGCTCCACATAGGGCACCTCAAAGCCATCAACATAGACTTTAGCATGGCGGCAAAATTCGGCGGTAAATGCAACCTCCGTTTTGACGACACAAATCCCGAAAAAGAAGATGTCTCCTATGTGGAAGCGATAAAACG
>JAIROZ010000112.1 GCA_031257255.1 Spirochaetaceae bacterium | reverse complement strand
ATGAAACACACACAAGCAAGCCGGCAAGACCGGAACATATTTGCCTTAACTCTCGCAGCGCTCACTGCGTATGGAGCGTTATTTACAGCCTGCCCCACCATCAACGATACGGATGGCGGAGGAGACGGCGGCACCACCAATCCCACGGCTATCAACATTGCCGCCATACCGGGTGTAACCGCCCCGGCACCCGGCGGAACGCCGGTAACGGTAATCAACCAGACGGCGCAGTACACCGGAACGGTGGCGTGGAACCGAGGCGAGACGCCGCTTACCGGGGCATTTGCCAGGGCAACCGTCTACACTGCCGTCATTACCCTGAGGGCGTTAGAGGGCTACACCATGGACGGCGTAGCGGAGAACTTCTTTACCGTGGAGGGGGCAACCGCGACCAACCCGGCGAATAGCGGCGTGGTTACGGCGGTGTTCCCGCAGACATCCAACGACACCACCGTTACCATCCGGGCGGTGCCGGGCGTAACCGCACCGGCAATCGGCGGAACGCCGGTAACAAGCATCACCCAGACAGACCAGTACACCGGAACCGTGAGGTGGAACCGAGGCGGGACGCCGCTTACCGGGAACTTTGCCGGGGTAACCGTCTACACCGCCGTCATTACCCTGACGGCGAAAGAGGGCTACACCCTGGACGGCGTGGCGGCGAATTCCTTCACCGTGGCGGGGGCTGCCTCCGTGACCAACGCGGCGAATAGCGGCGTGGTTACGGCGGTGTTCCCGCAGACGGCGCTGGTAATAGAGATGGTAAACATCCCCGGCGGCAATTTCCTTATGGGCAGCCCTGAAGGGACTCTGGACAGCGCTCCTAACGAAAGGCCGGTACACCAAGTAACGCTGACCGCGTTCAAGATGGGAAAGTACGAAATAACGCAGGGGCAGTGGAATGCGGTGATGGGGAATAATCCCAGTTATATAACCACAAACCCGGAGGACGGCGGGACTGAGGGCTGGAAGACGCTGCCGGCAGCGAACATAAACTGGTATGACGCGCTGGTATTCTGCAACACGCTGAGTTTGCTGGAGGGGCTGACGCCGGCTTATCGTATAGACGGAAAAACGAACCCCGCCGATTGGGGAGCGGTACCCAACTACGACAATGATGCTGCGGATGTTGCGTGGGATGAGGTTGAGATGGTATCAGGCTCCACCGGGTACCGCTTACCGACCGAAGCCCAGTGGGAGTACGCAGCCCGGGGCGGTAATGGCTCTCCCGGAGGGTACACCTATGCCGGGAGTAATGATGTAAATGCGGTAGGGTGGTACATCGGTAACAGCGATGGCAAGCCCCACCAGGTAGGAGAGAAGGCTGCCAACGGGCTTGGGCTGTACGACATGAGCGGGAACATAATTGAATGGTGCTGGGACTGGTATGGAAATTACAGCAGCGCCGCCCAGACTGACCCCGTGGGACCGGAAACCCCCGATGACCCCGATGACCCCATTCGCGTTATTCGCGGCGGGAACTGGGCTACTAACGCGCAGAACCTGCGTTCGGCGCTGCACAACTTCGGCGGACTGGACACCCGGCGCGACAACCAGGGGCTCCGCCTTGTTCGCCCATAGGGAAAGACTGATTTATGCGGACGGTTTGGAGTATAGTGGAACCAGACACCTAACCACGGAGGAAAAGGGACTTTCGCCCGCTTTTCGTAAAAAATATGAACTATTAGTATCGCATTACCAATGGACGGCGGCTTCTGCGAGAATCCCGCCCTATTGCCGAAGAAAAAAAAACCCGGCAGTATTAAGAGACCATGGGCAATTTTTTTAATATGGCGAAATATATACCGGTTTTGTTAAAAGCCTATATTTCGCCGCATATCTTGCGGGATATGCACCAGTATTTTATTGTAAAGGCAAAGAAAATCACAAAATTATTTCCGGTCGAAATTCATGTTGTAGAACATTGCAACCTCAACTGTAAAACCTGCAATCATTTTTCATGCCTTGCGCGGGAGGAGTATCTTGACCCGGAAAATTTTGAAAAGGACATAAAATGCCTTTCGGAAATTACAAAAAGGCTTTATCAGATAAAATTGCTTGGCGGCGAACCGCTGCTGCACCCGCGCCTTACCTGTTTTTTCCCCATTGTTAGAAAGTACTTTCCAGACACGCCGCTGCAACTTACCACAAACGGCATACTGTTGACAAAGCAGCCCGAACAATTTTGGCTTGACTGCCGCAAAAATAAAGTACTCATATCAATAAGCCAGTATCCTATAAAACTTGACAGAGAAGAAATACGGCGGCTTTCCAGACAATACAAAGTGCGCGTTGAGTTCAACGGTACAACAGAAGCAAACCGTTTTGTAAAAATGCCGCTTGATATTACAGGCAGCCAGAACAGTAAAAAGAGTTTCCATAAATGCGCCATCAGTTGGGGCTGCTGCGTTACTCTGCGGGACGGCAGAATATATACCTGCTGTATTGCCGGACATATCAGATTTTTTAATGAGTATTTTAACCAGAGCCTTGCTGTACGCGAAGAGGATTATGTTGATATATACAAAATAAAAAACATAAAAGAAATTATTGATTTCTTAGAAAAACCGTTTCCTTTTTGCAGATATTGTAAACCGCAGGATATACAATTTGCGCAAGCATGGGGTATTTCAAAAAAAGAAATAAACGAGTGGGTTTAATGGAGAAGTCATGACACTAAAAAAAATTACATTAGTTGCGGCGCTGGTTGCCGCCGCCATTTTTGCGGAGGCGCAGACGCATACATCTGTTTCGCTGGACAGCCGTGTATATTACATTCTTGAACAGGCAGAAACGCGTGGGCTTTGCAAGCCGCTGTCCGGCATCAAGCCGTATACAAGAGAGGTTGTCGTTTCGGCTATAAACGAAATACTGAACACGCCCGAAGGCAAAAGGCTTAGCGATACGGAGCGCGGTATTTTGGAAGACTGCCTAAAAACATATTCCAAGCCGGAAAAAGGGCTTGACCTTATGCGCGGCGGCTATTACAACGAAACGCATCTTGGCAAAAATGATACTGTACTTTCGGCAAATATAGGGACAGGTCTGGAAGTTCAAGGCAGTACCGGCTTGTATGATTCTTTTAACAAGAACTATTTTGGCGGCGAGGTTTGGTTAAGCCTTTTTCTAAACGGCGATATTGGCAGCCATATTTCTTATGAACTGGGCGGCGAAGGCGGCATTTTTCAGGTGCCGCGCAACCTTCTTGGAAAGTATAATACTTACTATGAAGGTTTTGAGAATGTTGACGGCAGTGAAAATCAAAACAAAAAAATTGATATTTACAGCGAACCGCTTACACATTTTCCTTATACATACAAAAAGCGCTGGGATGGCTCGATATATTTTCTGCAAGATTTGTACACTTATTCATCTTGGCCCGATACTCCAGCGGGCGCTTACAATTTGACATCGGAATTGACCGCCTCTTTTTGGGAGAACCGGATTACCGCCCGTCTTGGGCGCATATCCCGTGAATGGAATTCCACTTCTTTTGGCAGCAGCCTTGCGCTGAATCAGGCGGCGCGTCCTTTTCTCGGCATAGAGGCTGAATTCCGCCCGTTCGCGTGGTTCAGTATTGCTTCGATGACGGGCTTTCTTGAGTACTACAATACGGAAGGAATAAAAGAGTCGGCAAGGAATTTTCAGAATATATTTTCCACAACATTGCTTCAATTCAGATACAAAAATTATTTATTTCTTGATGTAGGAGAAGGCGTAGTATATCCAAAACGTTTTGAACTTGGATATATTTCTCCAATTACAAACAGCATTTTCTATCAAAATAATGTAGGCGATTTTGATAATATGTCTATGAATATCAGCCTAAAAGCGCAGTATCCGGGTATCGGCAATATATGGTTTTCGCTTTTCTGGGATGAGGCATACTGGGTTCTCAATTTTTATAAACTCGACCGTACGATGATTGCCTTGCAGGGCGGCACGGTAATTCCCCTGCCGTTTTTGGCTTTTACATCATTAAAAATTTCGTACACTGTTGTAAATCCGTACTGTTACACGCATACCCGTAACTTCAATCCATGGTACGGCAATATACCTATGGAAACATCATATACCAATAACGGTGTATCGCTCGGCTATTATATTCCGCCTAATTCCGATGAGGTGCTTGTCAGATTTTCTACCAGTCCCGCAAAAAGCGTTTCCGCTCATCTTCAGTACCAGATGATACGGCACGGCGCGGATTTTGGAGACAGCGCCGTTGACGGGAGCAACCTGCTTTCCGAACTTAACCCTGACGGCAGAGACGGCAGTAATCCTGTATTAAAGCGCTTTTTTTTACATGACGGCGCGTATCAATGGATGCATATCATTAAACTCGGCGCGGAATGGAAACCCGCAAAAATTCCGCTGACATTCTTTGGTGAAGCCGGCGCGGTTATTTCCTACTTTACCAATGTCGAAGGAGCGGCAAACACAGGCGAGTCAAAGCCATACTCTGTTATTGACACGCCGGTATATCCAAAATCTACAGGCATTATTGTAACGCTGGGCTGCCGTCTTTGGGGGCGGGAATAATAATGAACTCGGACAAAGCGCTCGGCGCGTTAGAAAAATCCCGCGTTATCAAACAAGCATCGGTAATTGCCATCGGCGGCAACCTGCTCCTTGCTTGCGCAAAAATACTGATAGGGTTTTTTGCCGGCAGTATGGCGGTTGTCGCGGACGGCATAGATTCGTCTGTGGATGTGCTTATCGGCATAATGCAACTGCTCGTTTCGGCAATCATCGCCCGTCCCGCCGACGAAGGACACCCGTGGGGGCATGGCAAGGCGGAAACTGTCGCCACAGTGGTGCTTTCGTTCATACTATTTTACGCCGGGGCATCGCTTGTTTTCCGTTCCGCCGGGCTCATCATTCGCGGCGAAACGGTCGAAACTCCGCAGATACCGGCGCTCATCGTTACCGTAATTTCGATAGCGGGTAAACTGCTGCTCTCCCTCAATCAGTATGTGCTCGGCAAGAAGGCGGACTCCGAAATGCTTAAAGCAAATGCGGCAAATATGGCAAGCGATGTGGTAACATCCGCCGGGGTGCTTGTGGGCGTGGGACTTTCGACCCTGCTAAATACCGGCATCATAGACTCCGTTGCCGCCGGGCTTGTCGGCTTGTGGGTGATAAAAACTTCCATCGGCATCTTCTGGGAGACAAACAGCGAACTTATGGACGGCGGCGTAGGACGAGCAGAATACAAAACTCTCTTTGAGGCGGTGCACGCCGTGCCGGGAGCGGGCAATCCGCACAGGGCGCGTATACGCGCCGTGGCAGGCTTGCTCGACATTGACCTTGATATTGAGGTTGACGGCAAACTGACCGTGTGCCAAGCGCACGAAATTGCCTCAAAGGTCGAAACCGAAGTGCGCGGACGGCTCGAAAATGTATACGATATTATGGTACATATTGAGCCGGCAGGGGACGCCGGCAACGAAGAAAACGAAGGCTTTGGTCTTACGGAACACAACCTATGAAAACTAAATTCAAACCGTTTGCCGCTATAATTGCAGTTGTAATTACATGGGGCTTTTCGTTTTTATCAACAAAAATCGCCCTCGACCTCTACTCGCCGCTGGCGCTGGGGCTTTTACGAAACGGACTTGCCGCGCTTTTTCTAATCCCGCTAAAAATCCTCGATGACAAAAGAAACACAAAAAAATACGCGCCGCTTTCCGTCTCCTCTTACATATCTCTTGCTCTTGCCGGACTTATAGGCGTAAGTTTTTACTTCGTCTGCGAAAATAACGGGCTCGTGCTGGTAAGCGTGTCGGAGGCGGCTATCTTTACCGGCGCAATACCCGTACTCGTTATGCTTTGCGAATGGATATGGGAACGCATCCGGCGCGGCACCGCCCCGCAGGGCGCTTCCGTTATTAAGGGGCGGCAATGGGTTGGTACATTCATTTCGATAGCGGGCGTGGCGCTGGTTTCCGGCGCGGGCGCGGCGGTAAGCGGGAATGTACTCGGCTACCTTTTTATGATGGGCGCTATGGTCTGCTGGGTTTTCTATTGCTTCCTTACACGAGGGCTTTTCCAACGCGCTTCGTACTTCACTATCGTTTTTTGGCAGACTCTGTTCGGCTTTTTGGGCTTTATCCCGTTCTACATTCTTGAACTTGCCGGCGGCGGCGCTCCGCCTGTTATGCCGACTGCGGCGGCAGCGTTCCATATTGTGTTTCTCGCGCTTGGCTGCTCGGCATTCTGCTTTCTCTGCTACATTTACGCGCTCGAAAAACTCGGCGCGGCATCCTCATCCATATTCATCAACCTGATACCGGTAGTTACCGTTGTAGCGGGCTTCTTCCTAATGGGCGACCGCTTAACGGCGCTCCAATGGGCAGGCGCGGCGCTCACTCTTGCCGGCGTGTACATGGGCGGCAGGTAAAAGTTTACATCAGTTTTCAGACAGGGCACTGCCGGCAGGCACATTCGCTGCCGGCAGGCTGTAATCCGGTTTTATCATTTGGAGATAACCGCAAACAGCCTTAAAAAATCTTCCACACTCAGGTTTTCGGCGCGTAAATTGGGGCTAATACCGGCGGCATTAAGGGCGGCGGCGGCTTGCGCCCCGTAAAGCGCTTCCAGATTATTCTTTAGCGTCTTGCGCCGGCGCGAGAACAATGCGCGTACCATTCGGAAGAAGCCGGAAGGCAGCACGGCTGTTTCCGGTTTTATATCCAGACGAATGCAAACTGAATCAACATTTGGCGGCGGGTAAAAATTCGCCGGTTTTATTAACGCCACACGGCTTGCCGTATAAATTGACGAAATGAGTACCGACAGCGATGAATAGCAGGCGGAATTTTCCTTGGCGCAGATGCGCTCCGCCACTTCCTTTTGTACGGTAACAACCGCCCGCTTAAAAAACATTCCGTTTTCGGCAAAAGCCCCCAAAAGAATGCCCGCTATGTTGTACGGCAGGTTGCCGAACAAACTAACATTAGCGTCCGCCGCGCCCGCAGTCCCGCTCTCATCTAGGAGGCTCTTTTCGGTTTTCCAAGTCCGCAAAACATCTCCCTCAACCAGTTTCCATTTTTGGGGATAGCCGGCGGCAAACATTTCATTTAGCAAAAGGCAATAGCCCCGGTCAACTTCAAACGCTGTAACAGATGCGCCGCCTTCAAGCAAAAGCCGGGTTTCCGCGCCGAGTCCCGGTCCTACTTCCCAAACCGCGCTCCCCGGTTCAGCATCCAGCGCAAGGACAAGTTTTTTCCGTAATTCGGGATGAATCAGAAAGTTCTGCCCGAATTTCTTTTGAACTGCAAGATTGCGTTCCGCAAGCAGAGCATTTATTTGCGCGGGAGAATTGTAGAATTCATCAGAGAGAGGGCGCACTTTTATTTTCCTGTTGAGCCTGAACGCCGAGGAGCAGCGAGTCGAGGCTCGCTATAAGACGGCGGCGGTCGATTTGCCCTTTGCGTTCATTTATGCGTTCCAGACAGAGGAAGGTTCCGGCAAGCAGACTGCCGAATTTTCCGGGAAAGCGCATTTTGGAAGACACCGAAAGCCTTGAGATGAATATCAAACCCTGAACGGTAAACGCCTTTGAAAGCCCGCCCGCAAGCGCTCCCTCTGTAATACAAAATCCGCCAAGGTTCCACAAAACTTTGCCATAAGGGACAAGGATATTAAAAAAAACAATGAAAACAAAAAATATAAGCGTAAAAATATAGTTGGTTTTCTTTTTTAGCGCGATAAATAGCAGCAGCAGCGCCGCAAATAACGCGCCTTTTATTCTTATATCGCTTAGCGCCGCATAGAAGACGGCGCAGATTCCCCCCGCAATAAAAACGCAGTTCGGTAAAGTGAGTATGCTTATTGACGGATTTGCTGCCGGCTGACTAGCGCCATTCTGAATTTCGGGTTTTGCCGCGCTGCCGCGCCGGATAATGCGCCGGTACCAGCGCGATGCATCGCTAAAACGGTTGCAAAAAATACCGAGCGCAAATCCTGTGATAATGCCTGCCGCCAGAAATGGAGGCGCTATGTACCATGCGCCTTTGCCTAAAACAAAAAACCGCGCCAGCGCCAGTTGGCATATATTTGACGCCATAGCGCCCGCAACACCCGCTCCGGCAAAACTGAACGCGCTGCCGCCGGTTTTCCACAAAAGCCGCATTACAATCGCCGAGGCAAGCGTTCCGGCGGCGGAAAATAAAAAAATATACGAAAACAATGTCCCGGAGAGCAGCGCGGCGGCAACTACCTTTATTAAGGCAATGGCTGTATATGATTTTATATCGAGGTTTAGCGCCAGCATTAGCGGCATATTTGCAAGCCCCAACCTTAAAAATGGAAGCGGTTTGGGGAACAAGTATTCAATTACAGATAAAAAAGCGCCGAGCGCTCCAAATACCTGTATGCTACCAGGTTCCGGCGTCAGCCGGGTCATAGTCCGGTTCATTTTCTACCGTTATCAAAACGCGGTTCGGCAGGCAGGCTATCCATTGTCCGTGTCCCGCTATCGCGCCCGCCATTACACAAGTTTGATTTTTACATGGGGATTCTATAATTGATACCGCGCCGTCTTTTACGCTTACGGTTGTAACACCGAGCGGTCCGGAGACGGCGGCGGCGGCATCCTTGTCAAGCGGGTATACCCACTTGCCGTCTTCGCCTTCGATATTTGCCGCCGCGCCGTAAAGCCGCGCTCCATTATGCCTACCGTAAACGGCAAAAAGCGAAGCGGCAAATAATAGGCAGGCTAAACCTAATGCCGCCGCATCCCCCGGACGGAGGCTATGGAAACGCGCTGCCTTAGGCGGCATTAACAACGGAATTTACGCCCGGCACTGTCTTTTTAAGGTAATTTTCGATGCCGTTCTTTAAGGTCATTTGGGCATGCGGACAGCAGCCGCAAGCGCCCGTCAATTTTACTGTAACTGTGCCGTCATCAGTGGCGGAAACAAATTCTACATCGCCGCCGTCTGCCTGCAGCGAGGGGCGTACTTGGTCAAGAGCCGCCTTTACATCATCTTTATGCAACATATTTTCTCCTTGCCGGTTAAACCGGCTGACTTACTATAGCCCAAATGAACTACGCCGTCAATGCGGGGACTGCCATAAGCCTGCCAAGTAGCATAAAATAGAACAAAATATACACAATTAGGAGTATGTATGGAATTGGAAGCGGTACAGGCGGGGGTATTATCAATACTTCCGCCGCTTTTGGCTATAGTTCTAGCGCTGATAACAAAAGAAGTGATTTTTTCACTGGCGCTGGGGATTATTTCCGGTACAGTTATTTATGGCGCTATTGCCGGCGGCGGAATAGTCGGCATTTTTAACAACACGGTCGGCGCCATAATAAGCAATGTGAGTGATAATGCCTCGATGATTATCTTTCTCTCGCTTTTAGGCGGATTGGTCGCCCTCATTACACGGGCTGGCGGCGCTCGCGCCTACGGTATCTGGGCGGGACAGCGCCTCAAATCAAAACGCGGAGCGCGGCTCACCACGGCGCTCCTCGGTCTTATCATCTTTATCGACGATTACTTTAACTGCCTCACAGTCGGCACGGTAATGAAGCCGGTAACGGACAGATATAAAATCTCCCGTGAAAAACTCGCTTACCTTATTGACGCGACCGCCGCGCCTATATGCGTTATCGCGCCGATTTCGTCATGGTCGGCGTCCGCCGCCGGTTACTTTCCGGCGGAAGCGGGCATTACCGGCTTGCAGGCATTCCTCCTCGCCATACCGTACAACTTTTACGCCCTCCTCACTATATTCATGGTGCTTTGGCTTGCCGTCCGCGAAAAAGGCGACTTTGGTCCTATGGCAAGCGCCGAAAAACGCGCCGCTCAAATGGATAGCCTCAAGGACGCGGACATCGCCGTAAATGACGATATTGCCCGCCTCAGTGTTTCGGAAAAGGGCACGGTACTCGACCTGTTAAGTCCGGTAATTATCCTTGTAGCCGTCTGTATTTTGTCGATGGTTTACTACGGCGGCTTTTGGGACGGCAGCGGCAAGTCGATTATTGATGCCTTCGGAGACACGGACGCCAATATGTCCCTCTGCATGGGTAGTCTGATAACGCTTGTGGTTACTTTCTTTATCTTTGTGCCGCGCAAACTCGTTTCTTTCAAAGACTATTTTTCCAGCCTTACGGCGGGTATTAAGGCAATGGTTCCGGCTATTATCATTTTAACGCTTGCGTGGACTATAGCCGCCGTCTGCAAAAATATGCTTAACACCGGCGACTATATCGCGTCTCTCGTGCGCGGTTCCAATATGCCGGTGAGTTTTATTCCGGCGATACTTTTTATTGCCGCCTGCGGCATTTCGTACTC
>JAIROZ010000101.1 GCA_031257255.1 Spirochaetaceae bacterium | reverse complement strand
TTTGCTTATACAGTTTGCGTTTCACGCAAACTGTCCGCTTGGGAAACAGCGCACATCCTTGTGCGCCATCCTTGCGCGTTTCGCTTATACAGTTTGCGTTTCACGCAAACTGTCCGCTTGGGTAACAGGCGGCATAAACCCCTGCGGGGCTTGCAACTATAAGTATGGATTTACTGGGCGCTAATGCGCCAGAGTTGTCATTGAGCGCCATCCGCGCTGCCTCTTGCGCTTTATTGTCTATTACTTCATACTAAAATAGATGGCGGCTCTTATAGGCATTAAACTGGCAAACGGGGAATTTTACCCGATACTCGATGAAAAAACCGCGCAAAGAAAAAGGCTCGTCCTTACAACAGTAACAGATAACCAAACTGCCGTTCAGATTGACCTCTATCGTTCCCTTGTTAAGTCAATAAAGGGGGCGCGTTATATAGGTTCTCTTGTTATCGAAAACATTACTCCATCATCTAAAGGCATTCCGTCTATCGAAATGACATTGGAATACACTCCGCCGGATGGAGTTGCCGCCTCTGCGCGGGATATGGAAGCCGGCAAAGATTGGCAGCATTTAAGTGTTTCGTTAAAGTCCTTAACAGAATCAAAAGAAGTGGAGATAACAGACGGCGTGTTTGCCGATGCGGATGCCATCGCGCTTAACGATAGAAACGGCGGCTTTAGCAAAAACGCTTACTTTGGCGGCGAACCGCTGGAAGAAAAACGCGGATTTGTGGGCATTATCATTGGGGCTATTGCCGCCTTATTGCTTGCCGGAGCAGCCGTTTGGTTTTTTGTACTGGGCGGCAGGCAAATGCTCCTTGGCAGCGCCGGTATGGAAATGGAAATCCCTGTGCCCCCCAAACCTGCGGAAGTTCCGGCGCAAGCCGCCACGCCGCCGCCGCCCCCTCCGCCGGTAATCGAGCAGCCGCCGGAGCCGCCTCCTGCCGAACCGCTCGTGGAGGAAGCAGCCGCCCCGCCGGAGCCGCCGAAAATCATTACCGCGCCGCCGCCTGCGGAAGTAGAGCCGCCGCAAGTAAAACAACCGGCATCGGCAAGGCAGCGGCCTACGCCGCCTGTAAGCAGTTATCCGGTGCCGCACCCCATACCGCCGGAAGGCGTTATCTATAAAATACGCTGGGGTGATACGCTCTGGGCTATATCCGAAGCATTTTACCGCAATCCATGGGATTACCACTTTATTGCCGCTTTCAACAAAATTAAGAATCCGGCGCTCATTATAGCAGGTAATGAACTCAAAATTCCTAACCGCTACTAAAATATTTGCCAATATACCTTTGATTTGTCAAAAAAATCCTTCACTTAGACTTTGCATCATCCGAAAATTAATATTGGTGAGGGATTCTCTTGTTTTTCCTTTAGTATTACTTTTACTCGCATCTTGCGCACAGCGAGTCCTCGGTGTTCCCAGAGGAGAAGCCGAAGACAAACTCCGTTCCGGCAATATCGAATTCGTTGCCGCCGCGCCTCCCGGCAGGATGAAGGAAGTTTTACGAGTAGACCCTGCCGCTCCATTTTTTACCGCGCTTTTGCTGGAAGATTATTACAAAACAAAAAAAAGCCTTCAGTCTGATAAAAAAAATGAAGAAAAGCGAATTGAGCAATTATTGGCGGAAGCCTTAAAAAGTCCGCTTACACGCGCCGCCGCCGCAAACCGTATTATTCCGCGTGATATAGACTTTTATTTTGAGGATTCACAAAAGAAAAATCCTGTAAGCCTTGCTTCTAAAGCGGAAGGCAGCGACTGGTCTGAGCCGTTTGCGCTGTTAAAAGAAGCCGGTGCCGTTATGGACGGTACGGAACTCCGCGCTGTACAAAAAAAACTCCGCCCGTATTTTTTGGAGCGTAATTACGAAAATGCTCCGGCAAAACGCCGCGCCGCCGAATGGCTTGTACGGCGTATACAAAAACTCAATACACAACCGCTCTCTGCTTTTGATATAAATGCCGCGCATGTCCGTCTTGCCGCCGCCCGCCGCGAATACGGTACCGCAAAATGGCATCTTAATGTTATACTGAACGGCGCTAATGCTTCCGTCTTAAATAATTGCCGTTTTTTTATAGAATATCCCGAAACGCTTAACGATGCCGGACGCGCCTTTTTGTACGGTGCCGCAATAAATGACGGCATTACTATTTTTTCTCAATATGATGCCGCTTTGCGCGGATTTGTAAACGAAGGCAAAATAAAAAAAGAAGAAGCCGCGCCGGTACGCTACCTGTTAAATTATTATCAAGGACGCTTTTACCGCTCTCTAAAAAATTCCGCAAAGGCGGAAGCAATGTTTACCGATGCCCTATTGTTTGCGCCGGATAATGAACAAAAAGACGCATGTATCTGGTATCTGATTGATATTCAGTATGCGCAAAAACCCGAAAATGCCGTTCCAATTATTAAGAAATATGCGGGGCGCTGGAACAATGCTTCATACTTTGATGACATTCTTGATAAATTCATTTTTTATTGTTCATCAAAAAAGAAATGGCAAAATTTAATTGATATATATCCCGCGCTCGAACATAATGCTTCAGAAAAAATGCGGGCAAAGTACGCTTATATTATAGCCCGTGCTCTGGAAGAAAAGTACGCAAGCGGAAGAACTGCGGGACTTAACCCGAAAACCTTATTGAACGCCGCTTATGAACAGGAAGCCGATTACTATTACCGCGCTATGGCGGCGGCGCGTTTGGGTAAAAATCCCGCGATAATTCATTTGGACGAAGCGGCAGACGCTCAGGATGATGCCGATTTGCCGGAAAGAACGCGCTTTTTGCTGCTATTCTTCCGCTTTGGATGTGTGCGTTTTGTAACCGCTTATATTAGCGAATATTACGAGGCGCTTACTGTGCCGGAACTGCGCCGCCTGGCGCGTGAATATGCCGAAATGGGACGCTACGGCGATGCGATACGCCTTGTTGTAAAGTACAGCAAAAGACCCGGCTTTATCCCATCCCGCGCCGACCTTGAACTTTCCTACCCCCGCGCCTTTAGTGAGTTGGTCGAACTCTACGCAAAAAAAACAAAGATGAAGGAAAATTATTTATACGCGCTTATGCGTACAGAAAGTATATTTATTCCTGATATAGTTTCCCGCGCAGGCGCATTGGGGCTTACTCAACTTATGCCGGCAACCGGCAGACAGATGGCGGAAATTCTTGCCGGCAACGGCGGACCCAATTATATCAAAAACAATGAAATCAATTTGCTTGACCCTGAACTTAACATCCACCTTGGCGCATTGTATTACAAAGATATGGAAATGCGTATGGGCAGCACTCAGACGGCGCTAATGGCTTACAACGGCGGCATAGGGCGCGTCCGCCGCTGGCAGCAGGCATCACGCAATATGCCGGACGACCTCTTTGCCGAAACAATAGAAATTGCCGAAACCCGCGAATATAGCAAAAAAGTAATCGGCGATGCCGCCGTATATCAGTCTTTATACTATTAAATAGCGCACCGATGTGCGCACTGCATTGATAGCCTTAACTATTTGCCGGTATGATAGCCTTATGAGCGAAGAATTATTGCGATGCGAGGGAGTTTTTGCGGGTTATGGCGGAGCGCCTGTGGTGCGGGATATTTCGTTATCGGTGTGCGCGGGCGATATGCTCTGCATAGCGGGACCTAACGGGTCTGGAAAGAGTACGCTGTTAAAGGCGGTTGCCGCGATACTTCCTTACGGCGGAAGCATCACAATAGACGGCAAAGAAGCGCGGCATCTTCCCCGCCGTGAACTTGGGAAGCGAGTCGCGCTGCTCAACCAGTTGTCGCGGGTATATTTCCCTTATACCGTCTACGAAACTGTCGCTCTTTCGCGCTATGCGTACGCTTCGGGATTCTTCAAGACTTCTTCCAAAGAAGACGGCAAAATTGTACAAAGTGTTCTTGCCGAACTCGAATTGGATAGCCTTAGGGATGTAATGCTTGATGAACTTTCCGGCGGACAGTTGCAGCGTGTCTATCTTGCCCGCGCCATAGCGCAAGATCCGGACATTATTTTGCTTGACGAACCGACCAACCACCTTGACCTAAAATATCAGATTGAACTGCTGCGCTATTTGCAAGGCTGGGTGCATGGGCGGCGTAAGGCGGTAGTAGGCGTTATGCACGACCTCAACCTCGCCCTTACCTTTTTTGACAACGCCTTCCTGATGAGCGCCGGCAAAACGGCTGCCGCCGGTCTTTCCACCGGAGAGCCGTCGTATACAGGCGGCACAAGGGCTCTTTTTACCGGCGGAAGCCTTAACGCCGTCTACGGTATCGATGTGCCGGCTTTTATGCGCCAATCGCTCGCAAACTGGGGGTAGGGCATCTTTCCCTAGCCCACCTCGCCGTCCAGCACCTTTTGTGTCCGCACAGGCTCGCCATTAAGTGTGAGCGACATCCCATTTATGTTTACAATGCCGTCCTTTACGCAGATAGGCACTGAGAAGAA
>JAIROZ010000084.1 GCA_031257255.1 Spirochaetaceae bacterium | reverse complement strand
CGCGCCGAAACGACCGTCTTGTAATCGCGGGAAATTTCCAGCGCCCGCGTTGAATATGCCTTTGCCGGACTTAATTCCCCCAAATGAAAATACGAACGGGCTATCGCAAGCAAAAAAATGTCCGAACCGGAGAGGCGTTCCTCGTTCCCTACCGGTTTAAGAGCGCGGGAAAATGCCGCCACGCTGTTTTCGTAATCTTTGAGCGCCGCGTAACAAAGCCCCAAATATTCGTCTATGTCGGATGCACCATAGTCCGCCGCCCGCGCTTCTTCCAGATACTCGATAGACAAATCCATAAACGGCAGCCCCTTGTAGTAGTAGGCTTTTCCCAGCACATAGGAAACACGGGCGTCATTTTTGCCTTCTTTGCGTAACTGCGTCTTGCGGAGGCTCCAAATACAGGCATCGATGTAGCGCTGGGTTTCCTCCGCGTTTATCTGCGCGATGGCAAGTTGATAGGCGGCAAAGCCGTTGGTGGCAAGGAGAAAAAAGTCAACGGGCGATTTTTCCAGTTCCGTGGAAGTCAATGTATAGACACGGGCATAATCGGCAGCCTGCCAAGCCTCGTATATATGCCGCTTTTGAACGCGCCCCGCGCCGCCCTTTCCGTTGTAAAGCGCAAAAATACCCGTTCCCACCGCGACAGCGGCGATTATCACGAGTATACGTTTTATATTCTGCCTCCGCCGGTAGTTGCGCTGGCTCCCATAAAAACTTTGCGGCATTGTACTATTAAATAATTTTCGGCAGAAAAAGTCAATGTATTGACGAAGCGCTGCTCAACCCCCTACTTGTCCTAATCCCCTCATTCGTGATAATCTGCTTACAGGGAGGGCGGTATGGCGGAACTATCGCCGGTGGATGGTTTCATACGGAAAGCCTACGAACATCTAAAGGAGGGAAAGCCTGTAGAGGGCAGGAAGGCGCTGGAAGATGCGTTAAAAGTGGATTTTGAGCATCCTGAAGTTTTGTATGCCTTAAAATGCCTTGGCTGGTGGCTTGAAAAATTTGCCGCGCTTGACGAGGACGAGAGCGCTTACAGCCGCGGCGTAAACATTCTTTCGTGGTGGAATTTTTATTATGTCTTTTTGGACAAAATCGAAGGTAATTTTGATTCCTGCCAGTATGCGATAAGGCGGTTTGTATATTCCGCCGCGTTGAATGCTCTGTTAGATGTGCAAAATGACGGCGAATTGCGGCACGACCCGGAACTTCTGCTATTTTTGGGCAGATGTTACAAGGGTTTGGGCGACTACGAAAATGCCGCCGCATATTTGGGCAAAGCCGCCGGTTGGCGGCGCGAGGATGCCGCAGCGCTTGCCGAATTTGCCGATGTAAAGGCGCTGCTGGGGGATGTTTCCGCCGCCAAGGCGCTGTTCCGCGAGGCTTTTTTTATTAACCCGCAGGCAGTAAATCTTTGCGCAATGGAAAGTGAACTTTTGCAAAATCTTGTCCGCTATACGGCAAAGGAAGGCAAGGAAGGGGCGGCAATAAACGAATGGCTGCCGGTTTACGGGGCGCTTACCGGAGTGTTTTCTGTGGAGCGTAATCTGAACCGGCTTGAGGTAAGCAAACTGGAGCAGTCGATAAAGGCGCTGGAAAATGATTTGCGTGCCGGCGCAAAAAATCAGGATGAACTGCTGCCGCGTCTTTTGAACCGCTATTTGCGGCTTATGAAGCATTACGAAAAAAACAATAACGCCGCCGGCGTCTCGGAGATTATTCTAAAAATTAGAATTTACGATGACAAGTTATACGAGCGGCATAAAAATTATCTTTCTTAAGGAGAATTGTGGATGACCGAAGCATTGCAAAAAAAAGTTCAAAGTATGCTGAACGAAGAAAAATTTACCCGTCAGGTACTCGGCGCATATTCCATTGATAAATTCAAGGAACTTGATATTACGCTGGACGAAATTAAAACTGAGGGAGCGCTTGCCGAATTAAAGGAAATGTGCGATGAGCATTTAAGCCACACGCGCAACAGTATCATAGCGGTGTACTTCTCCGGCATGGTTACTCTTGCTGAGCAGCGAATTGACGATATTGCCATTGTCAACCTCGTTACAATTTTTGTTGATAACCATAAATGGAATATTGTTCAGTATCTCTGCGAAAAGACGCTTGAATATGGTGAGTCCAAATTCGCCCTGCGCACTCTCGCGGACTGCTACAAAAATGACAACAAAGATGCGGAACTGTACAAAACATGGGAAAGACTCGTACGCATAGACAACGAAGAAGCGGACATAGCAAAACTTTTGGCGGAACGCGCTGAGCGGGACGGCGATATGGACAGCGCCGTAGACTATTTTAAGAAAGCGCTGAACCGTTATATCAACAAACAATTATTTGCCAATGTACGCGAACTCTGGCAGAAACTTCTTGAATATCAGGGCGAGGATATTGATTATTTTTTGAATACACAGGCAAAAGTTGCGCGTGGTATCAGTCCCGATAAAGCCGCCATCCTGCTGGGCGATATGTACACAAAATGCAAAGGGCGCGGTGATATTGACCTCTGCATAAATGTACTAAAAATGATGCTTGATTACAACGACAAAGATATTATCGCCCGCAGAAACATTACAGAATGTTTTAAAGAAAAATACGCAAATCATTCGCGGCTGGACGACTGGATTAAGGCATCTAATATCGAAGAAGGCTACCGTAATGTGCACGAAGCAATAGCGGATTTTGAAAAACATATTGCATTCGACAAAGGAAACTATGTATACCACAAGGAATGGGGCGTAGGCATAATTACCAAAGCCGGCGGAGATGACATTACTATTAACTTCGCAAAAAAACGCGGACACGAAATGTCGCTCAAAATGGCTGTGGGCGCGTTAAAAACGCTCACAAAAGAGCATATCTGGGTGTTAAAGGCAACCGGAAAAAAAGAGGAACTGCGCGAAAAAGTCAAAAATGACATTCCTTGGGCGCTCAAAATGCTTATTAAAAGTTTTGATAATGCCTGCGACCTAAAGCGCGTAAAGGCGGAACTATCGCCTTCTATTTTAACTCCCGGAGAATGGACGGCGTGGAGTATCAAGGCAAAAAATATACTAAAAACAGACCCATCCTTTGGCGTTGCGCAGGATGATATTGATACATATTTGGTACGCGAACGCCCAGTAAGCGCGGATGCCAAGTTGTATATTCAATTTAAGGCAGAAAGAAAATTCTTTAAGCGCGTGGAAATTGCGCGGCATTTTGTACAGGAAAAAGATTTTGACCAGTCTTCCCAGTCTTTTGAAGAAATGCTTGCTTATTTTACAGCCTTCTTAAAAAATCCGGCGGAGATAAACGCGCAGGTAATAGGCGCTCATCTTTTTGTAAAGGAACTTATGGTGCGTATAAAAGATTTGAATTATACGCTTCCGCAAAATTTTACAGAACTGTTTGAATCGCTGCCGGAAAATGTATTCCCAATATACGAGGAATTAAAGGATTACCGCTTAAAGGAAGAATTCATTAAGTCAATAAAATTGTTTGTTTCCGGCTGGGAAAATTACTACATAAGGCTTTTTCCGCATATCCTGCTTCCTTCAATTTTGGATGTCCTTATCGAAGCGGGCGCAGGCGCAAAAATTACACAGATGATTCAGAATTGCTACTACAATTACAAGGATAGCAGCGAAGCTGTAGTGTGGTTTTATATCAATTACCGCAAAAACGATTTATACAAAAATGCCAATATCCCCGAAGAAAAAGAACTTATCACTCTGATATATATACTGGAAAATACCTACCGCGCCATAGAAGACCACCGCGACACCTCCGACAACAAGCGGCTCGGCAAACAGGTGTACAATGTTTTGTTTGACAGTGACAAACTGCTTTACCAATGGCTTGACAAAAGCGACCGCGAAACAATATCGCGTATATGGACGCTTATTTTTGACATTCGCGATTTAGCCCCGGAAGACAAACAAAATTTCCGCGCCAAGATTCTCGAAAAATATCCCGACTTTAAATTCCGTACAGGCGCGGTAGAAAAAACATCGCAGAGCCGCGGGCTTATGGTAACTCTTGCCAAACTGGACGAAAAACAAAAACAACTGGACAAACTGCAAAACGAGGATGTCCCCGCAAATTCAAAAGAAATAGCGTTTGCGCTGTCTTTGGGCGACCTGCGTGAAAATGCAGAGTACAAGGCGGCTAAGGAGAAGCAGGAATTGCTGAACACCACGATAACTAAACTAAAGAGCGAAATTGAGCGGGCGCAGCCGTTTGACCCGCGCTCTGTGAATACGGAACGGGTATCTTTCGGGACAAAGGTAACACTGCACAACAGTGTAAGCGGCGCAAGCGAAGTTTACATGATTTTTGGTCCGTGGGAGTCCGACCCCAATAATCGCATCATTTCGTACTTGTCGCCTTTGGGTATGGCTTTAATGAACAAAAAGCAGGACGAGACTTTTGAATTTGTTACCGGCAGCCAAAAAGTGTCGTTTACCGTCAATTCCATAGAGCCGGCAAGTATTCAAGGAAGCACTGATTAAATCCAATCAAGGATTCGCCATTCCTTAAAGTAAAGAATGGCGCAATCAGCGCTGCCCTAAGCGCAGTAGACAAAAAAGCGCGGTCTGCGCTAACATTAGAATGTCCGTTGCAGAGGAAGCGGGCGGCGGACTTTTCGGTACGGCAAATATGTCATATCCAAAAAGTCCGGAATCCCGCGCTATCCCGTAACTGTGAAGGCGCTCCATTTTGGCGCGCAAAGCCAGGCGACTTTGGCGGACGCCGGCACAACAGTGCCGTTTTCCCGCGTATGCGGGAACATTTTTTTCTTAGAGCCTCGCGGTTTGGGCTCAGGAAGGTTTCTATGTACAAAATCAAACGCAATTCCGGCGCGGACAAACGCGCCGTTCTCTGTCTCCTCCTGTTGACGGCAGCACTGGCAGGATGCCGCAAACAAAACACGGAACCCGCCGGCTCAAGCACTCAGAGTTCCATCGGGGAGCGCACAAAAAAAGCGGTTCGTATTATTTCTACCGCGCCGTCAAACACCGATATTATTGCCGCGCTGGGACAGGCGCACAGGCTTGCCGCCATTGACAATTTTTCGGACAGCGTAAGCAATCTGCCGCCGGAAATTATCCGTATCGACTTTCTTAATCCAAATGCGGAGACGCTTATCGCGCTCAAACCCGACCTTATCATTGCGCATAGCATGAACGAAATGAAAAACGGAAGCGAGCCTCTCGCCATAATGAAGAAACTAGGCGTTGATATTGTTTATATAAAAACGAGCAACAGTTTAGACGGAATTATGGAAGATATAGGCGTTATCGCAAATCTGCTCGATGTACCGGAACGCGGAGATGCGCTTGTGTCCGGTATGCGTACCGAAATTGAAAGTGTACGCAAAATTGGAAGCGGCATTGACGGGGCAAAACGGCGCTCGGTTTATTTTGAGGTTGAGCCTGCCCCGCATGCGGTATCTTTTGGCAGCGGTGTTTTTTTAGACGAGATGATTACAATCTGCGGAGCGGATAACATTTTTGCGGGAACGCATGGTTTTTTTACAGCAAACGGCGAAGCGGTCATAGACCGGAATCCTGATGTTATTCTGACGAATGCAAGTGAAATTCCAGACCCGGTGGGCGAATTGTATTTACGCGCCGGTTTTGAAAACATTAAGGCGCATAAAAATAAACGCATTTATTATATTGACACTGATGCCTCGGCGCGTCCTACGCATAATGTAATAAAAGCATTACATCAAATTGCTTTTAGCATATACCCGGAATACTATCCGCCGTTCCCAAAAGACGGCGGCAAAAAATAAGCGCATAAAATATGAAGAATCAATTACGCGCAAAGTTTAATCTCAATATAATTAGAGAATTCAAACTGCCGGTGGGATGTATAATTTCTCTTATCATTATTGCTTTTTCTGTCTGCGCCGGTACAAAAGATATAAGGTTTTCTGACACATTTGTAATTTTTTTACACAACATTCTGCCTTCATCATGGACAAAAAACATATACGCAAATATCGAAGCCGCTAATGCGGTAATAGTCTGGCAGTTGCGCTTTCCTCGCGTACTCCTAGCATACTTAACAGGCGGGGCGCTCGCCGTTTCCGGCTCGGTGTTTCAGTCATCATTAAAGAACCAACTTGCCTCGCCGTACATGCTCGGCGTGTCGGCGGGCGCGTCATTGGGGGCGGCACTGGTAATTTTATTCGGGTTGACAATTCCGCTTTTTGGTACATGGATGCTGCCATTTTCGGGTTTTGCTGCCGGACTGCTCACAGTATTTGCGGTAACTCTCTTTTCGGCAAAAATCGACAAATCATTTTCCAACAACACTGTAATACTTTGCGGTATGGTCTTCTCTCTTTTTGTAAATGCCGTAATAACCGTGATGATGTCGCTGCGCTCGCAGGAATTACGAACCCTAATCGTTTGGCAGATGGGCAGTTTTGCGTTCAAAGGCTGGAGTCATGTACAAATGATGCTCGTCTTTCTGCTTGCGGGGCTTGCGGGGCTATCCCGTTTTACTCGTGAATTGGACTTGCTAAGTTTTGGGGAACTGGAGGCGGCATCCGCCGGTGTCGATACAGGACGCGTAAAGACATACCTCTTTTTATTTTCGACTGTACTTGCCGGCTCGTCCGTGGCGCTCTGCGGCATAGTCGGGTTTGTAGACCTTGTGGGACCGCACATAGCCCGCAGAATTTCCGGCTCTGTACACTCACGACTCCTGCCTATGTCCTTTGTGGCGGGCGGGAGTCTTATGGTACTGAGCGACTTAATAGCCCGAACCGCCATATCACCGGCAGAACTGCCCGTTGGAGCGGTAACCGCCCTCGCGGGAGCGCCGTTTTTTGCCTACATTTACTTTAAGCCGTCAAGGCGTAAGTGAGCAGGTTTGCGCCAGCAAGCCGCCAAGCGCCTTAGCCTCATCGTTTGTAAGGGTAATGCCCTTGCTCATCTTTAGATGGTCTGGCGACCAGTCGCGTATATCGAGTTTTGGGTCGCGCCCGCTCCACGATACAAGGTTCAATTCTTTCTTCCAGCCGCCTTTTCCTTCGGAAATTACCCCGCGCTGTTCCACAATCTTAAATGTAATGTTCTCTTTGCTGTTTCCTGTCATAATTCCTCCATTATATACCGATATATATTATGATACTATGCATCGCGCATTGATTAAAGAGGAATACAAATGAAGAAAACAATATTTATTGCGGCGCTTGCCTGCTGCTTTGCCGTTTTTTCTTGCAAGACAACTAAGCCGGCAGGGACTGCCCAGACAACGCCAAAAACCGAAGACACAAAGTCCGGGAAGCCATCTGAAAAGGCGGTAGACCTGAGCGAAGCGGATTCCTTGCGCAGCCTTGCCATTGCCGCAAGGGACGAAGCGCTTGCCGTAAAAGCAGATAAGGCGGTAAAAGACGAATACGCCCATGCCAATGATATTTTTAACCAAGGCGAAAAAGGGCTTGCCGAAAAAAATATCGCCGGGGCAAAGGAAATGTATATTCAATCTAAGAATGAATTTGATACCGTTGCCAAAATTGCCCGCGAAAAACGCGAACTAGCAGAACTTGCCTACCGCGATGCCAGCGCCGCGATACTGGAAACCCGCCGTAAGGCGCTCGAAAACGAAGCCGAATTGCGCGCCGCCGGTATAGACCCGGCAACAGCCGAAGAACAAGAATAAGAGCGCACGGAGTTTGCGTTCTATGCAAACTCCGCAATTTGCGCGGCAAACCGCGCTGCTATAATTTGTCTATCTGCATTGAGCACTTGCCCGAAGGTATAGGCAGCGTTTTGCGTTTCCCGCCGAGTATATTTATCGTAAAATAGTACAATTTTTCGCTTTCCATGTGGATTTCCCAGCCACGCGCCGACTTCCCGGAAAGTATAGTAATGAGATTCTTTTTAAGGGCGAGATTTTCTATCCCCATTATTTCGAGGTTCGGTATGTTCCAGTCCACCGTTTTGCGGGGAAGCGATATGAACAAACCCACGATATTCTCGACCATAAGGCAGACTGTAGAGAGGGCATCATAGGTAAGGTACTGCCGGCGCGGGAATATGCCGCCATAAGATGCCGGCAGCGGTGTTTGCGGCGCGGCTGCCGGACCTTCCTTTGTAGGCAGGTAGGCTTCGATAAGACTGCCGCGCTGGCGGCTGCCTTCCGGGTTCATAGAATCGAGGATAAAGTACAAGTGCCGCACGGCGCACTCCCGCGCCAGCGCCCATTGCTGGTAGCGTTCAAGTCCTTTTATCACGATAAAGTTGAGGTGCGGAAATACCGAACCCAAGTAGCCTTCCCCGTTTTCGCGGAACGCCTGCTCGTGAACGGCAACTGAGGGAAAAGGGTGCTGAGTACCAAAGTAGTTGGGGTCTTGCAATTTTGCTATAATGCGCTCAGCCTTGTCATAATTCGGAATTTCGGTCAGAAGGGGCCAATATCCTGCCAAAGTTTGCGTTTTTATGCGCTGCCCATCCGCGTCAAGGTCATAATAAAAGCCGTCTTCCGCGTCCCACATCATGCTTTCTATACGGGTTTTAAGCGAGAAGTACTGCCTTTTATAGCGCGAACTTGTGTCCTTGTCGTTCAGAATTTCTGACAATTTAGAAAAATAGAGCGCATTTACCGCCATCATGCAGTTAAAGTCGATAGGGTAGGCGGCGTTCTCCCTGGGCGCGTTGAACATACCGGACGCGGCAGCAGGCGCTCTGTACAAGCCGTTTTCCGCCTTAAAGTTCTCGTCTATCCAAGTTGTGTAGCGGTCGATTATGGGGAGAATTTCCTTGATGCGTTTTTTGTTTGCCGCCTTGTGGTAGAGGTTGAACTCTGCCCAGGCAAAGAGAGGGGGACCTACACCTTCCGGGTTTTCGGGAGTATACTCCGGGTCGCCTGTGGCAAGGTTGTACGCCCAGCGTATTGCGCCGTTTGCTTCCTGCTTGCTGTAAAAAATATCCAGCGTGGTATTGGCGGGAAAAATGCGGTTTGAATAAACCAAAAAAAATGATGAGTAGATGGCATCTTCCTGACGCACCTCAGAGGCACCCGGGTACGAGAAGAACTTACCCCCAATTGTTCTGTTTTCTGAGGATTTTTCCCAAAAATCAGAAATCCACGCCCATGTTTTATCGTAAATATCGACAAAATCCTGGTCATAAAAGTGTATACGGGGAAAATCTTTTTTTGTCACATCCCTTCCTTTGATTTACTATTATATCATAACAAACCGGTAAGCGCAAGTGGCGCATTGAACCCATCCTCCGCGTAAGATTATTTTTGTGTTTTTCCGGGCGCTACACAGAAAGTTGCTGTAAACGCGCAGTTTGCGCGTAAAATCCGCCTGTTTTTAGCAGTTCCTGCGGAGCGCCGAATTCAGTAAGAGCGCCGTTTTCCAACACGGCAACATAGTCCGCATTGCGGAATGCCGAAATGCGGTGGGACACAATAACTGTCGTTTTTCCGCGCCGGCTCTCCGCAAGGGCTGTAAGTATGCGCCGCTCTGTGTCCGCATCGCAGGCGGAAAGCGAGTCGTCCAGCATAAGTACCTCCGCCTCCATAATGGCGGCGCGGGCTATCGAAAGCCGCTGTTTTTGTCCGCCGGAAAGCGTAAGCCCGCGTTCACCTATCAGAGCCGCATCCCCTTCCACAAATTCGGCAATATCCCTGTCAAGCGCCGCAAGCGAAATTATAGAAGAAATGCCGGAATCGGAAGCACTGCCGTCAGTTCCATACAAAATGTTGTTTCTTATTGTATCCGAAAAAAGATAACTGTCCTGAGGGCTTACCGCAAAGATGCCGCGAAGCGCGGGAAGCGGTATGCTGTGTACACAGACGCCGTAAACAAAGACGCTATTATGCGGCGGGTCTTCAAGGCGCGTTATCAATTTTAGCAGTGTAGATTTACCCGCGCCTGTACGCCCAAGTATGCCGAGCCATTTACCGGCAGGCAGCGAAAAAGAAATGTTTGAGAGCGCCGGTTTTCCCGGTATATACGAAAAAGATACATTTCTAAATTCGATAACGGGCAGTCCGGTATTTTCTTTCCAGCCGGCGGGCGCAAATTCAACTTCGCTCTTAACAGACGGTTCCGTACTTAGAATTTCGTTTATTCTTTTTAGAGATACAAGTCCGCGCTGAATCATATTGACGGTAAAGCCTGCCCCAAACACGGGCCATATAAGCATTTGTATATAACTAAAAAGCGCAACAAACCCGCCTGCCGTCATTGTTCCAAGCATAACGCGCATGCCGCCGGCATAAGTTACAATTAGCATTGTTAAACCGGAAAGAAATGTAACAAACGGAAAGAAAAATCCGTGCAGCCTTACAACATTAAGATTTGTTTCTTTATATTCATCATTAGCGGCGGCAAAATTATTGACAAAAAAGTTTTCTTTTACAAACGATTTGATAACGCGGCTGCCGGCAAAACTTTCCTGCACGGCATCCGACATATTTGAGTAAGCCGCCTGCGCCTTCATAAAGCGGGGACCTATTGCTTTTCCAAAAAGTACAATTAACAGCGTAATGAACGGCAGTGGCATAACGGCAAGCGCGGCAGTTTGTCCGTTTTGAACAAAAATAATAATGAGTATAACTGCCATCATAATTGTGCCGTCTACAAGTCCCACAAGTCCCCAGCCTACAGCCATACGCACAGCGCCCGCATCGTTTGTTGCCCGCGCCATCAGGTCGCCAATTTTATTGCGCTGGTAAAAATCGTCCGAAAGGCATAGTAAATGAGAGAAAAGCCGCCCGCGGAGCGCTGTTTCTATCCTGCGCGATGAGCCGTGTATAAAATAGCGCCACAAAAAACGTCCTGACGCTATAATAAACATAGTTCCTATCATCAAAAGAGATATATATAGAATTTGTTTAAATTCAAAAGCGCCGGATGTAATAATATTTACGGCATTTTTTATATACTGCGGAATTAACATCTGAGCGGCATCTACTAATATAAGGCATAAAAAACCGGCAAGATAACGAATGCGGTAAATTTTTAGATATGGAAACAAAACCTTGATATTATTCATGCTAAACGCCGCCTACGATTTGACCTGTGGTTTTCTTTCGAATTCGTAGCGTATTTTCCATGCATCAAGTTTTTTTCGGACTATTTCCATAGATTCGGTATCGCCTGTAAGATTTTTTATTCTTTCGAGCGCCGACATAAAATTGATGGCATTCAGAATATCAGATGCATGCTTGGTAGAAAGTTCATAGCGTTCAATATAACGGGTAGCCGTTTTGTCAAGCAGATGTTTTACAAGTTTAACATGATTTGCTATATGAATATAGTCCGCGTTTTTTGATTCGTTTGCCTGCGCCTTGCGCAGGTCAAGCAGATTTTTTGCAATGGCGGCAAAGCGCCCTTCAATTTCCACAAAAGCCCATTTCCAGCGGTTTACATCGCCGTAGGCAAGTTTAATTATGTCTATGGTAAGTCCTATTTTTCGTATTACATATAGTTTTTCTTCCTGTTTGATTTCCGCTAATTCCGCAAGCGATGCCTCGTATTCTGAATACAAGGCATCAATTTTATTTGTTACAACATTCTCGATATATATGATAGCCTTGCTAAGGCATTTACGCGCCTCGCCCAGGGATTCTTCGTTCTTTAGTCCGAATACAACATTATTCAAATTGCTGATAACAACATAAAGAGACGCGGCGTTAAGCGCATCTTCGGCAAGTTTAAATAATTTACAGGCGGCAGTTGCCGGCTCCTGACGGCAGATATTTAGAATTTCCGTTTCGTTTTTTAAGAAAGCGGCAGTTCCTGTTTCGTATTTTTTTATAAGTTCGCTGTAATAACGTTGTTTATCTATGCTGTTGTGTCTTTCCATATCTTAGCGCCTTTCCAAAAGTTTGTCCGCATGCGCCAGCGCCGCGCCGCTCAAATCGCCGGACAAAAGCCTTGCTATTTCTTCGCGTCTTTCTCCCGCTTGCAAGGTCCTTAATTGAGTAACGGTGCGCCCATCCCGTTCCTTCTTCTCAACCTTTAGATGATTATCCGCCTTTGCCGCAATAACCGCAAGATGGGTAACACAAAATATTTGCTTTGCCGCCCCAATCTGAGAAAGGTAATCCCCCACCGCTATAGCGACTTCGCCGCCAATGCCTGTATCAATCTCGTCAAAAATAAGGGTGCCGGCGGATGTGTCCCCGGCAGATATGCCGTCTGCCGGCACCGATTCCGCAGGCGCATTTGCCGCCGCTACAAGCGCTGTTTTTATGGCAAGCATTACGCGGGAAAGTTCGCCGCCCGATGCTATACGCGCAAGTTCCCGCTCTTCTTCACCTAAATTGGCGCTAAATAAAAATTCAACATCATCTGCGCCGTACGGACCAATAACAAACGGCGTACTTTGCGCCGCGCCGCCCGCAAGTCCACCGTCATCAATTTTTGAGCCGCCTTTTGCTTCAAGGCGTACGCCGAAACGCGCCGCAGGCATTCCGAGCGCCTTTAGTATTACGCTAATGCGGCTGGAAAGTTCAGCAGCAGCAGCCGACCGGCCGGCGCTTAAAATCCGCGCTTTTTCAAAGAGCGTTCTTTCTAGCGCGGTTATTTCTTTTTTTAGCGCCTCGCGGTTTTCCTCGCTCTGGGACAGCGCATCCAATTCCCGTTCCGCCTCCGCCTTGCGCTCCAGAATCAAATCTTCAACAGAGGCAAGCGCCAACTCGCCTTCCCGCGCATCCGGCTTTGCCGCATACTTCTTTTTTAGTTTGTTAATAAAGGCAAGCCGTTCTTCAACCTGTTCAAGCCGTTCAGGGTCAAAACTTAAATTTGCGCGGTAATCCTTTAGTTCTCTGGATATATCTTCCGCCTCATAAAAAAGACTGGATATGCGTTCCGCAAGGGATTCAAGAGCGCCGTCTAAGGAAGCCGCCTGCTGCATTGCGCTCTGTGTTTTGCGGATAAGCGGAAGCGCGGATGCGCTCCCGCAAAATGTTTCGTAGGCGGTTTCGATGTACCCGGCAAGTTTTTCAAACGAGGCAAGCCGCGAGGACTCTGCTTCCAGAGTACGGGTCTCGCCCGGTTTGAGCGCCGCCTTCTCAATCTCGTCAATAATATACGAAAGGATTTCCTGCCGCGCCGCCCGTTCTTTTTCGGAAGTTATCGCGTTTTCGGCTATTTTGCGCTTGTCTTGCAATTCGCGGAAAAGCGCGTTAAAAGCGGCAGCCTGTTCTTCGAGCCCCGCAAAGCGGTCTAAGTATTTGCGGTGGTTTATAGGGCGCAGCAGCGACTCGTGGGCGTGCTGCCCGTGAATATCGAACAGGAACGACATACACTCTTCGAGGTCATTTCTGTTTACCGGTATATTCTGAATGAATATTGAGCCCCGACCGTTCCTTCGGATAACACGGCGTACAATAATTTCGCCGCCTGCGCTAGACGCGCCGTCCGACGAATTATCCGGCGCTATGTCCCTTTCGGCAAACCAGGAGGCAAGTTCCGGGGGAACATAGTCCGGCAATTTTAAGACGGCAGAGACGGACGCTTCCTCACATCCAGTACGGATAACTTCGGCGTCTGCTTTTGCGCCAAGCAAAAAACTTATAGCTCCAACAATGATGGATTTTCCCGCGCCTGTCTCACCGGTAATTATGTTTAGTCCGCCTTCAAAAGAGACATTAAGCGAATCGATAAGCGCCCAGTTGCGGATAACCAATTCCAGCAGCATATCTTTAGTATAACAGCCGCCGCTCTTTAACGCCAGTTACCGGCTGACTTTATACCTTTCCGGCGCTTTTTACTTTGGAGTACAGGTCAAAGGCGACTGCGGCAAGGAGGACAAAGCCTTTTATTGCCTGCTGCCAGTCTATGCTTACGCCCATTATCGACATTCCGTTGTTAAGGACGCCGATAAAAAGCCCGCCGACTACCGCGCCTATGATGGTGCCTATGCCGCCGGAGACAGCCGCGCCGCCCACATAGCAGGCGGCTATCGCGTCCATTTCAAAGCCCTGCCCCGCCTTTGGTGTGGCGGCGTTGAGGCGGGCGACAAATACGAGCGCCGCTATGGCGGACAGTATCGCCATATTGGTGTATATCCAGAACATTACCCATTCGGTTTTTATGCCGGAAAGTTTTGCCGCCTTCGCGTTGCCGCCCAGCGCGTATATGTGCCGCCCCTGCACGGTGTTGGACGCTACAAACTGATAGCCCGCTATCAGAATTCCTAACAGTATTAAAATGTTCGGTAGTCCGCGGTAGAGGGCAAAAACGATAGTAAATGCCATTAACACAACCGCTATTGCCGCCTGTTTTGCTATCCATATACCTTTGGGGAGTACATCGAATTTATATTCAAGTTGTTTTTTTCGCTTGGCGGATTCGAGCGCGATGATAACCGCCACTATTGCCAGCCCGATAAGCATTGTGAGGAGGTGCAGATTTATGCCGCCTAAACGCAAGCCGCCGAGCGGGTCGGGTATATAGCCTGAGGCTATCACCTGAAATTCCTGCGGGAAGGGCGCTTTTGTCTGCCCCTGCATTATCACCTGTCCCAGTCCGCGAAACACGAGCATGCCGGCGAGGGTTGCTATAAAAGGCGGCACATGGACAAACGCTATCCAAAAGCCCTGCCATGCGCCAATCAATGCGCCTATTGCAAGCGCCGCCGCCATCGTAAGGTACGGGTTCATGTGCCAGTCGACTATCATAACGCCGCAGAGAGCGCCCACAAAACAAACAACGGAACCTACCGAAAGGTCGACATTCCCTGTGAGTGTACAGAGGAGCATACCCACGGCGAGTATCAGTACATAACTGTTTTGCAGTACGAGGTTTGTCAGGTTTACCGGGCGGAAAAAAGTCCCTTCGGTAACAAAGCCAAAAAAGACCATAGCCGCCGCAAGCGCAATAACCATTCCGTATTGGCGGGAATTCTTTTTGAGTATGGATAATAAGCCGTTCATAATGTTTCTCCATTGTGTGCTACAGCATCAGTTGCGACCATCGACCGCATTATATCTTCGCCTGTTGCCGTTTTACCTTCCAGACAGGCGGTAAAGCGTCCTTCGTTCATTACATAGATGCGGTCGCTCATGCCGAGTATTTCCGGCATTTCGCTTGATATAAGAATACACGCCATTCCCTGCGCGGCAAGCGTGTTTATTATCGTGTAAATTTCGTGTTTTGCGCCTACATCAATGCCCCGCGTAGGTTCGTCCAGTATGAGGATTTTTGGGTCGCTAAAAAGCCATTTAGAAAGCACAACTTTCTGCTGATTGCCGCCGGAAAGATTGCCGGCAAGTTGCAAAATAGAAGGCGTTTTGGTATTCAATTTTTTGCGGTACTCTTCGGCTACCGCGATTTCTTCATGTTCGTTTATCACATTTCCCTTCGCTATCTTTTTTAGTTTGGCAAGGGTTGTATTTTCTTTTATTGAATTGATGAGCACGAGCCCGAATTCTTTTCGGTCTTCGGTAACATAGGCAAGCCCATGTTCTATCGCTTTAGGTATCGTGTTCAGATTTACTTCTTGGTTGTCTATAAAAATCTGCCCCGATATGTTTTCGCCGTAGTACTTGCCGAATACACTCATTGCTAGTTCGGTGCGCCCCGCGCCGACCAGTCCCGCAAGCCCTACAACTTCGCCTGCTTTTACATTCATATTTATGTTGTCGAGTTTTTTCCGTTCAGGGTCGTCCGGCTGATAGACCGTCCAATTTTTTATTTCAAAGATGACATCCCCGATTTTGTTTGAGCGCTTTGGAAACCGGTCGGTAATTTCGCGCCCGACCATCCCTTTGATGATGCGGTCTTCGCTGATAGACGAAACGCCGTTTTCTCCCCGTTCCACATCGAGGGTTTCTATCGTTTTGCCGTCCCGCAGTATTGTTATTGTGTCCGCAATGTTCGCCACTTCGTTCAGTTTATGGGAAATGAGTACGCAGGAAATATCGTGCCAGTCGCGCAGTTCGCGGAGTATGTCCAGAAGATGGGCGCTGTCATTTTCGTTGAGCGCGGCGGTCGGCTCGTCCAGGATGAGTATTTTTGTGTCTTTGGCAAGCGCCTTGGCAATTTCCACCAATTGTTGTTTGCCCACACCGAGTTTATTTACCGGCAGATTGGGATTTTCGTCCAGCCCCAATTTTTTCATACAGGCTATCGCGTCTTCCCGCGTCTTGTTCCAGTTTATCACATTGAATTTAGCCCGCTCGTCCCCCAAAAAAATGTTTTCGGCTATCGACAGATACGGGCTTAACGCCAATTCCTGATGAATGATGACTATGCCCGCTTTTTCACTCTGCTTGAGGTCAGAAAAAACGCAAGGCTTCCCCTCAAAGATAATTTCGCCTTCGTATTCGCCATGCGGAATTACGCCGGAAAGCACCTTCATCAGCGTTGACTTGCCCGCTCCGTTTTCGCCGACAAGCGCGTGAATTTCCCGTTCTTTTATGCGGAGATTCACATTATCCAGCGCCTTAACACCGGGGAATGTTTTGGTAATCGAGCGCATTTCCAAAAGAGTTGCGGGGGTTGATTCGGGAGTTTTCATTTTTTCCTAAATTGAGGGGAC
>JAIROZ010000034.1 GCA_031257255.1 Spirochaetaceae bacterium | reverse complement strand
CTAGTACTACTAAGGGGTAAACATGGCAAAGAAGAAGGTTGCCGCGTATATTAAACTCCAGTGTCCGGCGGGGAGCGCGACTCCCGCGCCGCCTGTAGGTCCGGCATTAGGACCTCATGGAGTAAGCGCTCCGCAGTTTGTTCAGCAGTTCAATGACCGGACAAAAACTATGGAGAAGGGACTTGTCATACCGGTTGTAATAACCGTTTATCAGGACAAGTCATTTTCGTTTGTCTTAAAGACGCCGCCCGCTGCGGTTCTAATAAAGAAAGCTGTCGGATTGGAAAAAGGCTCGGCGCAGCCGCACAAAGTCAAAGTCGGCAAGATTTCTAAGGCAAAACTCGAAGAAATAGCAAAGTTGAAGATGCCCGACCTCTCCGCTGTCGATTTGGAAGGGGCGGTCAAAATCATTGCCGGAACGGCGCGTTCTATGGGCGTTGAGGCAGAAAAAGCGGGAGGCGAAAAATGAAGCGTGGAAAAAAATACCGGGAAGCGCTAAAAAAATTCGACCCTAACGCTTCTTTTGAATTAACACAGGCTTGCGAGACGGTAAAACAGTTAAGTTTTGCGAAGTTTGACGAAACCATCGAAGTTTCTATCCGTCTGAACCTCAAAAAAGGGCAGACGGTGCGTGATACGGTCGTGCTGCCAAATCAGTTCAAAGGTGAAAAACGAGTGCTTGTATTTTGTCCGCCTGAGCGCGAAAAAGAAGCGCAGGAAGCGGGTGCCGCATACACCGGCTCGACCGACCTTGTAGAAAAAATCAAGGGCGGCTGGCTCGACTTTGATGTAGCGGTTGCAACGCCGGACATGATGAAGGATGTAGGCAAACTCGGTATGGTGCTGGGACGCAAGGGGCTTATGCCCAATCCAAAGACGGGCACAGTTACCAACGACCTGAAAGGCGCTCTTTCGGAACTAAAAAAAGGGCGCGTGGAATTCCGCGCCGATAAAACAGGCATAGTCCACTTGGCGGCGGGTAAGGTTTCTATGGATGCGGATAAGGTAGCGGAAAATATAAAAGCCGTTATCGCGGAAGTCCGGCGCAAAAAACCCGCTGACGCAAAAGGCGAGTTTGTAAAAACCGTGTCGGTTTCGTCCAGTATGGGACCGGGCGTTTGGGTATTAGTCAAGGAATAGGAGGACGCAATGGCTATAGTCGCAAAAAAAATACAGGAAGCGAAGGTCGCCGCTATCAAAGAGACCAAGGAAGCGTTTGTAACGGGCGGCAGCCCCGATTTTATCTTTACGGAATACCGGGGGCTTACCGTCTCTCAGATTACAGACCTGCGCAAGCAGTTACGGGCAAAAGAGGCGTTGTACAAAGTTATCAAGAATAACTATGCCCGCATCGCGTTTGCCGAGTTGTCCGCGCCCGATGCTTCGGAATACCTTACCGGACCCACGGCAATAGCGATAGCCCCAAAGGATTCCAACGAGGCGGCAAAAATTCTGCTCGACTTTACAAAAGAAAACCCGGCATTGCATGTTAAAGGCGGCATAGTCGGGAATACTGTGTACGATGCCGCGCAGATAGCGGCGTTCTCGAAACTGCCGGGCAAGAATCAGTTGATAGCGATGCTTATGTCGGTAATGAACGCGCCGGCGCGTAATCTCGCCGCCGCCCTCAACGACATACCGTCGCGGCTTGTCCGTACGGTAAAAGCTGTTGCCGATAAAAAATCGGAGGCTGCTTAGCCGGGCGATAAAGGAAACGCAGGCAAGCGTTTCCTTTATATATGGAGGATTTTATGCCGGAATATGTAATAAAGTTAAATTCTGGTAAGGTAGTTCATGTAAACACCCAAACTCTTGAAGTAACCGAAATAAAAGAGGAAAAGATAGTCAATTCCGCCGAAACGGTTGAGATTCTTAAAGAGGCGTTTAATGAAATACGGAAGTCTAATCTTCCTATATAGTGTAAATTCCCGTCAGACTTCATGCGCGAGAGCGTCGAGGCTGTCTCTGTCGGGTAAAAAATATTGATTAAGGAGAAGATAATGGCAGCATTAACAACAGACCAGATTTTAGACGCGATTGCGTCAATGACGGTGCTAGAGGTTTCCAGCCTTGTAAAGGCAATGGAAGAAAAATTCGGGGTGTCTGCGGCGGCGCCTGTAGCGGTAGCGGCGGTAGGCGCGGCTCCGGCGGCAGGGGCGGCGGCGGAAGCGGCTGAAGAAAAAACCGAATTTACGGTAGTTCTAAAGGCGTTTGATGACGCAAAGAAGATTGCCGTAATTAAGGAAGTACGCGCCGCGACAGGGCTCGGTCTTAAAGAGGCAAAAGACCTCGTTGAGGGCGCTCCCCAACCGTTAAAAGTGGGCGTAAGCAAAGACGAAGCCGAAAAAATCAAAAAGTCCGTAACAGATGCCGGCGGCACTGTGGAGATTCAGTGATTATCAGTGGACAGTGGTGAGTGAACAGTGAACAGTATTTGAGGACGGGAAGCAAGTACTAACGCGGATAAAAGCATTAGTACTTGCTTACCTCCTAGAACAGATGCTGTCCACTACCCACTGTCCACTGTCCACTACACATTCACTACCAAATTAACATGAAAAAAAACTTACTTTTTATATTTTTTGCCTGTTTTTTCACGGCGGGTGTTTTTTCCGCAGATAATAATTCCAGCGCTATAGAATTTGACGGCGAAATTAGTTATTCGATGGGCGTTGTAATAGGCGCTCAACTAGCCTATGAATCCTTAAATATCGAATTTGACAGACGGCGTTTTACGGACGGACTTTGCGACCAGATGGCAAGCAAGAAGATGCTGCTGGATTTTGAAAATGTTATGTCGACTCTTCCCGACAGTTTTGAAGAGGGCAAGGTATTAGACGAGGAAACAAGTTACGCGGTCGGTGCCGCGCTTGGTTATTATCTTGTTGAAAGCGCCGGTTTTACACTCAAATTTAACAAAACGGAATTCCTCAAAGGACTGGAGGCGGTCATCTCTGAAGAGGCGGTTGTTAGTGTGGAGGATGCCTCCAAAAAAGTCGAAACCGCGCTTATGAGGGCTGTAGAAGGACAAAAAACGGTGGAAATTGAAAAGTCCAAAAAATTTATGGCGGACAACGGCAAAAAAAGCGGCGTAATCACCACAAAAAGCGGCTTGCAGTATAAGGTAGAGAAGCGCGGTTCCGGTAAAAAGCCGGATGCGGAAAGCATAGTTACCGTCAATTACGAAGGACGTCTGCTTGACGGTACGGTTTTTGACAGTTCTTACGAACGCGGCGAATCGGCGCAATTCCAGTTGGACGAAGTTATCCAAGGCTGGTCGGAAGGCATACAACTAATGAATGTGGGCAGTAAATTCACTCTTTATATTCCGCCGGATTTAGGCTACGGCGATATGGCTGGTTACCCGATTCCGCCCAATGCTGTACTCATTTTTGAAGTTGAACTTATCGCAATAGAATAAATTACCGTGATTTTTAGAAAATACTCTTGACATTAAGGTCATTTCGGTCGATACTGAATACAAAATTGCCAAGTTAGGAGCATCCAATGGAAATCTCAACTCTACAAAAAATCAGGTATAACTATTATGCCAAACTTCCCGATGAAATTTCGGGTAATGTAAGCGGTATTTCAATCAAACTTGGGGAACCTACCGAGTCTCTTGCGGACAGGGCGGAACTCAAGGAACTATTCAAACATACCTACGGAAAGCCCGTTGCGTGTTTTGTGCCGGGCAAAAATGAGGCATCAAGCAGACAGTTGAATGTGGGCGTTATTCTCTCAGGCGGACAAGCGCCGGGCGGGCATAATGTAATAGCGGGGATTTTTGACGGGCTCAAAAAAGGCAATAGCGAATCGCGGCTTTTCGGCTTTTTAGGCGGTCCCGCCGGACTTATCGAAGGCAAACATACCGAAATTACCGCCTCCATAATCAACAGGCACCGCAACACGGGCGGTTTCGACATCATAGGTTCCGGGCGTACAAAGATAGAGACGCCGGAACAATTTGCGGCAAGCCTTGAAACCGCAAAAAAAATGAACCTTGACGCGGTTGTAATAATAGGCGGGGATGACAGCAACACCAATGCCGCCCTCCTTGCCGAATACTTTTTGGCAAATGGAATGAAGACGCAGGTTATCGGCTGTCCCAAAACGATAGACGGCGACCTAAAGAATGAATTTATCGAGGCATCCTTCGGGTTTGACACGGCGGTAAAGACTTACAGCGAATTGATAGGCAACATAATGCGGGACGCGAACAGCGCCAAAAAATACTGGCACTTTATCAGGCTAATGGGGCGCACGGCAAGCCATATTACGCTGGAGGCGGCGTTGCAGACTCATCCAAATGTCTGCTTTATATCTGAGGAAGTTGCCGGGCGCGGTACTTCATTAACAGAAATTGTCAATACAATCTGCGATTCTATCGTAAAACGGGCGGCGGCAGGGGATAATTTCGGCGTGGCGCTTGTGCCGGAGGGGCTTGTCGAATTTGTCCCTGAGATGAAGGCATTGATAAGCGAAATTAACGAGATAGTAGCCCGCGATGATAGTTTTGAGGCGCAGACGCCGGAAACAAAACGGGAGCGTGTTTGCGGCGCGTTGAGCGCGGCGGCAAAAGAAACCTTTGAAAGTCTGCCGGAAGATATTGCCGGGCAACTGCTCAGGGAGCGCGACCCGCACGGCAATGTACAGGTTTCGCTAATAGAGACCGAAAAATTGCTTGTTCATCTTGCAAAAAAACGCCTTGCCGCCCTCAAAAAAGAAGGGAAGTACAACGGCAAATTTTCACCGCTTACGCACTTTTTCGGCTACGAAGGACGCGCCGCAGCGCCGTCTAACTTTGACGCCGACTATTGTTACAGTCTGGGCTTTACCGCCTTCCTGCTCATAGCGGGCGGGCTTACCGGCTATATTTCCAGCGTCCGCAATTTGAGCAAGAGCGCCGGCGAATGGGTAGCGGGCGGCATCCCTCTCACTATGATGATGAATTTGGAAAGGCGGCATGGTTCCAGCAAGCCTGTAATAAAGAAGGCGCTTGTGGATTTGGACGGCAAGCCGTTCAAAACATTTGCCGCCTCGCGCTCGCTTTGGGCGGAAAAAACAAGTTTTGTTTATCCGGGCGCAATTCAGTACTTTGGTCCGCCCGAAGTCTGCGATGTCTGCACTATCACTCTAAAATTGGAACATGAGTGAACAAAAACCGCCTTCAGGATGCATAGGCGTCCGGGCGGAACGCTGCAACAATTGCCGTGTGTGCATTTCAGTATGCCCGGTTAAGGAGTGTATAGACGATTCAGGCGAAGCAATGTCTATACGGGATGAACTATGTATAGGGTGCGGCAGATGTGTGGAAGCCTGCACACGCGGAGCCCGGTACTTTGTTGACGACAGCGATGATTTTTTTAACGATATTGCAGCAGGGAAAAAAATTGTTGTTATTACGGCGCTCGCTTCCGCCGCCTATATACCAAACCGCTTCCATTTTAACGGCTGGCTGCGCTCGCTCGGCGTCCGGGCTGTTTTTGACGGAGCATTTGGCGGCGAACTTATGGCGCTTGCTTACCGCGACTGCATTGCCCGCAGAACCCGGTTCCCGTTGATAGCCTCAAGTTGTCCTGTAATTGTATCTTACTGCAAGATATATAAACCGGAACTTTTGCCATACTTAGCGCCTATTCATTCTCCGCTTGTTTTTACCGCGATAATGATACGGAATTTTTTTCATCAATATGATGACTGCGAAATTGCGGCTGTTACCCCATGCATAGCAAAAAAAAGGGAATTTGAAACCGAAGGATATATCAAATATAATGTCTCAATATCGAATATAACAAAATATCAGCGTAAAAATCATGTTAGTATATTAAATATAGATAAAAGCTTTTTTGATGGACCTGTGCCATCCTGCGGAATACAGATAACATGGCAGAACGGATTGTTTGAAGTATACCAGAACATAGCCGGCAAAATACCGTATAAAGTAAGAGCATATAATCATGAACCGGCTTTTATTTATTTGAACGAATTGAACACAGAGTCAGGCGATGCCGCGTTTGTCGACTGCAACAATTGTAGATTTGGATGTTACCGGGGAACCGCTGTAGGCGCAAAACGCGAGAGCATCGAAACTCAGGAAAACCGCGTATTTAACATACTCAAAAAATCGAATACATTTTTTACGCAGATTAAAGACCGTATTAACTTGTTTAAATATTATAAAAAAGACATATATCCGCAGCGTGTGTTTTTATCAAGTTCATATTTGCGCGATAATATAAAATATCCAAATACAGATGAGTTGCAGCAAATATATCTGCGTATGAAAAAAGCTAATACAAGCGATATGATGAATTGTCAGGGCTGCGGCTATAAAACCTGCCGTGATATGGCAAAAGCGATATTCAACGGACATAATAAAGTGGAGAACTGCCGCTATTATCTTACGGCAAGCCTTGAAGAAAAAACAATAGAAATAGAAAAACAAGCGGTAGAAGCGCAGGAACTGGCGCAGAAAGCTATGGCGGCGTCAGACGCAAAAGCGGCGTTTCTTGCCAATATGAGCCATGAAATCCGCACGCCTATGAACGCGATTATAGGCATGAGTACGCTTTTTCCAAGCGGAAATCTCGATGATACGCAGAAACACTTTCTTACCGATATAAAAAAAATGAGCCGCTCTCTTGTGGAAATAATTGATGATATTCTTGATTTTTCCAAGATTGAAGCGGGAAAGACTGCTATTTCGCCTATTCATTTTAATTTACGCGCTCTTGTAGATAATGTCAGCAGTTTAAGTAAATTCCTTATACAAAACAAAAGCCTTAAATTTGATATTGACATAAATCAGAATGTACCTGTCTGGATGTACGGCGATGAAACGCGCATACGGCAAATATTCACTAATTTGATAAGCAACGCGATAAAATATACAAACGAAGGCTTTGTACGGTTTTCGGTAGAAAAAATAAAAAAAGACGGCAAAGAATTAATTATTGCAAAGGTTACAGACAGCGGCATAGGCATAAAAAAGGAAGATATAGACAAATTGTTTTCGCCTTTTCAGCGTATGGACGAAAGAAAAACCAGGGCAATAAAAGGAACGGGATTGGGGCTTGTTATATGCCGGCAACTGGCAAGTCTTATGGGCGGAGAAATAAGCGTAGAAAGCGAATATCAAAAAGGTTCCACATTTACATTAAGCCTGCCTTTTACTCCGGGAGACGAAAATCTTGCCGAGGATAATACAGCCTTTAATAGTTTTGTCCGTGTAAAAGAAGGCGAGAATGTAAATGTTCTTGTTGTAGATGATGTACGCTTTAACATTGTAGTAACGCTCGGCTTTTTGGAAAGGCACAATATCAAAGCGGACGCGGCATACAGCGGAATGGAAGCATTGCAAAAAATAGGCGAAAAACGCTACGACATAATTTTTATGGACCACATGATGCCGGAAATGGACGGCATTGAAACCACGGCAAAAATGCGCGCCGCCGGAGTAGACTCGCCTGTGATAGCGCTTACAGCCAATGCTATTTCCGGCGTAAAAGAACAATTTTTGAATTCCGGGATGAACGGCTTTTTGCCAAAGCCTATGGACGGCGATGAATTGAACGCGGTTCTCGCTAAATGGCTTCCTTTTAATAAGATAGAGATGCGGGGCTGGCAGCCGGACGGAACGCCGCGCCGGGAAATGTCGGAATTTGAAAAATATTTATCGCGTCTTGATACACCGGAATTTCATATTGATTTTGCAACCGGCTTAAAACATTCAGGAGGCAGCGAGGAAACTTACGCGATAATTCTTCAGGAATTTATTGACGGGTTTCCGCCGCTGATTTCCGATATAGAAGAAAGTTTTAATAAATCCGAATGGCGGAATTACACAATAAAAGTACACGCCGCAAAATCATCGTTTGCAAACATAGGATGCAATGTACTTGCCGAGCGCGCCCGCGAACTTGAGGCGGCGTGCAGGGCGGAAAACACCGCCCTGTGCATAGAAAAAACGCCCGGCTTCCTTGCGGAATCCAAGGCGTTTTTCAAAGCGCTTTTATTACTACCCCCCCCCCCCCCCCTTAGATTCAAATACTAACCGCGCTATGCGCCTTTGGCGCATACATCCCCCCGAACCATTTTGGGCGTAAAGCCGGCGCGGCGTATGCGCCCTTCCAGACAGTAACGGCATTCGGCGGCTTCGTCGCCTGTGCAAATCTTGTTGTCGTAGAGGGCGTAGTGTTTGCGTACCGCCGTGGGCGACAGGTTCGGCATTACCACATTCGCGCCGGCTTTGAGCGCCTGCTCGCGCCCGTCCGGCGATATGGTGCCGAGCGCCGTTGTCGCCGGGATGAGGGCATGGGGTAAGAGCAGCCGCGCCAGCGCTACCATACGCAGGGTTTGGGCAAGCGAGCCTTGACGCTCGCCGCCAAACGGTGTGTCTTTTTGCGGTATGAATGGACCTATGCCGACCATGTCCGGCTGCAATTCTTCCAAAAAACGAAGGTCGGCAAGGAGGTTCTCCGGCGTCTGGTAAGGGGAACCGACCATAAAGCC
>JAIROZ010000016.1 GCA_031257255.1 Spirochaetaceae bacterium | reverse complement strand
CGCAAATACTGCGCCGTAAGTATCATCTGGGCGCGTCCGGCGGAATTTTCTTCGTAATAGCCTGAATAACTTGTGTATACATTTCCGGCTATTATGCCGAATTCTCCGCCGGCAAGTTTTCCGTTGCAAAAAATGCCAAAGGCAAAAGGACGCGCCGGACTACACCGGGCTTTGTCAATTATTTTGATACATTCAACAAGCGGCGGCGTAAGCCAGTCATCACCGTGAACATCAATACATTTTTGGATAATTATGTTAATGTCGTAACCGGCGCGTAATTCGTAGCGGGGCAGCAGGCGTTTTATGGTTCTGCCTATGTGCAGTTCGTCAAAGAAAATAACTGTCCGTGTAAGATGGTGTTTGGGAAGCAGTATGTAATGTCCGGTATCTTCCGCCTTAAATGACATAACCAAAAATCCGGCGTACATCAATTCCGCTATAAAGGCAGGATTCCAGTCCAATGATACGCAAATTTCTTCCTGATAATCTGTTTCGATTATTGCGTCAATTATGCTGTCAGGACGCATACCGTCGTGTATATAAATATGTCCGCTTTCTGTATGTACAAGGCGCATAATAAATGCCGGTAAATATAACATGCAAAATGCGCCGGGCAAAAGCACGGCGCATTTTTCGATACGCAGGATTAACAAAAGTTAATCCTGCGTACACTACCATCCTATTTTTTCAAATACATCTACGCCGTGTTTACATAGCGGGCATATAAAGCTGGCGGGCAGTTCCTCGCCTTCGTGGAAATAACCGCATACCTTGCAGATATAGCCTTTTTTCTTAAAGCCTACAGGCGGCTTAGGTTTAATGTTATCAGAGTAGTACTGGTAAGTTACAGAAGGCTCAGCAGACAGTACCGCAGACTCTGTAACATCGGCTATAAATAGCGTATGCGTATCGTAGTCGATGCTTTGAATAACCTTGCCGGATATATAGGCGTTGGAGTGTATCGGCGCGTATATCAAGCCGTTGGCGCTCCGCGTCTTGGTTGGACAGTCCGCAAACTTTTCTTCATCGCGTCCGCTCTTAAAGCCGAAACGCTGAAACACGCTGAAGGGCGTATCCTGTTTAAGGATGCTTACATTAAAGACGCCGGTCTTTTTTATCATGTCGCAGGTATAATTTTTTCGTATAACGGAAATTGTTATGCGCTTTGGCGTATCTGTAAGTTGTACCGCCGTATTGATAATACAGCCGTTGTCTTTGCTGCCATCGCGGGCGGTAAGGAGGAAGAGCCCGTAACTCAGTTTGAAGAACGGCGGAATGTCAACCGCTCCGGCTGTATGCGGCGCGATTTCATTTTTGGGCATAGTAGCGGTAATTTTGTCGGCAAGCGCGGCAAGGCTTTTGCGGGTATCGTCTTTTACAGACGAGGTAATACTGACATCGCCGTCAATAAAACGCATATCCTTTAGATTGCTAAAAATACCGCGCATAAGTTCGCCGGAGGAACACGCCCACGAGCCGTTTTCGATAAAGGCAACAGTCCGGTTCCGTAAACCGTGCGCTTCTATATCGCGGAGCGCTTCGTCCATACGGATAAAAATCCCGGCATTGTATGTTGTGGAAGCAAACACCAGATGGCTGCACCGAAATGCCTCGGAAACTATAACATCTGTCGCGTGCTGTGATACATCATATACCGAAATATTTTTTACGCCGCGCTCGGCAAGTTCGCTTGCCAGTATGTTCACGGCATTTTCCGTGTGTCCGTATACAGAAGCGTATGCTATAAGCACGGCATTTTCTTCCGGCGTATAACTGCTCCAGTACTGGTACTTATTTAGATACCACGCAAAATTCTTCCGCCAGATGGGACCATGAAGCGGGCATACAAACGCAATGTCCAGCCCCGCCGCCTTGTTAAGCGCCATCTGCACCTGGTCGCCGTACTTGCCCACAATGTTCGTGTAGTAGCGGCGGGCATCCGGCAGCCATTCATCGGCAAAATTGACCTCATCGGCAAAAATGTTGCCGTTAAGCGCTCCGAAGGTGCCGAATGCGTCCGCCGAAAACAGTATCTTTTTTGTTGTTTCGTAGGAAAGCATAACCTCGGGCCAATGCACCATAGGCGCCATTACAAAAGCAAAGGTGTGCGTTCCCGTGCTGAATGTATCGCCTTCTTTGACAAGAACAGCCCGCGAATCAATGTCCATCGTAAAAAATTGTTTAATCATTTCCACGACTTTTTCGTTGGTAACGATTTTAACTTTTGGGAAACGCCGGACTATTTCGTCAAGCACCGCGCTGTGGTCAGGCTCCATGTGGTGGACAATCACATAATCTAGCGCTCTGCCTTTGAGCACATGTTCCAGATTTTCAAAGAAAATGCCGGATACAGTTTTATCAACCGTATCGAGCAGCGCTGTTTTTGTGTCGTCAATAAAATAACTGTTGTACGATACGCCGCGAGGTATATCGTACACACCCTCAAACGCCTTGGGTCTGCGGTCGCAGCCGCCTACCCAGTATACGCCGTCTGTAATTTTTCGTACATCCTGCATAATTTTCTCCTATAAGTGTTTTTAATTGTTTTGCCCTTCCGCAAATATACAATTATCTTCCGTTGCTTAATGATACTTCAAAATAACGAAAAAACAAGTGTCCTCTATTCGGCTGTTATCCGGCTGTTATCCGGCTGTCTTAAAACGCCCGGACACTTCTAAAAATACATCGGTAATGGCGGGGTCAAATTGAGTTCCGCGCCCCTTTTGAATTATAGATACAGCCTGCTCGTGGGGGAACGGTTTTTTGTACGGACGAGTCGAAACAAGCGCGTCATAAACATCGGCAAATGCCATAATGCGCCCCAAAAGCGGTATTTGTTCCCCGCTTAGCCCTTTAGGATAGCCGCTTCCATCCCAGCGTTCATGGTGGGTGGCGGCAAAAATTTCCGCATAATTCAAAAAGTCATTTTCCGGCGCGGCGGCGCGAATTTTGTCTATTACCTGAACTCCGTAGGTGGTGTGTTTTTTTATTTCGTCAAATTCCGCCTTGTCCAGCGGACCGGGCTTGCGGAGTATGTCGTCATTTACCACAATTTTGCCTACATCGTGCATTTGGGAAGACTGAAGGAGCAGGTCAATGTCCCAGCCTTCCATATCGGCAGGGTAAAGGCGGCGCTCTTTTAGGGCGTCTATCATAATTTCCACGCCCCTCATTGTGCGGTCTACATGTCCGCCTGTTATGTCGTCCCAGTACTCTACTAATTCCGCTACCGTCTTGATGATGGCGTTCTGTAAAACTATGACCGTTTTTGTCTTTTCTTCGACCATTAGCCGCAGATTGTCGTTAAAATCCTGAAGTTGCCGGGATTGCTGTTCCAGCGTTTGTTTTTGCGATTCAACCAGCAGATGCACCTCTATCCGTTTTAACAGGAGGGGCGGGATAAAAGGTTTGGAGATATAGTCTATCGCGCCTAAACCAAGACCTTCGAGTTCATTTTCCGCGTCCGTTTTGCCGGTAAGAAAGATGACCGGTATATTTTTACCGTTCTCGTCCGCCTTTAACTTTTTGATGGTTTCGTAGCCGTCCATTTCGGGCATCATAACATCAAGCAGTATGAGGGCGGGTTTGTTCGTTTTTAGAAATTCGAACAATTTTTTTGCGCTGGAAAAAGTTGCCACAGCATAGCGCTCCGACAGTACATTTTTTCCGGCTCGTAATATAGCCGAGTCATCGTCGACCATTACAATAAGTTCGCGGGTTTTACTCATAATTTCTCCCCTATTATTTTCCGCGCCTGCGCCGCCGCCTTATCGTAGTCGCCGGTAAGCACAAAGCCGGATATTTCATCCATTGCGGATTTTAACCGCGGATTAGCCGCCGTCTTTTCTATGAGGGAATCAAGGCAGTTGTCAATGGCATCTATAGACTGAGCATCCAGCGCGGCGGTAAAGTCCTTTAGCAAATTGGTCGTTTCACCGTCAAGCAGAGCATTTTCCGCCCCGTTTGATGCCTCGTTTGATGCCTCGTTTTGCCGCAAATTCAGCGCGGAACGGATGCGTTCTTCTAAATCGGCAAGCCTTTCTGTAAAGCCCGGCAATGCCGGCAAAATTACATCACGCTCTCCTGCTTTTCCCGCCGCCTCCAGACGCGCCGCCTCGTCAGATTCTGAACGCGCGCCTATCGAAGCCGCAGCGCTCTTTATTGAGTGCGCCAGTATTGTAAAGTCCGCTAAATTTATCTCGCCGTTTTCTTCTATTGTATCGGCAAAATCCCGCAGCCGTTCTACGCGCTCGCGGGTATCGCCGCAAAATGACTCCAGCACACGCCTGTACCCGTCAAGTTTGCCGCCGCATAGAAGCATTCCGCGCTTGGTATCAACGCCGGGTATATTAAATAATGTTTCTATTTCCGGCTCAGTCCGCTGCAAACGCGGTTTTTCCCATTTTTCGCGCCTTATATATGTGGAAAGTATGCCGTCCAGTTTGCTTATTTCTATGGGCTTTGCCAAATATCCGTTAAAGCCCCTCGCTAAAAACATTTCCTTCATGCCCGTTATCGCGTTGGCGGTAAGCGCCACAACCGGCAGGTCTTCGCAATCGCCGCCCAGTTCCCGTATCGTATCAAGCGCCTCTATTCCGTCCATTTCGGGCATCATGTGGTCCATAAATACAAGGTCGTACTCGCGCCGTTTTACAAATTCAATTGCCTCAGCGCCGCTCAAACAGGTGTCGACTATCATTCCATAAGGCGCAAGCAAACCCTCCGCTACCTTCAGGTTGGTCGGCATATCGTCAACAATAAGAACCCGCGCCGTGGGGGCGGAGAACTTTACAAAACTTAAATTTCCAGCCTCGAAATAATTTCGCGTGTCAGGCTCATCATTTAGTACATTCGCTATGGCGAGCGCCTGCGCCGGTATGGAAACAAAGCGTACATTGGGTATTGCCGCGTCCATCCTTTGCTCTGTCATAAGCGCAATCCCCGCCTTTTTTTTATGCTTCTCAAGCATGGGCAGCACATTCCTGTAAAGCCCGTAACCTGTAAATATGTAGTTCCAGTCGCCGGTCTTTAACGCATTCTCCATTTCCACAAGGTTGTGCGTTTCCATGCAGGGTACCTTCAGGTTTGTCAGCGACCATGAGACCGAACGGGCGTAGACAAGCCGTCTTTCGTATATAAGCACCCGCTTATCTTCAGGACGGTCTACACGGGCAAAAGGCGACTCGGAAACCACATACTGAGAAATGACGGCGGTAAAATCAGAGCCCTTCCCGTACTCGCTATGTACTGTAAGCCTGCCGCCCATTGCGGAACAAAGCCGCCAGCATATAGCCAGCCCCAAACCGGTGCCCTCTATGTTCTTATTTTGCCTCAAATCCAACTGAGTAAATTCGCTAAACAATTCCTCCTGGTCTTCTTTTTTTATGCCTATGCCGCTGTCCGCTACGGTTATTTTGAGCCGTACCTTTGGCAGCGGCGGACCATCCGCCCTTATGCCGCCAGTTTCTGTATCCTCCGCGATAACTATAGTCAGACTGATATAACCCTGAGAGGTGTACTTTACCGCGTTGCCAAGCAGATTCAGCAGAATTTGACGGAGCCGCGCTTCGTCCCCCATAAGGTTGTTCGGTATGTTCGAGTCTATGTTTGTGTAAAAACGCACAGGCTTGTCGACAAGCCTCATTCTGATAATGTTTACCACATCATTTATGAGGGAAGCGAGCAGGTATGGAGACTCTACCAGTTCAAGTTTGCCTGCCTCAATTTTGGAGAAGTCCAGCACATCGTTGATTATAGAAAGGAGATTTGCCCCCGCCTGCTTAATGCCTTGCGCATATTCGCGGGCATTGTCGTCAAGCGGCTGGCGCAGTATCAATTCGGACATGCCGACTATCGCGTTCATCGGGGTGCGTATCTCGTGGCTCATATTTGCCAGAAACTGGCTCTTTGCTTTGTTGGCGCTTTCGTTCCTCAATGCCTGCTTCCGGTAGAGAAACATATTCAAAAATCCGGTCATTACGCCTATTGCCAGCAAAATGAACATATAAGTGGTGTACTTGCGGGAATCTGTCAACTGAGTGGTATAAAAGATGTCTTCCGCGTCTATGTCTGCCGCGCAGTATACGCTGCCGTCTGAGTCAAACATTGGGTAAAAAGCGTACATCAGACTGTCCCAGTTGGGGTCGTACTGCCCTAACTCCGTAACGAAAGGCTTGCCGTTAAAGACATGGGGGGTAATGTTCTCGGTAACTTCGTAAATGTTCTTAAAAGAGTCCCATGTTTCCGGGTCTTCTACATTATCTATTATGTAATAAAAATGCTTGCCGTCTTCGGTCAACTTGAAAAAAGAGGCATAGCGTACTTTGTACCTGCGGGCAAAGTCTGCCAGCCTTTTTTTGAGGGCTAGGTATTCCGGTTTTGAAGTGTCCGCCTCCGATTGGAACTGTTTGAGTTCGTCCACACTGACCATTTTTGAAATTGCTTCGGCAAGTACAAGCAGGTAGCGGCGGTTTATGTCCGCGGTTTCTAAAATATTTTTGTCCATAAGGTCGGTTGTATAAATCTGCATAATGAGTATGCATATTGCGGCGCCAAAATACACCGTCAACCTTAGCGCCGTAGAAAGTTCAACGCTCATTTTCTTTTTTTTGCCGCCCGGTATTTCCACGCCGGAAAGCAGCCGGTTTTTGCTCATATAACCCCCTTTCTCTTGAGAATTTTTTGCCTGTAACGGCAAATATGAATTTTACCGCCGTCCCCCGCATTGTAATTTTTTATGAATAAATAGGCAATACGGGGGAATAGCGCAACGCAGCCGCCTTGCGCTATACTTAGCGCAAATGCCAAAAATCGAAGTAAACGAAGAATTGTTTTACACCTTAGCCGGAAGGCGCTGGAAGGCGCGTGAGGAATTTGAGAGCGCCCTTACCTGCGCGAAGGCGGAATTGGACGAGGATTCGGACAAAACACTTGCCGAAATCGAGCGGATTCTTAAAATCGAACTAAACGACACAAACCGCCCCGACCTCTGGAGCACAGCCGGCTGCGCCCGTCAACTGCGCGTCTACCATACGGGGAAAAAGCCCTTCTACCCGTTCTTTTCCGCGCCCGGCGCTATGAAAGACGCCAAAAAACACATTATTGTGGAAGAAACTGTAAAAGGCGTCCGTCCATACATTGCGGGCTTTATCGCCAAAGGCAAAACGATAACGGACGCTTCCCTGCGCGATGTTATACAAACGCAGGAAAAAATCGCGTGGAACTACGGGCGCAAACGCCGCACCGTTTCGATGGGATTGTACCGCGCCGCCGCTATAAAATGGCCCGTGCGTTACAAGGGCGTTGACCCCGATTCGGTTTCGTTTGTACCGCTCCAATGGGACTCGCCGCTAACCCTCCGCGAAATACTAAAACAACATCCAAAAGGCAAGGAATATGCCTTTATTCAGGAAAACGAGCCGCTACACCCGCTGCTGCTTGACTCAGGCGGAGGGATTCTTTCGTATCCGCCCATCATCAACTCGGCGGATTTGGGCGCTGTTCAGGTAGGGGACAGCGAATTATTTATAGAAATAACAGGCACCGGCCTTCACGCGGTAACGCTGTCGGCGTCTATAGTTGCCTGCGACTTTGCCGACCAGGGCTACGAGATAGAACCTGTCGATGTGAGGAGCGCCTTTGATACCGCCTTTGGCAAACTTTATACGACACCGTTCTATTTTCAGGAACCGGTATTCTGTTCTCTGGAACGCATAGAAAAATACCTGGGCGAAAAATTAGACGGCAAGGAATGTGCCGCCGCGCTCGAAAGAATGGGCTGCGATGCCGAACGCATAACCGCGCTGGAACGGGGCGTCCCGGAAGGAACGGGGGTTCCCGGCATACTTTGCAGGCTGCCCCCGTACCGCAACGACTACCTCCACGCCGCCGATGTCATGGAAGATGTGATGATTGGGCGCGGGCTCTCTTCTTTTACCCCGCAAAAACCCGCCGAATTTACGATGGGTAGGCTCTCTCCCATTACCATTCTTAGCCGCAAGGTAAAGGCGGCGCTGGTTGGCATGGGGTATCAGGAAATGATTTACAACTACCTCGGTTCCCGCGAGGAACTGGTCGACATGATGAGCGGTAATGCGGCAGGAATTGTAAGGATAGCAAACCCTATGAGCGAAAAGTTTGAATATGTAAGGGACAGCATACTGCCCAATCTGATGAAGAGCGAGCAGGTGTCCGCTAATGCGGCATATCCGCACAGGATTTTTGAAACCGGAAAGGTGGCTTTTAAGGATGCTAAACGCAATTATGGCACGGCTACGCGCCAGTATGCGGCATTTTTGTACGCCGCGCAGGACGCGAACTTTAACACGCTCTCTGCCCAGATTCAGACCTTGTTCTACTACCTGAACCGTGAGTTTGAGGTGGCGGCGCTGGACGGGGACGATGCGCGGTTTATACGCGGGCGGGCGGCGCAAATACTTTACAAAGGCGGCAGGGTAGGGGAGTTTGGCGAAGTTCATCCGGCGGTGCTGGAAGCATTCAATGTGGAAATGCCCTGCGCCGCCTGCGAGATAGACCTGGACTATTTGCTGCGCTAAATGGAGTACATAATGGGAACGCGGAAAAAAAATTATTATCAGATTGTTACCGGCACCGCTATTTCGGCGCTGCTTGTTTTGGCGCTGCTTGCCGGCGCGGTTTTTTTTGTCGTCCTTAGGGATACTTTCTCAGACGGCATTCCCGGCATACTTATTGCGGGCTTTGCCGGCGCGCTGGCGGCGGGGCTTTTTGTACTAAGCGCCGTTCTTATTGTGGTTTTTAGACGGCTTTTCCTTCCGCTTGCGGCTCTTGCGGAATTTTCACACGGGCAGTCTAAAGGCGGTTTTTCGGGGAACCCTCCCGCCTGCAATGCCGAAGAAGCGCATCTGTTGTCGGAAAACCTTGGGGCAATAAATGCCGCCGTCAGCGCTTACTGTATGGAAGTACGCGCCGCTCTTGACGATGTAAAAAATGGACGCGCCGGACTGGAAGCCGGCATTGAGAATGTTGAACGCGCCTCATCGTCAATACGCGAGACGGCGTTAAAGTTGAACAGCGCCGACTGTGATATGCACAATAAAACAACGCTGATAAAACAGCAGACCCTCCGCATAGATATGGAACTTACCGAACTTAACAAGCAGATACACAAAGAATCCGGCGAACTTGAAGTATCAACAAACGCGATACAGGAAATGACAGACGCGATAGCGTCTATCGAAAAAAAGACGGCGCAGTTGAGCGAAAGGCTTCATTCACTTGTGGAAAGTTCAGAACAGGAACACGAAAACATTAAAAAATCGTCAGAAATGATAACTAAAGTAGAAGCGGACTCGCAGACTCTTCTCGAATTAAACAAAGTAATTACAGTAGTAGCGGCGCGTACAAATTTGTTGTCTATGAACGCCGCCATAGAAGCGGCGCATGCCGGCGAGGCGGGCAAAGGCTTTGCCGTTGTCGCCGAAGAAATACGCAAACTTTCCGAAACCACCGCCGAACAGTCTCAGACTTCCAAAAAGACTCTTTCGGCAATACGGGAACGCATAGCGTCCGTTGTAAAAATGGCATCCGCAATAGAAGATACATTCGGGGTTACCAATGCCCTTGTAGGCGAAATTGATATACTCGCAAATAATATTAAGGCGGCAATATCCAAAGAAACAAATGTATCGGAAACAATAACATCAAGCCTGGAAAAAATCGAAGAAGGAACGGCACAGGCAAGAGAATCGTCAAAAAAAATAAAAGCCGAAACAGATGCCGCTCTGGATGCCGTCGAAGAACTGCTTTCTATGTCATCAGAAATGAAAACCAACATTTCTTACCTTGCGGAAAAAACCGGAGAATCCGCGATTGCTTCTTCACGCTTAAAAGAAACAGATGCCGCCGGTATAGACCTGTTAGAAAAATTAAACGATAAGGCGCGGAAATTAAATGTCAAGGAAGACAATATATCAAAAAAAACAGAATATAAAGAAAACAATATGCCAAAAAAAATAATTCATAATAAAAAAGAGATGTCTGTCCGCGAGCGCGGAGTCGCCGTAAAACAGAACGGCACCCCATCCGGCACCCCCTCAAAGCAAGGATTGGAGCCCAAAAAATGAAGGAACAAAAAGATTGCCGCGCCTTGTCCTGCGCCCGCATGGCGGCAATTACTGTTTTTTTGTTGATTCTTAACTTTGCCGTTCCCACATTCTGTTTTGCCGCGCTAAAAGAACCTTTTCCCGGCTTCCTGTTGATTCTTGCGGCGGCAAAAAAAGAACTGTGGCTATTTGCTTTTATAATTGCCGCCCTTATTATTTTTGATTTTACTGTTTTATATATTATATTCCGCAGGCTTTCCGAAACTCATATAGCATACGCTCCGGAAACAACAACAATGTTGAATCCGCAGTCCAAGCCGCCGCGAGGCTGCGTAATGTACATAGAAATAGAAAATTGGGAAGAAAAATCCCGCGTTATTCCCCGAAAACAGCAATTGGCGCTGCTTGCAAAATTTTACGCGCTTGCCGCAAATTGCGTCCATAAAACAGAAGGCATAATCGAAAATTATTTTGACGCCAATATGTTTGCCGTATGGAATACCGGCGGCGCTGACAATGGCGCGGACAATATGGAACGGCATTTGTTTCAATGCCTGCGCTGCGCCCTGCTTCTCCGCCATGAGGCATATCTGTACAATAAAATTCAGCGTAACAAGGCGCTGCGAATTAAAATCAACATGGGCATACATTATGGACAAATAGAGCCCGGACTTGTGGAAGTAAACGGCATGCCGGAACTTAAACTTACAGGCAGCCTTGGAACGGCGCGTAAAATAGCATCCCGCGTCCGTAACTGTAATTTTGATATACTAATAAGCGGATATATTTACAGTATGGGGCTTTTGTATCTTGTAACTGAATGTATCAATACTGTAGACGGCAGCGCCTATGCGCTTGTAAATATCAGGAATATATATAAACAAAAATGCGCTCATCCATGTACTGTGGATGAAGTAAGAACTATAATGAATTGGAGCGCGGTATGAAATTTAACAAAACGGAACTTGCGGATTTTGCCCGTGTTTATGGCTTTCATTTTGATGTATGCTGCGGAGATATACTCATTGCAGACTTTTTACGGGACGCGGAACGCGGGCTTGCCGGAAAAAAATCTTATATGCCGATGATTCCATCGTACTTAAAACCGGCGGCAAAACCGCCCGCCGGCAGGAAGGTGCTGGCGCTGGATGCCGGCGGCACAAATTTACGCGCCGCTGTTGTCCATTTTGACGAAGAAGGCGGCGCGGTATGCGAGGGGCTTGTCAAAGCATCTATGCCGGGCTCACAAGGAAAACTCGATGCTGAAGGCTTTTACGCGGCGCTTGCCGGTGTGTGCGCCCCTCTGCTGGAACGCGAACCGGATTTGAACGGCATAGGATTCTGTTTTTCGTACCCTATGGAAATTACCAAAAATGGAGACGGCATCCCTCTTGTTTTTTCTAAAGAAATTGACGCGCCGGATGTTATAGGACACCCTGTGGGGGCGGGACTTTGCGCGGCGCTGCATAAACTCAAACTAAAAGCGCCGGAGCATATAGTTCTATTAAATGATACGGCGGCGGCTCTGCTTACAGGAGCGGCAAAGATTCCGGCGCTAAAGCCGTCCAAACTGGAAGAGCATCAAGCGCCGGGAAAATACCGGCAGTACGAGCCGGGGCAGGTTATGGGGCTTATACTCGGCACCGGATTCAACATAGCCTACCCGGAAACAGTCATTCCAAAATTGGGCGCTAACTCCTATCCTCAGATTATTGTAACCGAATCCGGAAATTTTAACTTCCGCTATCAGGGGCTTATAGATAAGGATTTTGACGCGGCAACAAAAAATCCGGGCGCATATACTGTGGAAAAGGCTATGTCCGGCGCATATCTTGGCGGACTCTGTCTTAGGATTTTTAAGAAGGCGGTCGAAGACGGCGTTCTTGCATTCGCCCGTCAGGACGAACTGCTGCGGATGGAAAGCCTGCAAACACGCGACCTTAATGAATTCTTGCATTCGCCGCTTTCCGGTGCCGGCTTTGGCGGCATATTTGCGCCGGACGAAATAGACGCGATAGCCGCCGTCTGCTATCTGGCGGGCATTGTTACCGAACGCGCCGCATTGCTCTGCTCAAGCCTTACGGCGGCAGCAGTTATCAAGATGAATGCCGGCGGCAATCCGCTTGCCCCTGTCCGCATAGCCGTAGAAGGTACTACCTATCTCATCTATCACTTCTTGCGCGAATCATTCGAGGCGCGGCTTCGTACGACGCTTGCCGGCTTCGGCATCCACGATTATATCGTTATGCCGGTTGAGCAGGCATCCTTAATCGGCGCGGCAGTTGCGGGTTTAGCCTAAGGAACGCCGAAATCCAATCGAGGATTTAATCAGCATTGCCCTAAAGCGGATGTTTGCAACAGCGCCTTAAATTCCTTTTCGTCCAGGGTTTCTTTTTCCAGCAGCGCGGCGGCGACTCTATCCAAAGTTTCACGCAAATTGTCCAGTGTATTCTTTGTCTTTGCAAAACGGCTCTCGACAATACGGGCAATTTCCTCGTCAACATACTGTTGCGTGCTTTCGGCATATTCACGCTGAAACATAGGTTCATGGTGGTCTTCGGTTCCCAAAGAGCCCGCGCTTCTGCTTGTAAGCGCCACATTGCGGAAGCGCTCGCTCATGCCGTAGTCGGTAATCATCTTGCGGGCAATATCTGTAGCCCGTGTTAAGTCATTGGCTGCGCCTGTGGAATATTCGCCGGAAATCATCTCTTCCGCAATGCGTCCGCCGAGCAATATATCAATTTGCCCCAGCAAATCGGACTGAGTAATCGTATAACGGTCTTCCAGCGGCATTTGCCGTGTATAACCGAGCGCAAAACCGCGCGGGATGATGGAAATCTTAGTTACAGGGTCGGCGTTTGGAGTGTTAGCGGTTACAAGCGCATGCCCCGCCTCGTGGTAAGCGGTAAGTCTGCGTTCCTCCGGCTTTAGTACACGGGTCTTTTTTTGAAGACCGATGGCAACCTTTTCTATTGCCTCATTAAAGTCAGGCTGAGAGACAAGCCTGCGCCCGGCGCGTACGGCAAGCAAGGCTGCTTCATTTACAATATTGGCTAGGTCAGCGCCGGCAAAACCCGAAGTTCCGCGGGCGACAAGTTCCAAATCGACAGAAGCGTCAAGTTTTACATCCTTAGAATGAATTTTGAGGATAGCCTCGCGCCCAGACAGGTCGGGGCGGTCAACAAGCACTTGCCTGTCAAAACGACCGGGACGGAGCAGCGCTGCGTCAAGTACATCGGGGCGGTTTGTCGCCGCCAAAATGATAAGCCCGCTGGAAGCGTCAAAGCCGTCCATTTCCACAAGCAACTGGTTGAGGGTTTGCTCGCGCTCATCATTGCCGGAAAAGTTGTTAAAGCGGCTTTTGCCTATGGCGTCAAGTTCGTCGATAAAGATGATGCACGGCGCTTTTTCCCGCGCCTGCTTAAAGAGGTCGCGCACACGCGCCGCCCCCACGCCGACAAACATTTCCACAAAATCCGCGCCGCTCATGCGGAAAAAGCAAACCCCCGCCTCGCCTGCTACCGCTCGCGCAAGCAAAGTCTTGCCCGTACCCGGCGGACCCACAAGCAGCACCCCTTTGGGAATTTTGCCGCCTATCTCGGTGTACTTTTTGGGGCTTTTAAGAAAGTCTACAACCTCTACAAGTTCGTCCTTTGCTTCGTCAACTCCCGCGACATCGGCAAAACGGGTTTTTACATCCCCTTCGGCTACGATAACCGCTCTGTTTTGTCCAATGGAGAGGACGCCGCCCATAGCGCCGCCCATACGCTTCATTACAAAACGCCAAATCATAAAAAAGAAGAGGATGGGGAGTATCCAAGTAAAGAAGAACCCAAATATGGCATTCCCCTCGCGGGAAACGGCAAAGTATTCGACCTTCTTTGCGTCCAAAAGGGCTATGAGGGCGGGGTCGTTGAGCGGGACTGCCCGGTAATAGTTACCGGGGCTCGTATAACGGAGATTTTGCGGTATCTTGAAAATGTTTTGCGCGGGATTTTTATTGGTATAACCGATAAAAAAACTGTCGTTCATTTCCACACGGATAATTTCGCCGGACTCGATTTTCTGTTTGAATTCAGAGTAGGGGATAGGAGGGTTTACATTATTGGTAAAAATGTAATTGAAAAGCCCTATGCCAAAAAACAGCACTATCACATACACAACCGAAAACTTCCAGCCTCCGCCCATTTTTTTAGGGTCGGGAAGTTTAGGACCGCCGGGTCCCCCAAAGTTAAAAAATCCGCCCTGTTTGTCATTGTTCATGTCTGTAAGTATACACCGGATTGCTTGTAACGGACAGGGGTAAAACACGCCTACCGCCGCCGGTTTTATTGTACATTTTGATTTTGCGGCATTACCGCCGTTCCCAATTTGGCATTTTCGGCTATGACTTTGCGTAGGGCGTGAGGCTGTCTGCCGTCTACTATACGCACCTCGCCGACTCCCGCTGTTATGGCAAGGCGGCAGCAGTCAACTTTGGGTATCATGCCGCCCGAAAGGATGCCGGAGTGTTCCAGAGCGGCAAGTTCGGATAGGTCTGTATTGTGAATTATGCTCTGTTCGTTGTTTACATCGCGCATTATGCCCGGCACATCGGTCATAAGAATTAGAGACGAAGCATGTAGAGCGCCGGCTATCTTTGCGGCGGCTGTGTCGGCATTCACATTGAGGCTTATGGAGTCTTTCTCGCCTTCGGCAAATGCCGCCGGCGATATTACAGGAATGTACGGGGCGCTGCCGGTATCTGCGGATGCTTGCGCATCCGGTTGCAGCCGTAAAAGGGCATTTAGCAGCGCGGTATTGACGGAGGTAATTTCTCCGACAAGCCCCAGGTCGACAGGCTGCCCGTGGGCATCGCGGGTTACACGGCGGGCGCGGAGTAGCGCTCCGTCAATTCCGCTAAGCCCTATCGCGCTGCCGCCTTGCCGTATAATGAGGGCGCACAATTCCTTGTTCAATTTTCCGCAAAGCACCATCTGCACAATTTCCATAGTTTGCGCGTCCGTGTAGCGGAGCCCGTTTACAACTTTCTTGGCAATGCCCGCCGTTCGGAGCATCAAATCAATTTCAGGACCTCCCCCGTGAACAAGCGCTATGCGTCTGCCGCCTGCCGCAAGTTGCACAAGGTCTTCCACAACGGCTTGTTTTAAGGCGGCATTTATCATCGCGCTGCCGCCGTACTTAATAACAATTACAGGCGCTTCCGTCATTTTACACTCCGCATAATATTTACAAGTGTCATTGTTATCGGTTCGCAGTAAGTTACCAGGAGTACCACCGCCAACTGTATCATCAGGAACGGCAGGACATCACGGCATATCGCTACAAATGGTTTGCCAAAACGGTAACTCGCCAGAAAGAGGTTGAGCCCCACGGGGGGGGTAAGGAAGCCCGCTTCCATATTGATAAGGAAAATGATGCCCAGATGAACGGGGTCTATCCCGTACGCCGCGCCGAGCGGCACGATAAGAGGCAGTACGATAACGATGGCGGAGAATATGTCGATAAGGCAGCCGACCGCGAGGAGAGCCAAATTCAGTATGAGGAGGAAGGCGAATTTGGAACCTATGGCGCTTCCCATCCAGCGGGCAAAATTTTCGGGCGCTTGCGTGTCGACTATGTAGTAACTGAGAGCCTGAGAGAGCCCCAGTATCGCTAGTATGCCGCCCGTTATAGGCACAGCCTTGGCGAACACCGCGCCGGCATCCTTCAGTTTGATGTCCTTAAAAATGAACACTTCCAGAATGAATACATAGACGGCGGCAAAAGCGCCTAGTTCCACAAGTGAGAGTATGCCGGAAAAATATCCGCCTATAAGGACGAAGGGCAGGATAATTTCGCCCGCCGAATGTTTGCAGGCGGAAAGGGCTTCTCTCAGGTTGAACGGCTGTACCGGCACTTTCGTTTTTACGGAAATAATAATGCCGAATACGACCATAGCGGCGGAAATCAGCAATCCCGGCGCTATGCCGCCGGCAAACAGATGCAGGATATTGGTCTGCGTCATCGTGCCGACCAGTATCAGCGGCAGGCTGGGCGGAAAGAGCAGCCCTATGCTGCCGGAAGAAGTGAGCAAACCCACCGAAAAATTTTCGCCGTATTTTCCATCGCGGCAGAGTATCGAGTAGAGTATGCCGCCTAGCGCGAGTATTGTAACGCCGGACGCGCCGGTAAATGAGGTAAAGAATGCGCATATCAGCACGGACGCGGCTATCATTCCGCCGGGAAACCAACTAAAAAGGCTATGGAAGGTGCGTACAAGACGGGTTCCCGCCTTGCTTTCCGAAAGGAAGAAGCCCGCCAGCGTAAAAAGCGGTATGGCGATAAAGTTCTGTCCGGTAAGCCCGGTGTATATTTGATTGACGGTAACATCAATTTCGCCGCCGGATGCTTCGATGAGCAAAATTGAGAGAGCGCCGAGTACCACAAAAAGCGGGGTTCCCGCGAGAGCGGAAAGCACGAGCAGGATGAGCGCCGGAGTCTTTACGGCAAGCGTAATTTGGTAGAACAGGTCGATGGCGGCGAACTGGGCATCGCTTAAATCGAAGCCCCAGAAAAATTTAATAATAACCGGAATTGAGTAGAAGGCTCCGGCAAGTATTGCCAAAATGGGAAAAATGCGCCATTTGCCGCCCGCCGGAAAGCGCCGGGCAAAACGCGCCGTCATAACGGCGAAGCCTAGCGGCAGTACAAGCGCGTAAATAATATCCGGTATAAAGCCCACAAGAGTAGGCGGCATAAGCCCCATCTTTATGAAAGCCGCCGATGCAAAAAACAGAATGGTACATACGGCGCAGGATATAAGCGAGCCGGCGCAGGCGCAGATTTTTTTTAATTTTTCGTTACTTGAATACTGAACAAGCCCTATCGACAGGTGCTCGCCCTTTGCGGTGGTAAGCATCGCGGAAAACATACTCACCACGAGGAGAAGTTGGCTTATAGTTACTTGTTCGGCGGGTATCGCGCTATGAAAAACAAGCCTCGCTATTGATTCGCTAAGCGGGAGCAGCGCAAGCAGCGCAAGGGCGGAATAGCATACGACCTGCTCCAGTTTCTTCAACATAGAAACATACTACAATAGAGCGGTATTCTATTCAAGGGTTGCCGACTAAAAATGAGGAGAACTATACTCAACAATTCAAAATGTCTGCCGGATTTGAAAGATAGTTTATATACTATTTTTCATGGTCATGAAAAAGATAGAAACCTGCTTAAGGGCAAAAATTTTTTCATGGCAGATACACCAGATTTTCTTGTCTTAAAAGGTCTAAAAGGAGGCTTTTTTTCTATTAAATACGGAGTTATTACAAGACACATGGGCAAAGACGCCGACCATAGACTTGGAGAAAATGACTGGCTTGATTTATGTGAGACTATAAAGCGTCCTTTTCTTGTTACCCGGCATAATAATAACTTCAATTTATATACCGGCACAGAAGTAAATGGAAAAAATTGTCTTGTTGGGGTGTTAGTTGACAATAATTTAGGCGTAAACAAAGTAGTTACGGCGTTTGGCGTAAAAGTAAAGAAAGAAACAGATACAGTTCTCTATATTTCAGAAAAACTGACCCCCGAACAGATAGCACTTATTGGTGAGACCAATCTCCGCCTGTATCTATCTGCCGGAGGTAACGGCGCTGAATAGTAACATTCAACACTGTAAATTTACGGCATAAGCGAGGGCTTGTCAATGCGTTTGCCGCATGCATTTTGCCTTCATAGAAAAGAATAGGAAAAAGCGTTAAAATAATGGTACCAATGCTCAATATTTTGAAGAATAAAGATGGTGCGCATTTTGCGGCGCGGTTTGCGGCGCGGTTTGCGGCGGCATTTTGCCTTGTTTTTTTACTGCCGTTAAATTTGACGGCGCAGACTATCGAAGCGGGGGGCGGTTACGATTACTCTTTTTACGATAAAGAGGCGGCTGCCCCTTCGTCCGAAGCGGCAGGGTTTATTACAGGACGCGCTTCGCTGGAAGGCTATATGAACGGCTTTATCATCTACAACCTGGATGTTATGCGCGATGCGGTTTTCAATTATTCCTTCAATTTGGGAATAGGCTTTGCCGTTAAGCGGGTTACTTTAGGCTTAGGAATGTATGGCTTTTCGCCGGTGTGGAATTTTCAGGATATAGCCTTAGGGATGAGCGGGTATGCCGGCATAGATATGCCGGACGCTTTTTTTGCGCGGGTAATGTACGGAACGACTTTTGCCGCCTACACAGACTTGCCCGGCACAAAAAGTTACCGCGTTTTAGATGCCAAGGCTGGTTTTTGGGTGTACAATATGCTTGTTAGCGTCAATTTTATGCGGAAGATTTTTGTATCAACAGAATCCGAAATACTGAGGAAAAATTTTGCGCGGACAAAACTTTTTGCCCGTGTCATAATTTACGGAAAAGCCGCGCCGTTTTCGCTTCAACTTGACGCGGGCGTTCTCTTTGCGGACGCTATTTACGAGGACAATGAATCCATAATGAAAGAAGACCATTCAACATTATTTATGGCGGGATTGCAACTGAATTTGCACTTTGGACAACACATTACATGGTATTTTGGCGGCGAGGTGCCCTTAACTATAGAAGGCGGATTGGGCGGTTTTATGTTTAGCGCGGAAACAGGTTTGAAAATTACGGTATTATCGCGGTAACCGGTGTTTGCCGTTCCGCTTAGTTAGAATATTTTTAGGAGAATATATAAAATGAAATCAAAACAAGCGCAGGCTGATATCCTGCTTTTGCTTACGGCTGCCATTTGGGGCTTTGCCTTTGTTGCCCAGCGTGTGGGCATGGACTATGTGGGTCCATTTACTTACGGCGGTGTGCGTTTTCTATTAGGAGCGCTCTCTCTTATACCGTTAATTTTGGTGTTCAGGCTGAAAGGGGCGGGGGCGCAAAAAAAGGGCGGCAATCTTTTTTCTTCGGCGCTTATTGCGGGCTTATGTCTTTTTGTAGCGACAAGTTTTCAACAAACAGGCATATATTGGACTACCGCCGGAAATTCCGGCTTTATTACCGGCGTCTATGTGGTGCTTGTGCCTATAGCCGGCATTTTTCTGGGACGGAAGACGGGGCTTTTTACATGGATAGGCGCGGCGCTTACCTTTACAGGGCTTTTTCTTGTTTCCGGCGGCGGTCATGTTTCTTCGTTTAATGTGGGCGACCTTCTGATTTTTGTAAGCGGACTCTTTTGGACTTGCCATGTGCTGCTTATAGACCATCTTGTAAAAAAAACAGACGCGCTGGCGCTCTCCTGCGGACAGTTTGCCGTTTGCGGAGTGCTGTCGCTAATAACGGCGGCGTTCAACATTCCGGCTCTTATCGGCATGGGAAGCCCGCCGGAAATTTTTACCGCCGGTTTCCGCGCCGCCGCCCTTTTAGAAGCGATAGTTCCGGTGCTGTACGGCGGGCTTGCCTCAGTCGGGGTAGCGTACACCCTTCAGGTAGTAGCCCAGCAATGGGCGCACCCGGCGCATGCCTCGATAATACTTGTGCTGGAAAGCGTCTTTGCCGCGATAGGCGGCATACTCCTTTTGGGAGAAAAGCCTTCGCTTATTACGCTCGCCGGTTTTACCCTCATGCTCTCCGGGATGATAGTAAGCCAATTACGCCGTGAGGTTTAGGGAAACGCTAATTAAATCCTCGATTGGATTTAATTACTGCTTCCTTATGGGCATGATTGAAAAATCCGGGGTTTTTTGCCGAAAATAAAGAGGGGGTGTTTCTTGAACCATGCGTTTAGCGTTAAAACTTCTATTACTTCTATTACTTGTATTTACGGCGCTCTGTCTATCCTGCGCGACTAACAAGCGTACTGCCGGAGCAGAACTGCCGGAAAACTCTGACGGGCTGCCGCTTCCGTTAAATGCGGGGGCGCTGCCCGAATCGCGTTTTAAGGAGTCCTGGGCGTATGTGGTAGCGGGGCACGAGAACGCGCTAAAATCGAACTATCCGATAAGCGATGTTGTGTACTTCGGCGCTGATGTTGACCGCTATGGTCATGTCGTTGACATTCCTTCCCGTAAAAAATTGTCCAAATTTTCGGGGCGCGTCCATGTTTCGATAACCTGCGGAAGCGCGGGGCTCACTCATTTTATTCTTGAACCGGAAAGCAAGGCGCGGAAAATCTTTGTAAGCGAACTTTTGGATATGGCGTCTCAGTATGACGGGCTCAATATTGATATGGAGAGCCTGCCGCTAAAGGATGCCGGCAATTTTATCTCTTTTTTGGGCGAACTTAGAAAAGGGTTAGGCAAAAAGATGCTGTCTGTCTGTGTGCCGGCGCGGACATCCGAAAACCAGACATACAACTATGTTCGTGTTTCCGAAGCCTGCGACAGGGTTTTTGTTATGGCTTATGACGAGCATTGGTCTACAAGCGCTCCCGGACCTGTCGCGTCCCTTAGTTGGTGCAAGAAGGTCGCGTCTTACGCGCTGGAAACCATAGGCGCGGATAAATTGATTATGGGCATTCCATTTTATGGGCGCGGCTGGGGCGATAAAAGTACATCCCGCGGGCTTATTCATTCGACAACGGAACGGATACGCCGGGAAAACGGCATTACTCAGATTGAACGGGAAAACGGAATTCCCAAATTTAAATATGAGGTGCTGGTAACAGTTACCGTTTACTTTGAAGATGACTATTCACTCGCCGCCCGTATGAAAATGTACGAGGATATGGGAATTAAATATGTAGGCTTCTGGCGGCTGGGGCAGGAAAGCACCGGCGTCTGGAGTCTTGTCTCACTAACCAAACGGTAGAGCGCGTTTTATTTTTTTTGTTTAGTACGGACAGAGTTTACGGCGCGGTATAGAAAGTTGATATTTTTTACAACTATATGGTCGTTGAAAACATCCAGAACTCCGCGTTTGTTAAGATTGTAAACGGCGTCTGCGGCTTCGCGCAAATCCAAACCAGCCCAGCGCGCAAGCATATCGGGAGTGGTTTTTAGCATTACCTTACCTGTATGGTCGCCGCCGGGAGGCGCATTGGGGTTTGTTTCGTCCAGCATTATCATAACATCGGCAATGCGGGCGACTGGGTCGTCCAATGTCAAAATCTGGAACCGGCGTTTGGCTTCGTATATGCGTTTGGCAAAAGTTTTTAATAGGCGTATGGCAATCTGCGGATTTTCGACAACAAGGCTTTGAAAATTATTTTTATCAAATTCGAGAAGTTTGACATCGCCTAACGCGATAGCGGTCGCGGTACGAGGCGCTTCTTCTAGCAATGCCATCTCGCCGAACATTTCCGTCTCGCTTAAGACGGCAAGAGTTTTTTGAATCGCTCCGATTTGTTTTAACAATTCTACTTTTCCGCTTTGAATTAGATAGAATTTATTTCCGGTTTCAAATTCGGCAAAAATTATATCACCGTTTTGGTAAGCCTTTGCTGAAGCAGCCAAATTTGCGTCCATTAGGTTCTCCTTATGCCAGCCTTCACAATTTGCCTGACGCCAGTTTTGTATACTTAGTCTTTGCGTCTGCTATATTGTTTCCCTGCGGGTATGATTCTATATACTTGCGGAGTACATACTCGGCTTGTTTTATTTTTTTTTGCTTGTAATAATATTCCGCAACACTGTAAAGTCCGTCATCCGGGTCGCCGTCCGTTTCCTGAGTAAGTGTGGAAAGCCGTTTATTTACATCGCGCAGTTGCCGGGAAAATACTTTAAGCATCTGAAATGCTATGCGTGTATTGTTGCGGGCAAAGGCTTCAAATTCCGGGACTGTAAATGACATAACGAGGGAGTCTGCAACGGCGGTAGCCCTTTCTTCCCTCGGATAACCGCCAAGCGCTGATTTTACTCCAAAAAATTCGCCTCTTTGAACAAGGTCATTGGTTTCCTTACCGGTTTCAATATCTTTTACGCAGAGGTCAACTATACCGTTCTGCAAAACAAAGATTTTATCGGCGCGGTCGCCCTGGAAGTAAACTATTGACCCTTGCTTGTAAGGATTAGACTTCGGCATGGTTTGTATTTTACTCAGTTTTTGATTTTGCGTAAAGGCGGTTATATTTTTCTAAATCTACCTTAAAAGCAACAACCGGAAGTTTTTCGTCTTCGCCGCCCTTTTCCAGCGCCTTACGCGCCTCTTTAAGCAGCCTTTCCGTGTCAACTTGCCGTCCGCCCCGCGCCGAAATCCCCGTTGCAAGAACCGCGCCGCCGCTTGCCGCCTGAGCCTTGGCGCTAAATTCCTTAGCCTGCTCAAAACCTTCGTTAAGGCTGCAATCGCTCATAATGATATATATGCCGCCTGCCTTGCGTTCAAAAACGGCGGCGCTTTCGCCGAAAAAGTCCTTTGCCTCGTCAAGCAAGCCGTCATTGCCTTCGTTTATCCATTCACAGGCGGCAAGGCATACATCCTCGCCGTCCGCCATCGCATTTTCCAGTATGGATTCAAAGGCATCATTGAATTCGGGGCTTTCCATATCCTGTTCAAAAACATCACGCTCATAAACGCGCTCCGCCGCCGCAAGTAAGCCGCGCTGCTCTGCCGCCTCGTCTACAGGAGGCGGACTTTCGGCTTCCGGCTCTACCGGTTCGTGTTCGGCTTCCGGTTCCGATTCTAGGTCTACCGGTTCGAGTTCCGTTTCGGATTCGGGTTCTAGGTCTGCGGGTTCAAGTTCCGTTTCCGTTTCAGGTTCTAGGTCTACCGTTTCAGGTTCAGGTTCGAGGTCTGCGGGTTCGAGTTCCGTTTCGGGTTCGGGTTCGAGGTCTGTTTCCGTTTCCGGTTCGAGGTCTACCGTTTCAGGTTCGGGTTCGAGTTCCGTTTCGGGTTCGGGCTCTAAGTCTATAGGTTCGAATTCCTCTTCAGGTTCCGGCTCTAAGTCTACAGGTTCGAGTTCCGGTTCGGGGACTACAGGTTTGAGTTTCGCTTTCGGCTCAGGTTCGGGGATTACAGGTTCAGTTTCCGCCAGCCATTCATCTTCGTCAAAAAGAAGTTTATCGATTTCTTCGTCTGTATATGTTTGTTGTTTTGCGGCTTTAGTTTTCCGGCGCGGCGGCTTGCCTGCGGGCTTTTCTTTGACCGGCGCTTCTTCTTCGTTATTTAACGCCGGAATAAAACCGAGCATTAGCACGGCAAAGGCTATGCCGGAAGTTAGCAGCACGGCAAAAAGAGCGGCGCGTAAGACGGAAATTAGGGCATCCCTGTCCTGCGCTGAGGCTATCGCTAAAAGTGAGGCGTCCGGCATTCCTTCTATGCGGAGCGGGGCAAAAAGCGGCTCCCCTAATAACAACGGATTTTTGTTAAAACGCGGCGTGTCTCCGTCCCAGATTATCGCGTTCTTCGTTTTTTCGAGCGCCAATGTGCGCCCGTCCGTGTCGGTAATTATCAACGCTTGTATTGTCTTGCTAAAAGTAAGGGCAGATTCCAAGTCTTTTTTGTAATTTTCGCCCATAAATCCCAGTACGCTTGCGGAAACGGCAAAATCGCGCAGTTCAATGAACTCCCGTCCGGCAAGTCCGCTTTGCGTATTCCTGATTTTGAATATACCCCAAAATGTCCAAACCAAAACGCAAGCGTAGAGCGTTAGGCATACCAATCCGGCAAGAGCCTGTATTTTTCGCCACATATTATAGTATTTTCGGCATATTTGAGGTTTTTCAAAAATATGCTCTATGCCGCCGCCTTACTTTATAGAAGTTTTGAAGGCATAGTACGGCGGCCCGTTTTCTCCTTCGGAAGACTCGCCGCGCATTCTGGATGGACGATGCGCAACCGTCTTGCCTTCTATCATTTCGGGGCGTACGGGCGTTAGCCGTAACTCTCCGTTTCCGTACCTATAAAGGAAGTTTACATCGCGCACCGGTCCATTTACTGTGGCAAATTTGAAGGTTGCCGTTCCGTCAAAATTACCGGCGAGTTCGTCTCCTAAAAAGTACACAAAGTCGATTCTGCCGCGCCCTATAGCCGCCAGCGGTATCACAACTCCGGACAGCGCGTCATAGTTTTCCCAACTAAAGTCGTGGTTTTCTGTAAGGTAGATGACACCGTAGTCTTCGCTTGTAAAAACCGGTCCCTTTTTGTAGAGAGTTCTGTAAAGCGTTTCGCGCCGCGCTTTTTCGTCCGATGCAAGCGTGGAAAGTTTTACAGGCAGCGCGTAGAAGTTAAATACGCGGACAGGCGCATTGGGCGAGTAAACATCGTTCTGCTCATTAAATTCCACGCGGATTTGATTTTCGCCGGTCTGTTCAACACGAAGCGATGTGCCGTCAAAACGCCATCTTAGCCCGCCGTCCCGCCGTATTCCCGTATAACGGAATGAACGGTCAAGCGAAGGCGTGTAAATATTGGCAATGCCTGTATCTTCCCCAAACGAAAAGCCCCAGCCTTTTTCGATATCCTCTATTACAATTTTGTTTTCGTTTATCATGTCCCAGTACTCGGAAGCCGACCACCGCTTGGCAATAACGGCATCCAATGCGCTGTCTGCGGCACCGCCGGCGGCAACGGCATTTTCCGCCAGATTTATACGCTGCTCCCCGCCGGCATTGTCAAAAAGCCTGAGCCGGTACGAAAAACAGTAGCCCCGCGTACCGTCTGCCGTTAGCACATTGAACCATTGCCCCGGCAGAGGGTCGCCGGACGCGCCGACAGCCGCCACGCCTTCCACAACACTCAGTATTTTGATTATTTCGCCGGCGCGGAGCCTGTAAACACGCTGAGAGCCGTTCTCAGCCTGTGAACGCACGGGGAGCCCGTCTTGCAGAGTCTCCGCGTACATAAGAACATAGTCGCCCAAATTATTTTTTGCCCAGCGTTTTGCGCCGACCTTCGTCCGCGTTAAATGAAGAAGAGGCAGCGGTATCTCGAACATCAGCGAGCCGTGAATACCGCGCCTGTACTGTCTGGGGACGCCGGCTATCCATTTTTTTTCGATGTTTGAACGGGCATAAACCGGTACAACCGCGCCGGATGGAATGTCCGCCATTACCGCCGCCGTGCCGGACGAAGCGTCCGCCGCCGCTTTGGCTGTCTGCGCCCAAAGCAGAACGCCCCATCCAATTTTACGATGACACGCGCAGAACAAAAGCGGCAGCGCTAAAATCAGTATAAAACGCGCCTTCATAGGCTCATTTTATACAAAGACAGCATATAATTCTAGACAGGAAATATGGGTTTTCTACAGGCAGGGGACGATGTACACTTTTTGTGAGATTTATGGTATAGTTCTAGCGTTAAGGGAACGCTGATTTATTTTCGGTTGAATAAATCAATGTTTTCTAAATCAGTGTTTT
>JAIROZ010000198.1 GCA_031257255.1 Spirochaetaceae bacterium | reverse complement strand
GAGGGTTTAAACCCCCCCCCCCCCCCCCTGACCATCGGTATTAGCCGAGCAGGACAGAGCGCTTATGGCGGAAAATGCCGCCGCTAGAATTAAAGGCAAAAAACCTAATTGTCGGAATAATTTCATAAGAATCTCCTTGTTTGATAGAATTTAGCGGGCAAAGTCAAATTTTTACCCGCTGCAATATGACAAATATAATGCTTTAGCAAAAAAGTGTCAATGAAAATTTTGACTATAAAATTTACTGTCTGCGGGCTGTTTCGGCTTTCTTTCGCGCAATAAAATCAGACAGGTACCGCGCCGCCTTGCGCGGTGAAAATTCGGTATAGCCCAAAAGTCCCGAAGGGCGGAGCATAATAATGAGTACGACCGCCGTTCCATAAAAGAACATACGGTAGTTGCTCAAATCGCGGAGGAATTCCGGCAGCAATGTAACAACGAGCGCGCCGAGTACGGAGCCGGTAACGCTTGCCATGCCGCCTATAACCACGGTTATCGTGAGTTCGGCGGATTTCGGCAGATTGAACATTACCGGAACGAGGAACATCATATTGTGAGCGTAGAGCGCCCCCGCCCAGCCGGCAAAGACGGCGGAAATAACGAATGCCGTTTTTTTATAGCGCGGAACATTGATGCCGGCGGCGGCGGCGGCAAGTTCTTCTTCGCGCACCGCTTCCAGGGAACGCCCGAAGCGTGAATACAAGAAATTCACCGTAAGGACAAGCGCGGCAAGCGCGGAAATGCAGGCAACGAGCGTTGTGGTGTAACGGGGAATCCCGGAAAGCCCCTGAGCGCCGCCTGTAACGGGGCGTATATATTCAAATAGAACGCGGATACTTTCGCCAAAGCCGAGCGTGGTTATCAAAAAATAGTCGCCTTTCAATTTTAAGGTGAGCGAACCGAGCAGGAAACTAACGGCGGCGGCGGCAAGCGCCCCGGCAAAGGCGGCGGGAATAAAAGGGATGCCTAGTTTAGTGGTAAGCAGCGCCGAAGCGTACGCGCCTATCGACATAAAACCGGCGTTTCCAAAAGAAAGCAGCCGCGTCCAGCCGGTAAGTACGCAGATACCAAGAACGGCTATCAGGTTAATGCAAACAAGAATTAAGATGCCTTGCGCGTAATCACTCATGCTTTTTCTTCAACATTGACGCCGAACAGCCCCGATGGTTTTACAAGGAGTATAACGATGAGCAGACTGAAGGTAAACAAATCGCGGAGGCTCGAATTCAGGTAGCCGGACACGAATGCCTCGATAACGCCGATAACAAGCGCCCCGACTATCGCGCCCCGTACGCTGCCAAGCCCGCCGAAAACTGACGCGGTAAATGCCTTTAAGCCGATATTGCCCATTGTGGGGTAGACATTGTATTTAAGCCCTAAGAGGATGCCTGCCGCGCCTGCCAGCGCCCCGGAAAGAAAAAAGACCGCCGCCAGAATACGGTTTACATTTATGCCGAGTACATCCGCCGTCCAACTGTTAGAGGCTATGGCGCGTACGCCAAGCCCGAATTTTGTTTTGGTTATGAGAAAGTCGAGGGAGAGCAGCGCGGCGGCGGAAACGATAAGCGAAATCAGGTCGAGAGCGCCTATGCGGACGCTAAAAGCGCCGCTCCCCAGCGGTATCGCAAGTACGGGGAACAACTGCGGGTAGCGTTGAAACTTCGCGCCAAATAGGAGCATAGCGCCGTTCTGGAAGACGGTGGAAAGCCCCATCGCCGCTATCATCAGGAATATAGTTGGAGAGCGCCTTTCCCTTATTGGACGGTAAAAAAAGCGCTCGTTCAGCAGACTGATAAGCCCCGCGCCGGCAATGGCGCAAAGAGCGGCAACCGGAAACGGCAAATGGAACGCGCCGGCGGCAGCGGGGCTGCCAAATGAGATGCACAGCCATGCGATATATGCGCCCGCCATTGCCACTTCGCCGTGCGCCCAGTTGGAGAAACCGAGCAGGCTGTATACAAGCGCGTAACCGGAGGCGAGCAGCGCGTAGATGCCGCCTACCGATACGCCGTTTACCAATTGCTGAAAAAACACTCTACTTAAAAATCTCTTTTAGGACATTTTCGTTTCCGCGTATTTCAAAAATTGCCAGTTCGCGCTGCGGATTGTGAGTTGCGCGTTCCAGCGTCATAGTTCCCATAAGTCCGGTAAAACTTTCGGTTTCCTCAAGTCCGTCCCGTATAGTCTGCGGTTCGGCGCTGCCTTTCTTATTTATAGCCTGAATTATCCACATAAGGGCGTCATTGGTAAAAAGACATTCCGCTTCCAGCGCCATATTAAAGCGCTTTTGATACTCATCGCCGTAAGCGCGGGCGGCGGGCAGTACAAAGCCGGGACGGGAACTGAACAGAGCCCCTTCCAGAGCGCCTTCCGCCATCGCGGGAAGTTCGAGCGAATCCCAGCCGTCATAGCCGTAGAACGCGAATTTTGTGCCCAATTCCCGCGCCTGCCGCGAGATAAATGCCACAGGGCTGTACGACCAGGGGACAAATAGGACTTCGGGGTCTGTGGTCGCTATTTTGGAAAGTTGAGCGCGGAAGTCCGTATCTGTACCGCCCGCGCCTTCCCGCGCCGTAATTATGCCGCCGCCGGACTTAAAGGCATTTTCGGTATAGTCGGCGAGGGAGGTTGAGTACGCATCGCTCTGATTCACTATGAGAGCCGCCCGTTTAATCCCGCGTTTTAGCGCATATTCGGCAAGTTTAGTCCCCTGATACGAGTCGATAAAGCACATTCTAAATGAATACGGATGGAGTTTGCCGTTTTTGTCAACAGTAACAAGTTCGTTAGACGCCGCTGTTGCTATGAGCGGCACCTGTTTGCGGTCGGCAATATCCGCCATAGGAATGTTGCAACTGGAAAAATTTGTCCCGACAACGGCAACAACCTTGTGGTCGTCTATCAGTTTGTTTAGGGCATTCACAGAATCCTGAGGGTCTCCGCGCCCGTCCAGCCCGATAATCTCGATTTGCTTGCCGAGCACTCCGCCTTCGGCGTTCACCTTCTCCGCCGTCAGGATAAGCCCGTTAAGCCCGGTCTGCCCCCAAAGCGATGTGTCGCCGGAAAGCGCTCCCACATACCCGATGCGGATGATATTACCCGCGTCCTTTTTCTGGCAGCCCGCCAGCACAAGCGCCGCCGCAGCCAAAGCGGCAGCCGCCTTCAATGTAATTTTTTTCATTACATCCTCCAAAATGTATAATTATTAGCAGAATAGTAGGATATTAAACTAGAACGCGCAAGCCCCGCCGTCTTGCCGGTACGGCATTTCCGTTTTACGATAAATCAAATGAAATACTACAGTACACGCGGCGGAAGCGCCGTATCTTTTGCAAATGCGGCGCTTAGCGGCATAGCGCCGGACGGCGGACTTTTTGTGCCGGAGGCTATCCCTCAGTATTCCTCCGCCGCCATATCGTCATTTTCAAAATTGAATTTTCTGGAACTCGCATACGAAACTATCGAACCCTTTGTGAGCGGGGAAATTCCCCAAGCCCGCCTTATAGAAATCATAGAGAGCGCGTTCAACTTCCCCTGCCCTCTGGTAAAAGTGAACGGCAAAACCGGCGCGGAACGCTTTATTCTGGAACTTTTTCATGGTCCAACTGCGGCTTTTAAGGACTTTGGCGCTAGGTTCATGGCGCGGGCTTTCTCTTATCTGCGGAGGGGCGAGGATAAACCACTGCAAATTCTAGTCGCTACTTCTGGAGATACGGGCGGCGCGGTCGCGGATGGTTTCTTCGGCATAGAAGGAATTACGGTAACAGTCCTCTACCCCAAGGGAAGAGTGTCGGAATTGCAGGAGAAACAAATAGCCGGACTTGGTAATAACGTCCGCGCATTTGCCGTAGAAGGCAGTTTTGATGACTGCCAACGGATGGTAAAAGAGGCATTTGCCGAGGTAAAGCGTACAAAACGCGGGGACTTTTCCAGCGCAAACTCCATAAACATTGCCCGGCTTGTCCCGCAAACTGTTTACTATGCCGAAGCCTCGGCGCGGCTTCCCGGCTCTGTTGTCTGCGTTCCTTCGGGGAATTTCGGCAATTTGACAGCCGGTCTCTACGCGCAGGCAATGGGCGCTCCAATAAATCATTTTATTGCCGCGACAAATATCAACAAGACTTTCCCTGAATACATTGCAACCGGCAGATACAATCCCCGCGCTTCCGTTGCTACCATATCGAACGCGATGGATGTCGGAGCGCCGAGTAATTTTGAGCGCCTGTCTTTTCATTGGGATTATGACGCTATAAAGAAAAATATCCTTTCGGTTTTTATTGATGACGAGGCAACGCGGGCGGCTATAAAGGCAGTTTGGAAGAAAACCGGCTGCTTTCTTGACCCTCACGGCGCTGTCGGCTGGGCGGCTGTTGACAAACTGGAAGAAGAAGGCAGGCTCAGCGCAAAAAATAGCGGGATTATTATTTTAGAGACGGCTCATCCGGCTAAGTTTGCGCCGGAAGTCGAACCGCTTACGGGCAACATTCCGGTTCCTCCGGCGCTGGAACAAGTTATGAGCCGCGCCGTAAATTCCACAACCATACCGGCAAAAACTTCCGCCTTGCTGGAATTCTTGTAGATGATGTTGTCAACTATACAGAAATCAGCGTGGTTTCCAATTAGATGAACCTTTACCATCCTGTCAAAATAGGAGAGTTTGAGGCTGCGGGCAATTTGTTTTTAGCGCCTGCCGCCGGATGGACAGATATGGCTTTCCGGTATGTCTGCGCGGAACGCGGGGCGTCTTTAACTTATACCGAATTGATTTCTGCCGAAGCGCTGGTACGCGGAACGATGAAGCACGATTATCTTCTGCGGAATGCCGGAGCGCCGCGCTTCCCCTATGCAATACAACTTTTTGGCGCAAAACCGGAGACGCTTGCCGCCGCCGCCCGGCTTCTTGCCCCATACAAACCTGCCGTTTTAGACCTTAACGCCGGATGTCCGGTGCCTAAAGTTACCAAGACCGGCGCGGGAAGCGCCCTGATGAAGACTCCGGCTCTACTTGCCGGGGCTGTTGCCGCCCTAAAGCAGGCTTCCTGCGAGGCATTGGGAGACATTCCGGTTACGGTCAAACTTCGTTCCGGCTGGGATGCCGCAAATATCAACTATATGGAATGTGCTTTACTTGCGCAGGAGGCTGGGGCGGCGCTCATTACGCTTCATCCGCGGACAAGAGCCCAAGGATATGGCGGCGTGAGCGATTGGTCAAAGATAGCGGCGCTTAAAGCGGCGCTTGATGTGCCGGCAGCGGGGTCGGGAGATTTGAGAACGCCGGAAGATGCCGCAAGAATGATGGCGGAAACAGGCTGCGATGCGGTAATGTTTGCGCGGGGCGCGATGGGGAACCCGTTTATTTTCCGCGAGACACGCGAATTTTTGGAGACAGGTTCTTATGCCGCCGCTTCTTTGCCGGAAAAAATTGCCGCCGCGCTGGAACAACTTGAGATGGCGGCATCAGCAATTGGCGAGAAAAGCGCCTGCATGGAAATGCGTAAGGCATTTTGCGCCTATACAAAGGGCTTTTCTTGCGGCGCGGAACTGCGGCGCGGGATAATTCAGGCGTGTACTATAGAAGATTACCGGCGGATTTTTGCGGCGTCTGTATTTTGATACCCCGCTTGTCCTGCTCTTTATTTTGCGCTACAGTATAAAACCTAGCACAAAGGCGGATACTTTATGAGCAAATTTTTACTTACAATATTTACCTTTATAGGAGTTTGCGGTTTGAACGCGCAGGAATCTATGTTTGCCTATAAGTTAGGCGCTATGGAAGTATGGACGGTTGTGGAAGTTACGGGGCGGGGAACCAAGAGTATATTGCTTGACGAAACCCCGGAGCAAAAGGATTATGTCAGTCAAAAAATTCCCACAGGTTCGTACACACACGAGACAAATTTTTTTATTGTCCGTTCCGAAGGAAAGTTCTATTTGTTTGACACAGGATTCGGTACAGGCAGAGCGGCGGTGGATTCGCTGGCGTCTCTTGGCGCAAAACCTGACCAAGTGGCGGCGATATTCATTACGCACACGCACGGCGACCATACCGGCGGGCTTGTAAAAGACAACTATCCGCAATTTCCCGGCGCGGCACTTTATATTTCCAAAAATGAATTAGCCGCTTGGCAGGCATCTCCGTCCGAAGCGGCAAAAATCAGATTGTACCGCGACAGGATAAAAACTTTCGAGCCGGTGCCGCTTTCCGAAGGAGGCGTAGAGGTTATCCCCGGCATAAATGCCGCCGCCGCCGAAGGTCATACCGCAGGTCATGTTTGTTACATACTCCGTCAGGGAAAGCGCTCCATGCTCATTGCCGGTGATTTTATTCATGTTGAGGATGTACAGTTCGGTATGCCGTCAATTTCGGTTACCTACGATGCCAACCGCGACAAGGCAGGACTCGTCAGGCGGGACATCCTTGAATACGCGGCAAAAAATTCCGTTCCCATAGCGGGTATGCACCTTCGCTATCCGGGAATAGTCACCGTTAAGGCGGACAAATCCGGCGGCTTTGTCTGGACGCCTGTAAAATGAACGCCGCCATAACTGCGGCAAAGCCGCCCTTGCCGCCGCAATAACCGCGCCCTCTACCGCCCGGAACCCGGATGAGAACCAAACCGTTGCTATTTTTTGCTTTTTGCGCGTTAGCCTTCCAGCCGACTGCCGGCGCGGAATTTCTCGGCTATCCCGGACTTATCGCGGGCGCGAATGCGGCGGCAGGCTCGCTCTACGACGACCCGTTCAGGGCAGGCGTTGCGCCATTTACCATCGCGGTAAATCCGGCGCTGACTGCCGGTAATCAACGGCTTGCCTTTGATGCCGGATATGCCGGCATTTTCGGCGGGGACGGCTCCGGCGTGTCAATTCATTACGCCCATCTGGGAGCGCTCTTTCCAACACGGCGCGGCGTCTTTTCCGGCACCTTCCAGTTTGGCATCCCATTGGGGGCTAACGGCGTATCTGCCGGCGCGGCATCTAACGGCGGCAAACTCGCGCTTGCAAGCGCCGGTTTTGGGCGCGATATAACCAAAAATCTTTATGTAGGCGCGGCGCTGTCAGGCGGCGCTCTCTTTTCTGATGACGCGGACTCAGACTGGGCGCTCTACGGCAAACTCGGCTTTGCCTATCATCTGCCGGACTTAGGTCCCCTGCTAGACCCGGCTTGCGCCGCCGTCTTTTCTTACATAGGCAAAACCTTTGACGCGGCAGATTCCGCTTCCTACCCGCCGCCTTTTACCGGACAGGTTGGATTTTCCGCCGTTGTACTTTCCCTTCAAAGCATCCGCGCCGGATTTTCGGTAGACATTTCGTTTCCGTCAATGCAAAATCTGGCGCTGGATGCCGGACTTCAGGTGGAAATAGCGGGGGCGTTTGTTATTTCGACAGGGTACCGCGTCAACTTCCGGGCGGCGGCGGACGGGCAAAAACCTGACTTGCCGTTTGCCGGCATAAGTTATATGTTTTCCGGCGGCGCAAAAGGCGGCGCAATAGGAACAAAAAGCGATGTGCGTCCAAGCGGCGTATGGAAGATGCGCGGCGATAACGCCCATCTTGTATCGGCAGGACTTGCCGTAAATATAGGCAGCCCCGCCGTCCCGCCGCAAATCATTTTGGAGGATTAGCGCTATGCCAAAAAACCGCCTTTTGCTTACCGCCCTCTTTTTTTATGCCGCCCAATTTATACCGGCGCAAGCGCGCTTGCAAGAGCCTACGGTAAAGTATATCTCGCCTAATAATGACGGCATTCAGGATAATCTTTTCGTCAATTTTACCATCAAAGAAAAGCGCTACATTACCGAATGGCATCTCTATATCGAAGACGCCTACGGCTATCCGGTGCGGACTCTGCACAACAAGGATGAACGCCAACGCTCCGTAAACTTTGCCGAATTCTGGCGCATCCTATTCCGCGCAAAACGCGGCGTTACCGTCCCGCGCTCTGTGGTCTGGGACGGCTGCGATGAACGCGGCTATGTTGTGCCGGACGGCATATACACTTACTACCTTACCGCAAAGAATGATAACGGGCTGGCGGGCGTATCGGAACGGCGGACGGTAATCGTTGATTGTACACCGCCTGAAATTATCCTTTTACAACCGCAGGAGGCGGACAAATTTTTCGGCGCAGGCAGCAAATCGGAACTCCGCATAGCGCAGCGGGCAGGAACCGGCGTTATGAATACCGACCGCTGGACGGGCATTATTGCCAATGCGCAAGGGCAAATTTGCAGAATCTTTGAATGGCAGGGCAGCCCCGGCGAACTCCGCTGGTACGGCGAGGATGACGGCGGCTTCCCCGTACCGGACGGGCTCTACTACTACAGCGTCAGCGGCGTTGACCTTGCCGGAAACCGGGGCATCCCCGTCCGTGTAAGCAACATCGTCTATTCAGGCGACAAACCGGCGCTAAACATTACTATAAGCGGCAGCCGTTACTTCTCTAACAACCCCGAAAGCCCGCAAAGAACCATCACCCTCATTCCATCCATACCGACCCCTCAGTCCGGTAATCTCCTAAAAGAATGGAAAATCGAAATAATTGACGCAAGCGGAAAAGGAAAACCCGTCCGCTCCTGGCCACCCAGCCTTGCCGATAACCGTATTCCCCGAAGCATAGCGCTGGACGGCACAGACGGCGCAGGTCATCCGCTTGCGGATGGCGCTTATATCGCCCGCCTTAGCGCTTCCTACCTGAACGGCTATGTACCGCCGCCCTCGTACTCTCCTCAGTTCTTCTTAAAGAGTACGCCGCCCGCAGGCTCGGTCTCGGTACGCGAACCCAGAAACCGCGTTTTCGCGCCCGGAAGCGGCACGGGGCGCGATAACATCATCTTTGAAGAAAGCCTTGAACCTGCCCGCTGGCGGGCGGAAATACTGAACGCGGACAGACAAATAGTCCGCGTATTTGAACGCGGCGGAAGCGAAGGACGCGCCCCGCTGCCCAATGTATGGGACGGCTTCGACACGGCAGGCAAACTCTGCGCGGACGGAGACTACCTGTACTCGGTGTCAACTGTTGACCTTGCCGGCAACCCTTCCCGTATTACCCCCGTCAGATTTACCATCGACACACGCCAGACCGAACTTGTACTATACGCCGCCCCCGAAGCGTTTTCGCCCAACGGAGACGGCATCCAGGACACAATGACGATAACGCCCATGCTCAAAAGTTCCGGCATAGTAGGCTACCGTTTCGATATTACAGGCAGTGACGGACGGATAGTCAAAACGGAAAGCGTAAGCGGCGCTCTCCCGCCTGCCCGCTTTGTATGGGACGGCAAAGACGGCGCGGGGACGCTTGTCCCGGATGGGCGATACAGCGCGGCGCTCTTTGTTGTTTCCCGGAACAGCGACCGTGTAATTAGCGCATCCACGCGGGCTTTTCTGCTAAAAGCCAATGGACCGCGGGCTTTGGTAAATGCTGAGGCATATATGCCCGTAAAAGAAAAAGACGGCACAGCGTATCAGCCTATTTTTTCGCCGGATGGAGACGGACGCAAAGACACGATACATATCGAAATTCAGACTACGGCGGAAGATGAATGGAATGCGGAAATTACCGGCGCGGACGGCAAACCGGTCTGGCGGCGTTCATGGCGCAATACCAATGTTCCCTCTTTTAACTGGGACGGCTCGGACTCCTCCGGCAACATAGTACCGGACGGGAAGTATACTTTTACATTGAACGCGGCAGACGCGGCGGGCAACAGCATCCGCGCTTCGACCAAGCCCATCATTGTAGACCGCCGCCCTGTGTCCGCAAGCCTTACCCTCTCCTCGGATTACCTCGCCCCCAAAGGACGCGACAAAGTACAACGCTGGGCTGTTCAGGCTCCGGTAAAGGACGGAATTCAGAGTTGGACTTTTGAAGTCTACCCGAACACGAGCGGACGGCGTACTCCGGTTAAAACTTTCTTTGGCAACGGCGATACCCTGCCCTCTCAGTTTGAATGGGATGGAAAAATTGACGGCGCCATAAGCGAGGGCGAATATGCCGGAACACTCAACATCATATATTGGAAGGGCAATGTCGCCGCCGCCCAAAGTTCCGCCTTCCTCTGCACAGGACTGCCGCCCGATGCCGCCGTCTCTACATCGCCTAAATACTTTAGCCCAGACAATGACGGCGTAGATGACGAACTGAAAATAGCCCTGAGCGCCGGTTCCATACTGCCGCTTTCCTCGTGGAAATTTACCATTTATGATTATGCCCCCGGCGGCGGACGCGGCTCTCCATTCTGGGTCATGAACGGCGGCTCTGCCGGCGGCTCACAGTTTAAGGACGGCAAAATGAATGTATCATCCGTTTGGAACGGACGAAGCAACACCGCTCCCTCCGGCACCGCCGCCGCCGCAAAACAGGGCGAACTTGTCCAATCCGCCACCGACTATCCGTACACTTTTACGGTAACAGATATTGAAGGGCAAACCACCACTGTGGAAGGGCAGATTACCGTTGACATACTTGTAATACGGGATGGACAATTTTTGCGTATACAAGTGCCGGCTATAACTTTCTTCCCCGATACGGCGGACTTTAACGGACTTGCCCCCCATGTACTTGAGCGCAACAACTGGGTTTTGGGTCGCATTGCCCGCGCTCTAAACCGCTTTAAGGAATACACCGCGCTTGTAGAAGGTCACGCCAACCCAGTGCTTGGAACCAAAGAAGAAGAAGCCGAATTATTATCCCTCTCCGCCGCCCGCGCCGCCTTTGTAAAACAAAGATTAAGCAGACTCGGCATAAACGCCGCCCGCCTTAACACCATAGGCGTAGGCGCGGCACGCCCCATACCCGGCGTCTCCCCACGCGA
>JAIROZ010000170.1 GCA_031257255.1 Spirochaetaceae bacterium | reverse complement strand
GGATTTTGCCGCCGGATTCGGCGCGGCGGCTCATCTCGCCATAGAAGCGCGTCTAAAAAATGAGCCCTTTGCGTTACCGCCGCGTCTTTTATCAATGCCGGAATTTGACGGGGAAGAATTGCGGCAAGATGCGGCGCTTAACGCCTTGGAAACGGCGGCAGACGGCTTTTTATCAAGCCCGCTGGGGAAACGCGCCGCATCCGCAAATTGGCTGGAAAGCGAACTCCCTTTTAGAATGTTGCAATCAGATGGAAAAAACGTAAACAACGGTCAACTGGTAAACGGCATTATCGACCTGGTATTTGCCGATGACGCGGGCATTGTCATTGTTGACTTTAAGAGCGACCGCATAGAGGAACCGGAAGTTCATGCGCCGCAACTTTGGCTCTACCGCCGGGCGGCGCTGGAACTTTGGCAGCCAAACGGCGGCGGCAGTTGCCGCGTTTTTCTTTACTACCTGCGCACTGGGCATACGGCGGAATTGGCGGCATAAGCGGGAATAATGGGAACAATTTTGGTATAGCAGTATTGCGTAAAAATTCACGCTTTGGTATCATAGTTAAAAATAATGCGGCAGTCGGCAAGGCGGGAATATCCTTGAGGCATTCGTTCCGGCACAGCGGGACCTAGAGCCTTAGTAGTCCAGCCAAATAAAAGCCACGCGGCGTAAAGGAGACCATTATGGAGATTACCGATGTCAAGGTTCGCAAAGTTACCGGCGAAGGCAGATTAAAAGCCTATGTTACTTTAACTTTTGATGAGTGCTTTGTTGTGCATAATGTAAAGGTGATTGAAGGCAAAGAAGGCCTTATAGTCGCCATGCCCAGCAGAAAAACGCGGACGGGCGAGTACCGCGATGTCGTTCACCCTACGAACAGCGCTTTTCGCGCTGTTGTGCAGGAAAAGGTAATGTACAAGTATAATTCCCCTGATTGCGAGATTGCCGGTCCTGATATGGACTAATCAAAGTTTTTTGGGACGTCGGCAAGCGGTAAGCCACCGGCCTTTGGAGCCGGTATTCACAGGTTCGAATCCTGTCGTCCCAGTAGGCAGCGCTGATGAACATCGAGTTTATCAGCATTGCCCTAACTCTTTTTGCAGGAGTTTCCCGGCAATAACCGGGTCGGCTTTGCCCCGCGATGCGGCGATGACCTTGCCTGCAAGGAAGTTGGACAGCGCCTTTACGCGCTTGGCATTGCCGGCGCCAATAGCGGCGCGGGCTTCCTCAACCGAGGCGGCTTCCTGTTCCAGCACAGTCTTAACCAGCGCGGCAATTTGCCCCTCATCACTTATCTGTTCCCAGCCTTTTTCGGCAATGATAGCCTGCGGCGAGCGCCCTTCGGCAAAGGCAATTTCTAGCGTTTGTTTGGCATTCTTCTGCGACACCTTCCCCGCCGCTGTAAGTGAAACAAGTTCAGCAAGAAATTCAGGCTTTAGTTTGATGCCGCCAATGTCTTTAACAGCAATACCCGCCTCCGACATAAGATGGCGCAAATCGGTGAGGATAAGGTGGCGGATTTTATCGGTTGTTGGGGGTCGGGGGTCGGGGGTCGGGGTTTTAGCCGGTATATTAGAGTGGACACCGCTATATTCGTTAGTACTTGTTCACCTGCTTGAACGGATACTGTCCACTGTCCACTGTCCACTGTCAACTACTAACTCAAAATAATCCGCGAGGGCTTTTTCTTCGCAGAGGGCGGCGGCGGCGTCTTCGGGGAGGGCGTAGTCCCGCATAAAACGGCGTTGGCGTTCCAGCGGGAGTTCCACGAGCATGGCATCCACGGACGCGAGGAATTCAGCGTCCGGCTTGAACGGCGGCAGGTCGGGTTCGGGAAAGTAGCGGTAGTCGTGGGCGTTCTCTTTGGTGCGCATAATTTCCGTCTGGTCGCGGTTTTCGTTCCAAAGGCGGGTCTCCTGAATGACCTGCTTCCCCGCATCCAGAACTTCCGCCTGCCGCTTTGCCTCATAATTAAGCCCCAGCCGCACAAAGCGGGACGAGTTCAGATTTTTGATTTCGACCTTGCGCCCCAGCCCCTTCCCCGGCAGGTTGATAGATATATTCGCGTCAGCGCGGAGGCTGCCTTCTTCCATATTGCCATCGCAGACGCCGAGATACCGGACGGTGCGGCGCAGTTGCTGTATAAAAAGTTCCGCCTCTTCGCCGGATGCCATATCAGGCTCGGTAACAATTTCGAGGAGGGCGACACCGGCGCGGTTGTAGTCGAGGAGCGACACATTGCCGGTATGAATCATCTTGCCGGCATCCTCCTCCAGATGGCACTCGTGAATCCGCACTTTTTTGACTACACCTTTGCTTTCAATTTCCATCCAGCCGTTCTGCCCCAGCGGGGAGGCGAACTGGGAAATCTGATAGTTCTTCGTCATATCGGGATAAAAATACTGCTTGCGCTCGAACCATGTCGTTTCGGGGATAGTACAGTTGAGGGCGCGGGCGGTAAGGCAGCCCATACGCATAGCCTCGATATTGAGGGCAGGCAGGACGCCGGGCAGCCCCATACAGATGGGGCAGACATTGGTATTCGGCGCATCGCCAAACGCGCTCTTGCAGGCGCAAAAGACCTTGCTTTTGGTTAGCAGATGAATGTGGACTTCCAGTCCGATAAAAGTTTGATATTTGCTCATTTCCACCAATCCTTATATTCCGCCGGGTGCCGGAAGGGGTGCGCCGCCTCGTAGTCTGCCGCAAGCGCAAACAGAGTTTCTTCGTCAAAGGCGCGTCCCATAAGTTGAACGCCCACGGGAAGTCCGCCCTCCACAGATGCCTGAAATGACAGCGCCGGCAGTCCGGCAAGGTTTGCGCAGCAGGTATAAAGGTCGGCGGCTTTTTGTTCAAACGCGGAAAGTCCGCCGCCGCCGCGCCCAAATGCGCGGCACGGAAACACCGGCATTAGGATAGCGGCTGCTTCTACATTCTGATTCGCGGCTTCCGGCTTCCGGCTTCCCAAAATTTTCTCGAAACTTTCCCGTATAGCCGCCCGTATTCGCTGGGCGCGATGGTAATAACGGTCTTGAAACCCGGAACGGAGTACAAATGTACCAAGCAGGATACGCAATTTTACTTCCGCGCCAAAGCCTTCTTCGCGGGCTTTATCGACAAGTTCATCGGAATTTTCGGCAAATGATGAACGCTTGCCGTAACGGACGCCGTCAAAGCGGGCAAGATTCGCGCTTGCCTCGGCTGTAGCGATGGTATAGTACGCCGGCGCGGCATACTTCAGCGCCGGTATGTCAACTTCGATAAGCGTATAGCCCAGCGCCGAAAAACGCTCCTTTGCCTTCTCAAAACCCGCCGCCGTCTCTTTTTCCAATGCCTGCGGAGCAAGCACAGCGAGGGTCTTTTTGGCGGGTAGTGGATAACGAACACTACCCTCTGTAGTCTGGTCTCTCTCGTCCTTTCCTTTGATGACATCGAAAACTGACTTGCAGAGGGCGGTATTCCCGGCAAGGATGCCGACCGTATCAAGGCTGGAGGCGTAGGCGACAAGCCCGAAACGGGAAACCGCGCCGTAGGTGGGCTTAAGCCCCACAACACCGCAAAATGCCGCCGGCTGGCGCACCGAACCGCCTGTGTCGGAGCCGAGCGCGAATGGAACAAGCCCAGCCGCCACAGCCGCCGCCGAACCGCCGGAGGAGCCGCCTGCCACACGGCTTTCGTCCCAGGGGTTGTTTGTTTTTTTAAGCGCGGAAGCATCCGTTGAGGAGCCCATGCCGAATTCATCCATATTGGTCTTGCCAAGCGGAAAAGCGCCCGCTTCCAGCAATTTACTAACGGCTGCAGCGGTGTACGGGGCGCGGACTGGAGATAGCAGTTTGGAACCGCAACTCAAAGACATACCTTCGACCGCAATGTTATCCTTAACGGCAAAGGGAAGCGCACAAAGAGATTGCGCGGAAGTTCCCGCGCCGTTCATTTTGCCGGCTTTATCTAACGCATCGGCGGCTTTTTTGAGCGCCGCCGCGTCAACTTCGATAAAAGCGCCTGTTTTTTCTTCCATCCGCGCAAAATACGCGGAAAAATCTTCGGTAGTAGACATGGGTTGTATTCAGTATGCGCTAAAACCGGATGCTTGACTAGAGCAATGCTGATTTATGCAGCCGAATGAGAAACTATATGGATAGAAAACTCACGGCGTTCCTGCTAAAATATTCCGCAATGAACATCCTGATAACCGCCGGAGGAACATCGGAACCCATTGACTCTGTGCGCTGCATAACCAATGGCGCGACAGGGCGGCTCGGCAGTCTTACGGCAGACTGCTTTGCCGCTTCTCGCAAGACAGTCTGCATCTTCTATCTTTGCGGAAAGGGCGCTTGCCGTCCCGAAACTCCCTTGGCTCAAATAACGGAGATAGCTGGCGCGGCGGAACTGGAAAAGGCGGCGCGGGACATACTCGCCCATAACAGGGTAGACGCGATTATCCATAGCATGGCGGTAAGCGATTACAGGACTTGCGCCGTCAGTACCGCCGGATTGCTTGCGGCAGACCTCGCCGCCGCCCTTGAAGAAAATGCCAAAAACCCGAAAGACCTTAAACTCCGGCTGGAGTCGCGGCTGCAAAATCCGCCCGCCATCAACAGGGAAACAAAAATCAGTTCCGCCGAAAAAAAACTCATTTTGTTCCTTGAACCTGTACCAAAAATCATCTCGTTATTCAGCGCCCTCGCCCCGGAGGCTATACTGGTAGGCTTTAAGATGCTATCCCAGGTATCGAAGGATGAATTGATTGATGCCGCCTACAGTTTGCTTCTGCAAAACCGGTGCGCCTTTGTTCTGGCAAATGACAAGACGCAAATTAACGCTCAATCTCATATTGGCTATTTGGTTGACCAAAATAAAAATGCCCGCCGTTTTGAGAGCAAGCGGGAAATTGCTGAAGGCATTACGGAGAGTGTACTGGCGGCTTTTGCCAAAAGGAACGCAATAAAATGAAAAACATCATACTGGGAGTTACCGGCAGCATCGCCGCCTATAAAGCCGCCGATATAGCCAATACGCTCGCTAAGGAAGGACATTCGGTTCATGTAATCATGACAAGCGCCGCGCTGCGGTTTATTACACCGCTTACTTTTCAGACCCTCACCAAAAATAAAGTTTATACCGGTTTATTTGACGAATTCATTTATGAAGATGTACGGCATATTTCTTTGGCGCGGCAGGCGGATTTGGCGCTTGTCGCCCCTGCCGGCGCCAACATCATCGGTAAACTTGCCGCCGGTATAGCGGATGATATGCTTTCTACAGTGTTAATGGCGCTGGAGAGCAGACAAATGCTTATCTGTCCGGCAATGAATACCGCAATGTACGAAAACCCCATAGTTCAGGAGAACATTAAAAAACTAACGGGATACGGCTGCCGCTTTGTCGAGCCTCGTGAAGCGCGGCTTGCCTGCGGAGATATGGGACGAGGGGCGCTTGCCGGTACAAGTGCGATAATAGAAGCAGTGCGGGATATGCTGCGCGATTCAAAATGAAAAAAAACGCGCCGCAAGATTTGCGATACTTCTAAGACCATAAAGCACGAGGTGCCTGTCCATGCAGGTAATACCGGCAAGAGGCGCAATGAGGTCGCAGAAACCGCCGGTTGCTATGACCTGAATGTCCTGCGGACGCGCATCTGTCCGGCAGCATATTTCGGACTTAAAGCGGCTGACAAGCGATTCGGCAAGTCCAGCCCATCCGTATATCAGCCCCGACTGCATCGCCTGAACAGTATTTTCTCCCAGCGGCGAGGGTGGAATATCAAAAGGCACGGAATATAATTGCGCAGCGTTATCCGCCAGCGCTTTTGAGGCGGCGGCAATTCCCGGCGCGATGGCGGTTCCCATTAGTTCACCCGAAGGGCTTATGGCGGCAAAGGTGAGCGCCGTGCCAAAATCGGTTATCACACATGGACGCTTAAAGCGGAGATAAGCCTCGACCGCGTTGCATACAAAGTCGGTGCCGATTTGCCGCGCGCGGGAAACCGGAATTTTTACCGGCAAAAAATGATAGATGCCGCTGTTTACAAGCAAAGGTCTTTTGCCCAAAAGTTCTTCAAATGCGTTCAAACAGGACTCTGTAAGACGGGGAACAACGGAACTGAGTATCGCGGCGCGGACGCCGCGATTGTCTAGACGGCTCTCGAAAAAAGAACGGAATATGGCTGTTTGGTCTTCCGCCGCAAGAGCCGTGCCGGTAGGCAAAGGTTCAAGCAATTCAGGCGGCGGGAGTTGCCGCCCGCCGCCTGACGCATCGTCCGCATCCCCATAGAAAATAGCGGACGCAATAGTAGAATTTCCTATATCAATAACAAGTAACGCTTGATTTTCCATTTATGAGTATAGTAACATCGTTTGACTATTAAGGGAACTTCTATGGATTACAAAAAGAAACATGCGTTGATACGCCGTGAGGCTCCGGCGGCTTTTATTGCCGCCGTCCTGGTAATGATTTTCTGGTGGACGGCGGGCTTCTGCCTTAAAGACTCGGACTTTACGATTTTATATATGCCCGCGTGGTTTGTAATAGGAAGTTTCGGTTCTTGGTTACTCGCCATAGCGTTGACCTTTTTTTTGGTTACCCGGATTTTTACCGATTTTAGTCTTGAGGATGACAACGAATGAGCGGCGTCATTGTTCTGCTGCCTGTTTTTCTTTTTTTTGCCGCTATACTCGGTATTGCCGTTGCCGTACAAAAAAAAGCAAAAAAACAGGATTTTATCAACGAATATTTTATAGGCGGACGCAGACTTGGCGGCTTTGTGCTTGCAATGACGCTGGTAGCAACCTACAGTTCGGTGTCTAGTTTTTCCGGCGGTCCCGGACTCGCTTGGCAGATTGGTTTTGGCTGGGTTTATTATGCGTCTATTCAGGTTGTTACGATGTTTCTTGTTCTGGGAGTACTGGGAAAAAAGATTGCCATCGTAGGAAGAAAAATCAACGCCGTTACTGTTATCGATATAATCCGCTTCCGCTACGGTTCCGAGGCTCTGGCAAATCTTTCCGCGCTTATCACGGTGGTATTTTTTGCCGCCACAATAACGGCTCAATTTATTGGCGGCGCGAATCTGTTCGCCGCCGCCGCAGGCATCAGTTACGGCAAAGGGCTTGCCCTGTTCGCGCTGGTTGTGGCGGCATCAACCGCCATAGGCGGTTTTCGCGGTGTAGCCATTACCGATACGCTCTGCGCTCTTGTTATGCTTTTGGGCATAGGCGTTCTTACCGCTGCCCTGCTCAATTCAGGCGGAGGCATAGAAAAAATAATGGAAAAGATAAGCAGACAGCCGGAATTGCTAGAGCCTACAGGCGGCGGCAAACTACCGGTGCCTTTTTTAATTTCACAATGGCTCCTATGCGGTTTCTGCACAATGGGATTGCCGCAGTCTCTTGTGCGGAATCTTGGCTACAGAGACAGCAAATCCCTGCACCGCGCTATGATTTACGGCACAGTGGTTATCGGCGCGATGATGATAGGCATGCATCTGATAGGCGTTCTGGCGCGGGCGGTTATTACCGAAATTCCGGCGGGCAAAACCACAGACGCGATAATTCCTGAATTGATAGTCCATATTCTGCCGCCGGCTCTTGCCGGTATCGCCATTATCGGTCCCATTGCCGCCAGTATGTCTACAGTTTCGTCCCTGCTCATTGCATCATCTTCGGCAATCATCAAGGATATTTGGCTCTCCATTCGTATACGGAAACACCCATATTCGGCATCTCCCGCTAAAACTGATGCCGGCTCTATGCTTATTACCTTTACCATCGGGCTTGTATGTTTTGCCGCCGCCCTTAAACCCCCTTCACTTATTGTATGGATAAATCTGTTCTCCTTTGGCGGGCTGCAAAGCGCGTTCTTCTGGACATTTATTTTGGGACTGTTCTGGAAAAAGGCAAACGCGCCGGGCGCATTCCTCGGAATGGCAGGCGGTGCCGCCGTATACTGCGTCTGTATGGTATTCAAGTTCACTCCGGGCGGAATGCACCAGATTGTCCCCGGCATCGTGTCCTCTCTCGTGTTCTTTGCCGCAGGCAGCCTCGCGGGAAAGCCCCCTTCCAAACAAGTAATGGATGTATTTTTCCCTTGATAATGTGCCGCAGCGGTATTGTTTACTGAACGCTCTGTCCACAGACCGTTATCTGCGGTAAGGTAGAGGTGTGGACGTTACTATCGAGTTTACCGAATCGGCGTTCAAACATGGTGTAAGCAGGGAGGATATTTTGCATGCCTTCAAAACCAAGATTTACGCCGCTATGATGCAGGAATTTCCTGAAAAATATGGCGTTATCGGTTTTGACCGCGCAATGAACCCTCTTGAAGTTATGTATAACCCGATTGATGATGACCATATCCTTATTTTTCATGCAATGAAGTTGCGTGAGAGTTTTAAGAAACAAATTGGACTGTAGGAGTCGATTATGGCAAGAATGACCGAAGAAGAAGCATGGGCGCTGGATGAACTGGTAACCCGTACCGACATCACTCTGGGACCAAATGGTTCCGACTGGCTGACTCAGCGGAATGCACGCATCAAAGATATAGACGATATTTCCACTGCCCGTCCACATATCAAGGCGGAAACGGAACATACCGCAACCGAAGTAATCATCGGCAAACTCGTGCGCGAGAAAATTGCGGCTTCGGCATAAACTGTTTGCCGGACTATCACGCATAGCCTTTATCAAACTGAAAGAACAGATTAAACTGGCAGGACGGAACGGTTATATCCGCTTCCGAAGGATGGGGGAAAATGAACTATATCAATTTTGATAAAACGCTTGCTTACGCAAAATTGCGGGAACTTGCCGCGAACTATCGCGGGAAAGAGGTCTTTAACAAACTGGACGGGGCGCGGGTGCGCTCTTGCAATGTGCCGGCGGGGGCAGGGCTCACCTACAACTATGCCGCCAAAAACCTGGACGACACCGTACTTGGCGTTCTGCGGGTGCTTGCTCACGAACAGGACTTGATAGGCAAGTACAAACTGCTCCTGGACGGCGAGGTAATGAATACCGGCGAAAACCGCAAAGTACTGCACCACCTGCTGCGGGGACAGTTAGGCAAAGATGTTATTTATGAGGGGAAGAACCTCGGCGCTTTCTACAAGAACGAACTGGAGCGCTTTGCGGTCTTTGCGGCGGATGTACACGCCGGAAAGGTAACGGGCGGCACGGGCAAGCGCTTTACTACCGCCGTGCAAATAGGCATAGGCGGGTCGGATTTGGGTCCCCGCGCCCTATACCTCGCGCTCGAAAGTTGGGCGCGTAAGGAAGGCAAGGCAAAACTTGCCGCCCGCTTTATTTCCAATGTAGACCCCGATGATGCCGCCGCCGTGCTTGCGCCGCTCGATTTGGAATCCACGCTTTTTATCCTCGTATCCAAGAGCGGCACCACGCAGGAAACCCTTGCAAACGAACTCTTTGTAAAAGACAAACTAAAAAAAGCGGGGCTAAATCCGGCAAAACACCTCCTCGCCGTTACAAGCGAGACCAGCCCCCTCGCCCACAATAGCGATTACCTCGATTCATTCTATATAGATGATTTTATCGGCGGGCGCTATTCGGCAACTTCCGGCGTGGGCGGAGTTATCCTGTCGCTTGCCTTCGGCGCGGATGTCTTTAAGGAAATACTGAATGGGGCGCGCGAGGCGGACAAAGCGGCGCTCGAACCGGACTTACTCAAAAATGCCGCCCTGCTGGACGCGCTCATCGGTGTTTGGGAACGAAACTTCCTGAACTACCCGTACACGGCGGTGCTGCCGTACAGTCAGGCGCTCTCGCGTTTTCCGGCTCACCTGCAGCAACTCGATATGGAATCAAACGGAAAGAGCGTGAACCGCGCCGGTGTCAAAGTGGACTATGCCACGGGTCCCGTCGTCTTTGGCGAACCGGGCACTAACGGACAACATTCATTCTATCAACTTCTCCACCAGGGAACGGACATAGCGCCGCTTCAATTTATCGGCTTTGCCGAGAGCCAACTTGGCGAGGATGTTGAAGTTGACGGCTCTGTAAGCCAGACCAAACTGAAGGCGAACCTTGCCGCGCAGATTATCGCATTTGCTAAGGGAAAGGCAAGCGAAAATCCGAACAAGAACTTTGAGGGCGGGCGTCCGTCAAGCCTTATTTACGGCAGGCGGCTAACGCCGGCGGCGCTCGGCGCTCTCCTTGCCCACTTTGAAAACAAAGTGATGTTTCAGGGCTTTGTGTGGAATCTGAACAGTTTTGACCAGGAAGGCGTACAACTCGGTAAAATACTTACCAAACAGGTCTTGACGGCAAAGGGCGCATCCGGCGACAGCGCTCTGGACGAATACAGCAAACTGCTTGGAGTTTGAACGCCGGTGGCAAACCGCGCCATTCGCAGGGCGGCGGGGAGTAAAAATCCCCGCGCCTCTACCGTTCTTGTTCAAAAACTCGTTATTAAGGCGGCGCTTGAACACTCGCTCATAGAAAACGGCGACCGCATATTGATAGCGGCATCCGGCGGCAAGGATTCCACCGTTATGGCGATGACGCTGGCGGCGGCGCGTCCGGCGCTCAAGCCGGAGTACTCGCTTGCCGCCGTTCATATTTCGACAGACTTTTGCGCCTGCTGCAAAAAATCCACGCTTGCCGCCAGCCTTGAAAGTTGGGGTATCCCGTTTGCGGACATCTTTGTGCCGGTAATAGGGCGGCTCAAAGAAGGGCGCAAAATGAACTGCTATTGGTGTTCCACCCAGCGGCGCATAGAGTTGCTGCGTTACGCAATGGAAAACGGCTATAATACGATAGCGCTCGGACACCATTTGGACGACATTATCGAAACCTTTTTTATGAACATGTGCGGCGCGGGCGCGCTAAAGACAATGCCGGCGCTGCTGCGCTACCGCAAGTACCCTGTCAAGTTAATACGCCCGCTGGTCTATGTTGAAGAAAAGCAGATTATAGCAAGCGCGGCAGAAAACGGCATCCTAAAAGCCGCCTGCACCTGTCCGTACGGGCGGCTTTCGGCGCGGCGTGTTATGCGCGAAAAAATTGCCGCGTTCACAGGCGGCTCATCCGCCGTCAAACGGCGCATACTTGCGGCAATAGGAAACTCGGAATTAAGCATATAAGCCCAATCAGCCTATAATAGACACCCAGCCGGGAAGGGTATATACTAATATGGGAAACTAAATGTCTATACGGATAAAAATAATTTTTGTGGTGCTTCCGCTCATTATTACAAGCCTTGTACTTGCCGAGGGTATTACATGGTTCAGTGTTACACGCGGAATAAATAAGACGGCAGAGAACACACTCGACTTCAAACTTTACGAACTTGAAAACTATGCGCAAAATCAGTGGTCGCTTCTCGTGGAAAACGGTTATGCCGGGCAGGAAAACATGGTGCAGGCAGCGGAAACCGCTGTGGGAAGTTACGCGGCGTCTCTTGCGATAAGCCCGACTGAATTTATTTTTGCGCTCAACGAGTCCGGTGTTGTGGTAATGAACACGAAGGAATTTAGCGCCTCGCCTGACGAAATCAACAATCTGCTTGTTATGGCGCGGGGAAACAGCGGCGAAATGATTAACGCGGCGCTTGGCGGCAGGGAACTTGTGCTAAAAACGGCGCGCTTTGTGCCTTTCCGCTGGCAAATGTTTGTAAGTGATGAACGCGGCGCATTTTTTAACGCCGCCGACCGCATAACGGAACTTGCCATAGCAACGCTTGCCGCCGCATCCTGCGCCGCAATCATCCTGCTGATAATTTTTTCGCGCTACCTTACACAGCCGCTTAACCGCATAGTGCGGACTATGAAGGATATTACAAGTTCGGGCGACCTTTCCGTCAAAAGAGCCGAGGTTGTATTCGATGACGAAATCGGCGCTCTTTCCCGCACCTTCAATTTTATGCTTGATGAACTAGAAAAATCATCCAATCTAACAAAAAAGTATGCGTTTGAGGCAACGGTTGCGCAAAAAAAAGAGATGCGCATACGCGAAATATTTCAAAAATATGTACCGCAAAATGTTATAGAGCAATTTTTTGCCTCTCCCGAAACAATGCTTTGCGGCGATAACCGCGAACTTGCGATACTTTTTAGCGATATACGCGGATTTACAAGTATATCCGAAAAAATGCAGCCCGATGAAATTGTCAGTTGCCTTAACCGCTATTTTTCCGGGCAAGTTGACGCGGTTATCCGGCGCGGAGGCATTGTAGATAAGTACATAGGCGATGCGCTTATGGCTTTCTGGGGAGCGCCCGTACATACCTCAAATGATGCTTTGTCCGCCGTTTCCGCCGCGCTCGATATGCTGGACGAATTGATAGTCTTTAACCGTGAGCAGGAACGGCTGGGGCTGCCGCAATTCCGTATCGGCATAGGCGTAAACTTAGGCATGGCAACGGTCGGCAACATCGGCAATGACCGCAAAATGAACTACACAATAATAGGCGATGCCGTAAACCTCGCCTCCCGCGTGGAAGACCTTACCAAAACATACAAAGAGCAATTGCTGATAACCGAATATGTTTACGAAAAAGTAAAAGACGAAGTCAATGCCCGCCTTGTCGACAGCACGGCGGTGCGCGGACGCGAAGACGAAGTAAAGATTTACACCGTCAGCCGGAAATAACTTTAATTATTCCGCGCCCACGCCCATTAGAAGTTGTATTGAGCGGTCGCGCTCGGCAATAGTCTGCTGTTGATTCTGTATTTGTGTGCGGAGTTGGCTTGCCGTGCGGTCGCGCTCCGCCAGCGTCTGGTTAAGGGTTGCAATGCGTGTATTAAGGCTGGAAATTTCCGCCTCGCGCTCTGCTATAGTCTGCTGAGCGAGCGCATTTTCGGCGCGGAGGGCTGCAATCTGGCGCTCGCGCTCTGTAACCGCCTGATGCCCGCCGGAAGTTTGACCGCGCAGGTCTTCCACAACTTTTTCCAGTTCCGACATCGTTTGCTGCTGGTTTTCTGTCTGAACGCGCAGTTCGGCAATGTTCCTGTCGCGTTCATTTATCTGCTGCTGCTGAATCGCTATCTGAGTGCGGTTCTGTGTTATCGTACGGTCGCGTTCCGCAATGGTCTGGCGCTGGTTTGCCGACTCGGTACGAAGTTCCGCTATCGTTTTTTCCCTATCCATAACCGTCCGTTGCAGACCCGCAATCTGCCCGCTCTGTTCCCTTATTGAGGCATCTCGCTCGATAATTGTAGAGCGCTGATGTTCATTTTCTGATTGCAGTTCGACAATTGTTTTATCTCGGTCTGAGAGAGACTGCGTAAGGGAAGCAATCTGCGCTCTTAACGCGGCAATCTGTTCTTCCCGTTGTACAAGCTTTGTTTCGAGTCCCGCCTTTGCCTGCGTAAGCGCCTCAATATCCGCCTTTTGCGCGTCTATAGTCCGCTCGCGCTCCGCTATCGTACTATCGCGGCTTGTGATAACAGAGCGCATAACAGTCAACTCCGTATCGCGTTTTTTTAGTTCGGCATACTGAACATCGGGCTGTAGGAATTCTATTTCTTTTTCGAGTTGTGAATTCTGATATTTTAGGGTAGAAATCTGACGGTCGAGGGTGGATTTTTCCGCAAGCCATTCGCGTTCCGCTTTGATAAAGGCATCCCCAGTAACAAGTTCCATTACTTCGGAGAGCGCTCCCATAGCCGAAAAATTGAGTTCGCGTTGAGTCTGCACAAGGCGGGTGCCGGAAAATTCCGGGGCATCCATAAATTCACGGAGGGTCTGCATGTTGGACTGCGCCGCCTCCATTTTGCCTTCCCGAACATTTTCCTGAATCTGTTTGTAAAATGCGTCAACTTGCCGCTGGAAAAAAGCATAGCGCTCTTCTTCGGCGTTAAGTCCGCGCAGTTGTTCCAGCGCCTCGGCATTTTCCGCGCTGTTCTTGCCGGCAAAAAAATCCGCTTCCGTGCTCCGCCCCTTAGCGACAAGTTCGCGCCTTTCCTGCTGAAGAACGGCAAGGCGTTCTTTTAGCGCGTCAATTTGAGCAGCAAGCGCATCAATGCGCGGATTTATTTCGCTTGCTTCCTGCGGACGCAACAGAAGCCGCGCCTCCAGACTTTCGCGTTCAGTTTCCAGCCCGGTAATCTGTTCGGTAACATCGGCAATTTCGCGTTCTTTTTCGCCGATACGCATACCGGACTGCCGCCGTATTTCCTGTATCAATTTTCCTTCTGCCGAATTGATACCGCTCCCCTTCCCCATACGGACGGAAGCCGGAACATTCCAAAAAATGATGGCGGCAAGCGCCGCGATAATTATCAGCGCCGCCGCCGCGCCGTTTACGATGAGCGGAAAAACATAACCGTTTTTGGATGCTTTTACCTTGGAAAATTCCATACCCGCAGCCGTCTTTCGCGTTATTTCTTCTATTTGACGGATTATCGCTTCTTGTTCTTCTACCGGAATGCCTGAGTCTGTATCAAAAATAATATCGCCGGAATTTTGCGGCAGCATACTTGATTATAGCCTGCCGCCGCAGTTTTGACAAGTGTTTTTTGGTGTGTCAACGTAAAGAAAAAATGTCCCCTCTGGTAAGATAAGACGGGGTTGAACATGGGGAAAATTACAGAAAGGTAACGGTCAGGGTACGGCTTGATTCTTCGGTTGACCTGTATTTTCAGGGAAGAAACTCCTGATATAGGAACCGATAAAAACACCACAATAGGAGGCGGACACCCCCCCCTTTCCGAATCTGCGGTAACTGCGGACAAGCAGCGGCGCGGCAAGCCTAAAGGCTTGCCGCGTTGTGCTACGGCGTATACGGGAAGCGTACAATAACTACGCCGGAATGACCCGCAATGCCCGAAGAATTTTGATTGGTAGCGCCATCTCCGCCGTCTCCATAGCGGCGTTCGTTTACCGCCTGCTTTTGTGATTGGGCACCGCCGCCGTGTCCGCCTTCAGAATAGGTATAAGCGGTGCCGCTTATGTCTAATTCCCTTCCCGCGCCCCGCACACCGCCCTGGTTCTCACCGCCACTGTTTCCGCCGGCGCTCATCGCGCCGCCGCCGCCGCCGCCGTCTATGGTACTGTCGTTCGCGCCGTCGCCGCCGTAGCCGCCGCCGTAGCCGCTGCCGCCGTTGCCGCCGGGTACGCCGCTGCCGCTGCCGCCGCCGCCGCCGCCGCCGCTGCCGCCGCTGCCGCCGTTGCCGGCGGGTACGCCGCCGACGCTGCCGACGCGGACCGCGCCGCTGCCGCCGCCGCCGCCGCCAACGGCTTCAATGGTA
>JAIROZ010000152.1 GCA_031257255.1 Spirochaetaceae bacterium | reverse complement strand
CGAGAGCGTTAAAGAGGCATTGAACCGCATAGGCGCGGAATACCGCCGCCGCATTATGCCTGCGGAATAAAATAAAAGCGCCAGCCGCGCCTGTTCGCGCTTGACGGCGTACAAAAATTCCCCCTGACACTTTTTGCTAAAGCATTACATTTGCCGCATATTAGCAGGTTTATCTAGCGGTATTCGTGCCGCCTACCCGGCAGTTCCGCAACGCGATTCAATGCGTCCGGCACGGGCGGCACATAACTAGGGCATGAGGAAACTAGTTGTCAAAGCAGCCGCGCTTGCCATAGGCGCTTTTTACCATTGCCTTATAGGGTGTCCAGCCTCCGCCGGCATTGAAAATCGGACGCCGGCGCCGGCAGCCGCCGAAAAATCCGCCGCAAATCCCAAAAAATCTACCAAAAAACAGACGCGGAAAATTTCGGCAAAACCTAAGCGCTCAAAAAAGCAGACAAAAAAAGCCTCCACAAAACCGAAAAGCGCTAAAAAGAAGGCTGCAAACACCGCGTCAAAGTCTAAGCCAAAATCAAACACCAAACAAAAGTCCGCTAAACAAAAGTCCACCAAAAAGAAGCCCGTTGCCAACATTACCCTGCGGACGGACTGGAACCCTGACGGGTATCTTACAAACCGCGCCGCCCTTACCCTTCACACCCCAGCCGGCTTCGATTTCCGCATACTCGGCTATGACAAACGCCCGTCCCCGCCATGGGAAGAAACAGACAAGGCTATAAGCGGCTTCGGGCTTGGGCTGTACAACAATGCGTGGAACAGCCGCGTTCTTTACGGAGCAATCAAACGTCAGGGGCTTCCCCTCCGTGTAAAAAATGTCTGGGGACACGCGCTGCCTTTTACGGACAAGCGTAAAACTTCTGGCGGCGACCTCAAAACGGCAATTTCCACAAAAGAAGATTACGCCGTTTTTGTCCAACTAGGAACGCCGAATGCCCTGCCCGCCGGACTTTACGCTTCTACCCTGATTAACGATGGAGTCCCGGCAGACTGGACAGGCGGCGCTTTTATCAAATTCAACAAAAAAACCAGACTCGGCTTGGAAGGCTATTACAAACACCAAACGCTGCCGGAGGACAAGGCGTCAACTTGGTTCCCAGACAAGCCGCGCCTGCCGGAACGGGACTTTGCCTTTTATGCCGGTTCGCTCATTTTTAACAGCCCGTATTTTAGCCTCGCAGGCGACCTTGCCTATTCGCAAGTAATTTTTTCTGGAGACGACATCTATGCAAACGCGGCGCTGCGTTTTGGCAGCGGCGGTACAAACGGCTGGAGTCTTTCGTTTGCGGCGGACGCTGCGGGCAGCCATTTTACAGGCAGCGATGGCGTGCTATCCGGCGCGGGCTTTCGCATAGGCTCAATGTTTGAATGGAAAGGCAAAAGCGCCGCCGCTTTTAAGACATCGACAGTACTTGCCGCGCCGGAGTTGGGCGGCGCTTTTAATTGGAGCAAAAGCGCTCTCTATTTTCATCCGCCCGTTTTGGGAAAAGGCGGGTACAACATCACAAGTCTCGCTTTCAACTTTGCGCGGGACGGAAAAGATATAAGCGAAATAAAAGACAGTTACGAAGCGGCGGCATTATTCCGGGCAGGACATTTCCGCCCCGGAATCAAATATTTATGGCAGGGCAGAACAAGCGCCGAAACAGGAAGCCTAATTCCGTATCCCAACCCATTTGATGATTACGAATTTCTAAAAAGTAAACTCAGTACAAGTTTGGGTTTTGTGTACACGCCGTTCTATCTCCGCGCATCCGTTATTTATGAAGAGAAAGAAAAGAAAGCCCCCGCATGGAAGGCGGCGCTGTACGCTTCGTTCAAATACAAATGGCTTTTTCTAAGCGGCAAGGTTGAAGATAACGAACAAGGAAAAGTCTCGTGTACATTCACGGCAAAGGCGGCGTTTGCGTTTTAAGGCACCGGTTGGTATTTGAATCAACCTGTGCCATTACCTTCCCATACATCCAGCAAGCGTTTAATTTCGCCTGCCGCGCCGTCATAATCGAATTCGGCTATTTTTTTCTGAATGGACGGAGCGGCTTCCTGCCAAAGGGCGTTCAATTTTTGGTTGTCCGGTTCGACTTTAGCAACCAGAGCGGCAAGGCGCTCAGTTTCGTCTGAATTGAATTTGAAGGCGGCATTGTACAATTCGCGCAATTTTGCCGCAAAGGTTTCCGGGCTTACGCCGGTTTTTTCCGCTTCTTCCGGTTTTTTTGCAAACGATGTTTTTTTTAGTTCATCGCGGAAGGCGGTAAGCCCTTCGCAAAGCGCGTCTGTTTTTGCGCAGCATAGCGCGTAGTTGCCTTCTTTTGCGGCGGCTTCCAGTTCCTTGGCGCGGCTGGAAAGCGCCGCGTTTCCTACTGTGGCAAGTACGCCTTTTACCGCGTGTACCTTAATTGTATATTCTTCCCAATTTTCCTCTTCCAGAGATTTTTGTATTCCGCTGACAAATCCTTTAAATTCAAATATAAATTGTTTGAGTACATTTATTAGATTTTCTTCCGTGCGTACATGTTCCAATGCGGATGATATATCGAGCCCGTGAATCTGCGTGAGTTCCCGCGTCAACTGACGGCGCGTCCGTAATTGGTGTTCGGGAATTTCAGCATGAGTTTGTTTATGCAGTTGTTTTTCTTTTGGAATAGAAGAACGAAGAACATCATCTAATTTTTTTATATCTATCGGTTTTACAATATAATCGGTAAAACCGTTCTCCAAAAAAATTTCGCGCATTCCGATTATCGCGTTTGCCGTAAAGGCTATAATCGGGATTTCCGCAAATATAACGCCAAAGCCTTCGTTTGCGAGGGCGCGGACAGCCTGCGTGGTTTCTATGCCGTCCATATCCGGCATCATGTGGTCGATAAACAGCGCGTCAAAGTATTCATCTTTTTGCGCCATTTCCTTTACAAGAGATATTGCTTCCTTGCCGGAAAGACATGTATTTACGCGCATTTGATACGGAGCGAGCAGCCCTTCGGCAACAACAAGATTTGTTAGTATGTCGTCAACAATGAGTACGCGGGCGGCAGGCGCGGTAAATGTAAAAGTCTGCCGGGCAGCGCCGTTCTGTTTTTCGGCACGGATATCGTTAAGCGTATTTGCTATGGAAATCGCGTAAGCCGGAAGCGGCAGTACTATATCGGAATGAACATCGCCTGCGGTGTCTTCTCCTAAAGCCGCTATTTTTGTCCGCGTGTTTGTTTTTTTGATAATGTCATGAGCGCTTTCGTAAAGCGGCGAAGCGGCAAAAATCCACGGATATGCGCCGGCAAGCAATTCCGCTTTTAACTGCTGATAATTACTAACTATAACGCAGGGAACCTGTAAATCGTCCAAAGAGCGTTTTATAGATGCCGCATAGCGCTCCCGCGCTTCGTAAAGAAGTACGCTTTTGTCTTGTGCATTTTCCACCATGGCAAGGCGCTCGTCTCCAAGTACAGCCTGCGGGATAGTAAATGTAAAGCAACTGCCTTCGCCATAAACACTTTCTACCGTTATACCGCCGTTCATTGCCCGCGCAAGGCTTGCGGCAATAGCAAGCCCCAGCCCCGTGCCTTCTACATTGCGGTTGTGTTCGGTATCAACCTGTACAAATTCGCCGAATAATTTTGGTATATCTTCTTTGCGTATACCGCGTCCTGAATCGCTTACCTTCATTTCTATATGAATCAGTTTATCATTTTGGACATCGTGTACACTTGTAATATCAAGGGCGATAAAGCCCTTATCGGTATACTTTACGGCATTGTTCAAAAGATTGAGCATAATCTGCCGTATACGCGCCGCGTCTCCAAAAAGTTTATGCGGTATGGCGCTTGATACATTTACGGTAAAAGCAACTTGTTTTTCCATCACCCTCATTCGTATAATGTTGATGACATCATTTAGAAGGCTGGAAAATAAATACGGCGCATTGACAATTTCCATGCCGCCCGCCTCAATTTTAGAAAAATCAAGTATATCATTTATTAGAGAGAGCAGATTTGCGCTTGCCTGCTGAACGGCGGAAGCGTATTCGCGGGCGCGGGGCGGTATGTTCTCGCGGAGTATAAGTTCGCTCATGCCGGTTATCGCGTTCATAGGGGTACGGATTTCGTGGCTCATCCGGGCAAGGAAAGCGCTTTTTGCCTTGTTTAAATTTTCCGCCTGCCGCAGTTCATTTATATTGATAATGCCGCCTATAATTTTACTCGGCTTGCCGTCCTTCCATTCGGCAACATGTCCGTATGCTTTTGTCCACATATACTCGCCCGCTTTGTTCCGCACTCTTACATCGGAACGGTAACTCGATGTAATTCCTTTTAGGCATAAATCAATGCTTTCTCTCCGTTTTGCGCGGTCTTCGGGATGTATCAATTCAATGTAATAGTACGGCGGCGTTGGGTTATCTCTCGGCGTAAAACCAAAGCCAACAATATCGCCTTCGTCATAACCGAATTCGCGTGTTAAATGTACGCTGGAGGCGTCAAGCGTATCGTTTATTACATCCCATTCAAAAATTGAAAGATGCGACATTTCGGCAATAAGGTCCATTTGTTCTTTGTTCTGGTCAAGTTTTGCGGCAATTTCGAGGGCGCGGAGTTCTGCGCGTTTTGAATTGTCAATGTTAATCATAGCGCCGCGTATAATTTCTATAGAATCCGGCGATTCCTCTAATGCCGAAAAACTCGCGGCTCTGTCAATATCTATTTTTATTTTTTCTTCATGTTTTACAAGATAGCCGGATGTCTGCACCCAGATATATTCGCCGTTTTTTTTACGCATCCGCAGTTCGATAAGAAATTTATCAATAGTATTATGCGCGTATTTTTCGAGCAAATCAAAAATCAAATGGTGGTCTTCGGGATGTATAACGCTCAAAAATGTATTAGGCGGCGTTTGCCTGCCTACAGCATATTCCGCCAGATAGCGGATGCCGACCTGATTTATTTCGCTTGGCTCATACCCGAATATTTGTTTTAGATGATAACCGAATAAGAGTACATCATTTACGGCATCCCATTCCCAATAACATAATTTTGCAATATCCGCTACAAGGTCAAGATTTTGCTGTTTGCGGTTTGCCATCTCGACAGTTTGTTTTGCGTATGTAATGTCTTGCAGCACACCGCTTAACACGCGCACTTCGCCGGCAGCGTCACGCTCGCTTACATAGGCAATATCCTGCACCCAGATAATTTCGCCGTCTTTGCGTCTTAACCGGCTTTCGGCGCTCCGGCTTTCGTTGCGTCCGCTTGTAACGGCAGAGCGCTTCATATCATTTATGGCGCATAAATCTTCCGGTCCCGCCGAAAGAAACAACGCCACATCTTTTCCTTTTAACTCATCAATTGTCCAGCCGGTAACGCCTTCCCAATCACCCGAAAGCGTCATCTCGCCTGTATTAACATCAAGTTTCCAAAATACTATCCTGCCGGAGGCATTTATCGTCTGAAACATAATTCACGGATTATATCATTGTTTGGGATATATGGGCAGTGACGTGCGCCGCAGGAGCGGCGCACGTGTTATTGGGTAATTATTTTTCCGCCGGAGCGTGGAGCCAGGTCATCATGGCGCGGAGTTCCTTGCCGACCTTTTCGATGGGGTGCGCCGCTTCGATAGCCCGCATACGGTTGAAGGCGGGGCGGTTTGCCTGATT
>JAIROZ010000137.1 GCA_031257255.1 Spirochaetaceae bacterium | reverse complement strand
TTTACCGCCCGTATCGAAACAGTCCTGCGGGAAAGCCGCGCCCTCTCCCTAAAAGACCTCGCCATAAACGGGCACGACATTACCGCGCTCGGCATTACAGACGGAAAACGCATAGGCGCGATACTCCGCTCCCTCCTCGATGCCGTCCTAAGCAACCCGGCGCTCAATACCCGCGAAACTCTGCTGGCTATGGCAGAGAAGGCTGAAACGGAAATGGCTTGAGTTACCGGCTGTACAGGCATTGAACAGCGGCGGCAAAAAATATAGTCTAATAAGCATAAAGGTAGCATGGAAAATATGCCTGATAAAAAATTCCCGCTTAGCAAAGATAGTTTAGAAGCGCTTGCGCGGCGCTTTCCTACGCCGTTTTATCTGTACGATGAGCAGGCTATTCGCGCAAATGCCCGCGCCATAAATGCGGCATTTTCCTGTTTTGACGGCTTTTTTGAGCATTTTGCGGTAAAGGCAACCCCTAATCCGGCAATTTTGCGGATTTTGCGGGACGAAGGTTTTGGCGCGGACTGTTCCAGCCTTATGGAGTTGATGCTTGCCGAAAGAGCGGGCATTACCGGCGAAAAAGTTATGTTTACTTCCAACGAAACCCCCCAGGCGGAATTCCGCAAAGCGGCGGCGGCGGGCGCGGTAATTAACCTTGACGACATCACTCAGTTAGATACGCTGGAAAAAGCGCTCGGCGCTCTGTCTGCTCTGCTTTCCTTCCGTTACAATCCGGGGGCGCGAAAACTCGGTAACGCGATAATCGGCAATCCGCTGGAGGCTAAGTATGGGCTTACCCATGAACAACTTTTTGATGCCTTCAAAACGGCGCGGCAAAGGGGAACGCGGCGCTTTGCCCTTCATACTATGGTCGCTTCTAACGAACTGGACATAAACTACCATATAGAAACCGCAAAACTCCTCTTCCAAACGGCGCTTGAAATAAAATCTGAACTTGATATTGAACTTGAATTCATCAATCTGGGGGGCGGAGTTGGTATTCCATACAAACCTGAACAAAACCCCATCGCTTGGACAGCGCTTGCGGAGGGGGTGCGCCGTCAGTTTGACAGCATACTCGTTCCTGCCGGGCTGGGAAATATCAAACTTCGCGCCGAATGGGGACGGGCTATTACCGGTCCCTACGGATATTTGATAAGCCGTGCCATTGCCAAAAAAAATATCTACAAAAATTACATTGGACTCGATGCTTGCATGGCAGACCTTATGCGCCCGGCGCTTTACGGCGCATACCACCACATTACAGTCGCGGGCAAGGAAGACGCGCCGCCCGCCGAAACTTACGATGTTGTGGGCGGACTCTGCGAAAATAACGATAAATTTGCCATCGACCGCCGCCTGCCCGCTATTAAGACAGGCGAAACAGACGGCGACCTGCTTGTTATCCATGATGCGGGGGCGCACGGACGGGCTATGGGATTTAACTACAACGGAAAATTACGCTGCGGCGAAATTTTACTGCGCCCTTCCGGCGAGGCTGTCCAAATACGCCGCCCGGAAACCCCCGAAGATTATTTTGCGACTCTGATATAATACGGGGGCTTGGCAGAGTGTATTGTATTTTTGTATTAGTACTGTATGACAATTAAACAGATGATATGGAAAGTTGCGGTAGTTGCCGCCTTTGTTTTAGCGCCTTGTGTGTATGGCGCGCCTAATTTTTCCGGTGTACTCGACAGCAAATTTACAGGCATTATTTTGGATGCGCCATCTTTAGACGAAGCGTTTAATTTTGGCATTGAGGAATATTTGAATCTTCGTATGCAGGCAAAAGTCGGAGATTGGGCGCAAATTTTTGGGGCATTCAACTTTACCGCATTTGCCGGGAAGGATGCTGATATTGCGGCGCAAAGTGGAGCGGGCGCTTTTTTTGCCGGAGAGAATTTTGCTTCCGCGATAGAACTGGAGCGTTTGTACCTTCATCTGTCGAATGACACAATGGGGTTAGACACCGGGCTTTTGCGGCAGGGCTTTGGCTACGGGTCTGTTTGGGTGCCTACGGACTTTTTGAATCCGCGCAATCCCTTAAATACTGACGCCCGCCCCCGCGCCATTTTATCCGCCGTTTTTTCGTACTTCCCAAGCGATACCGCCAAATTGCTCGCCTTTGCCGCCGCTCCCAAAAAACCAATGGACAACGAACGAGGGGAGGGAGGGCGTTTCGGTTTATCTGCGGAAAAGCACTGGAAAAATATAAGCGTTCAGGGCTTGTATGTTTACGAAACGCCGTACAAGGATGTTCCGCAGACGCTTGTTTCCGGTGAGTCGGGCGTCCACCGCGCCGGACTTTCGGTTAAGGCGGATATTGAGGCGGGCATTTATGCGGATATTCTTTATACGGCATATCCCAAAAAAATTGACGGCTGGGAAGACGGCTTTGCCGCCACGCTCGGCGCGGACTATTCGTTTGCCCCCCGCGAACCGAATGCTTATTTTCAGGCTCTCATTATAGCGGCGGAATATCTTTATTCTGGAAAAACATCGCAAACGGCATTAGGGACGGGCGGCATATACAGCAAACACCATTACAATTCGGCAAGTGTTATCTACAAGGCGACAAACTATACATCGGTTACTCTTACCGGAATTTGGTGCTGGGAAGACGGCTCGTTGATACCGGTTGCCGTGTTTGAACAGACGCTCTTTCAGGGACTCACTCTTACT
>JAIROZ010000103.1 GCA_031257255.1 Spirochaetaceae bacterium | reverse complement strand
TGCATATCTTTTTCGGCAAGAAAGGTGGAGTACGGGTCGCCCAGCGCGTTGAACATTCCGTTCATAGCGCCTTCGTAAAGTTTTTGAGGGTCAACTTCCTCTACATAATGTTTTTGAATAAAGTCAAAAACATTTTGAATCATCGAAGTATATCGCGCCGAATTCTGGTCGGCGGAATTTTGGGCGGATACTTTAGGGGCGGCAATGGCTATCAGAATGAGTGAAAAAGCAACTGTCAAACTTATCCATAGAACGGGAAGGCGGAAGTTTATTTTACGGCTTTCGCGCCCGTTTTCCGGTAACAAAGGAAAGTTCATACGCAGATTATCGGCAATACAAGCGGTAAAGTTAAGAGGGGGTATAGTGAAACAGTGTTATACGCTATAGTAGTTATATGGACGGCAATGTATTTACCGTACTTGACCTTGTAGACCTCGACTTAAAAGACCATAACTCCCTAAATCTGCGGTGCATAGCAGGGCGCAAAGGGCTTACTCGTACCATATCCACGCCGGAACTGAACAGACCCGGACTGGCGCTCTGCGGGTTCTACGATGTGTTTGCCTTCAACCGGATTCAGGTATTCGGGTTTGGCGAAGTAGCATACCTAAAAAAATTGCTAAAAGAACAAAGAATAGAAAATCTAAAACCACTTCTTAAATACGAAATTCCCTGCTGCATATTCACTCATAATGCCGAAGTCGAAAGTTTTTTTATCGAAGCGGCGGATAACGCTGACTGCCCTGTGCTTGTTACCGACCTTCCCACTACTGAATTCACAATAAGAGTACTGCGTATACTTTCCAATATATTTGCGCCAAAGGTTACGCGGCATGGCGTACTTGTGGAAGTATACGGACTTGGCATACTGATAACCGGCGAGAGCGGAGTGGGCAAAAGCGAAACCGCGCTGGAACTGATACGGGACGGGCACAGGCTTATTGCGGATGATGTTGTTGACATACATTGCATAAATGGAAATATGCTTATAGGAAGCGGCGCAAATAAAATTATTGGACATCACATGGAGATACGCGGCATAGGCGTTATCAATATAACGCATCTTTTTGGAGTGAGCGCCGTACGCGACCAAAAACGCATACAACTTATTACTCATCTGGAAGGCTGGAACGAAAAAAAAGATTACGACCGCGTAGGCATAGACAGCGAAGATTTATACGAAGATATACTCGGAGTACGCATACCTAAACTTGATATACCTGTAAAGGCGGGGCGGAATCTCCGCGTTGTTATTGAAACCGCCGCTCTTAACGAGCGCCTAAAAAATATGGGTTACAATACGGCGAGGGAATTCAACCGAAACATCTTAAAATGGATTGAAAGCGAAGACGCAAAGAAGGTATATTTTGGAAAGGATGATATAATTTAGTGAATGGACTTGTTCGGATTACCGGATAAATCAAATATCGCTTAATTTAAGAGGAGTTTGCTTTGGTAGAGAGAGTTGTAAAAATAATTAACCGCGCCGGAATACATGCCCGTCCGGCTTCGGCTATTGTACAGAAGACAAAGAACTTTAAGGCGTCTGTGTACTTTGAAGACGGCTCGCGTAAGATTGACGCCAAGTCGATACTGAGTATAATTACGCTCGGAGCGGCTTACGGCAAGGAAATTAAAATTACGGCAGAAGGCGAAGATGAGCAGTACGCTCTGGATACGATAGCGCATCTTTTTGAAACCAAATTTGAAGAAGAATGAGGTATATATTAAAAAGGAGGAAAGGTGAAAAACATTACCGAAAAACAAAAATATGTACTAAAGTTTATAGAAGATTTTACGGAAGAAAACGGCTATCCGCCGACTATGCGTGAGATAGGCAAACGTTTTGAATTTTCGGCAAAGGCGGCATTCGATTTTGTAAATGCGCTTAAAAAAAAGTCATATATCAAGACCGAAAATAACTGTTCACGCGCCATTAAAGTAATTAAATCTTTACGCGAGGCAGATTCCGATTTTGTTGAGATTCCTGTCGCGGGGGATGTAGCGGCGGGAATACGTATGCTTTCCGAAGAAAATTACAACGGCGCGGTTCTTGTACACAAATCGTGGATAAAGCACAAAGACAAACAGTACTTTGCGCTTATTGTGCGCGGCGATTCAATGATAGGCGCGGGCATTATGGACGGCGATACGGCAATCATCATAAAACAGGAAACAGCCCGTAATGGCGAAATTGTCGTGGCGGAAGTAGACGAAGGGTATACGCTAAAACGGTATTACAAAGAAAACAGCCGCGTCCGGCTGGAGCCGGAAAACCCGTGCTGCAAAACGGTATATTGCCGCAATGTACGCATTGCCGGCATACTTGCAGGCGTTTACCGTCAGTATTAGGACAATTATGGCGGCAGGCGAATCGTATTTATTTTTAGGTCCCGAAGCGGGCGAAAAAGAAGATATGATAGCGGAAACAAAAATGCGCTATCTTTCCCGTGTGTACGGCGGTGATATTCCGCAAAATCCGAATGTAGAGGTAACTTCGTTCTATCCGGGTGAAACTCCCATTTTGGAAATTTCCGCATTTTTAAGCACAGGCTCGCTCTTTTCGGATGCCCGGATAATTTATATAAAGAATTGTGATACATTCAAAAAAACAGATGCCGAAAACATTGCCGCTTATATGAAGATGCCTGTGGAAAATACGGCGCTTTTTTTAACAAGCGATGAAACACGGGCGGACAAATCGCTGGAAAACGCAGCCGGCAAAAACAAGCGCGTCTTTTGGGAATTGCAGGACAGGCAAAAACCGCAGTATGTCCGCAACTACTGGCAAAAGCGCGGCTGGGAACTGACAGATGATGCCGTTGAACTTTTATTGGAGATGATAGAAAACAATACCGCCGAATTGCGCAAAGAAAGCGAAAGGCTTATCGGCTTTTTAAGCGCAGACAAAGGAAACGAAAAATCATTTACAGTTGACGGGGCGCTTTTGGAAAAATATCTTTCGCATACAAGAAGTGAATCACCCTTTACGCTTTTTTCGGCAATATCAGAAGGCGACCTTTCAAAAAGCCTCGAAATTTTGCGCGCATTGCTTGCCGCTAAAAATGAACCTATCGGCATTTTTGCTGGGCTTTTATGGAGTTACCGTAAGTTCAACGAGTATAGCAAATTGCGCGAAAAGGGAATCGCGGAAAACGAAACGGAATTGCGAAAAATCGGCATTACCACAATGAAGGCAAAAAAAGAATTCCCGCAAGCCTACAAGGTATACGGGGCGGGCGCGGCAGAGCGCTTTCTTGCGTTGACCGCCGAATACGACATGCTACTCCGCTCCGAAGGCGGCGCGATGGAAGATGTGTTAATGGACTTATACCTCTGCAAACTTATGCGGCGGCGCTAATAAAGACAAATTCATACCGTTTGTCGTGGAGAGAGCAAACCTATGCTTGTCCTCACTCCGGTAAAAGCGGTAAAATAACGCAATATTTTATGGCAATTGTTTCGGCGCTTTTTACCGACTTTTACTCGCTCACTATGGCTCAAGGCTACTGGAAAATGAACATAGGCAGGCGGGCTGTTTTCGAAATGTTTTACCGCCGGAATCCTTTTGGCGGCGGCTTTTCGGTTTTTGCGGGACTGCAAACTCTGCTCGACAAACTTACCGAATTCCATTTTCTGCCGGAGGACATAGACTACCTTCGTTCACTCAAATTTTTCGACACGGCTTTTCTCGACTACCTAAAAGACTTCCAGTTTACCGGGACGCTTTGGGCGCAGAATGAGGGAAACATCATCTTCCCGCAGGAACCGCTTATCCGTGTGGAAGGCTCGCTTATCGAATGTCAATTGATTGAGGGGCTTGTTCTCAACATAATCAACTTTCAGAGCCTTATTGCTACAAAAGCGGCGCGTGTTTTCCTTGCCGCCGACAAAGGCGCGATAATGGAATTCGGTTTGCGCCGCGCACAGGGACCGGACGGGGCGCTCGGCGCGTCAAGGGCGGCATTCATTGGGGGCGCGGTCGGCACATCCAATGTGGAAGCGGGCAAACTTTTCGGCATAAAAGTGATGGGAACGATGGCGCATTCGTGGATAATGGCGTTTCCTACCGAAGAAGAAGCCTTCCGCGCTTATGCGGCAATGTACCCGGAGCATCCGGTTTTTTTGATAGACACCTACGACACACTGAGGAGCGGCATAGTAAACGCGATAAAAATCGGCGCGGAAATATCAAAAAACGGCGGCGGGTTCGGGGTGCGCCTCGATTCCGGCGATATTCATTATTTGTCTTGTGAGGTACGCAAGCGGCTGGATTCGGCGGGTTTTCCGAATGCGACCATTGCTGTTTCTAACGACCTTGACGAAGAAATTATCACCGCTCTGGTTGACGACAAAACGCCGGTAAACAGTTGGGGGGTTGGAACGCGGATGGTAACAGGCACGGGCGAGGCTTCGTTTCCCGGCGTCTATAAACTGGCGGCGCGTGAAGATGGCGGCGGACAGTTGATTCCCGTAATGAAACTTTCTGACAATCCCGAAAAAACGACCACGCCGGGCATAAAACAGGTATGGCGGCTAAAAGACAAAAATGCTCTGGCGCTGGCGGATGTTATAGCATTTACCGATGAAATTTTCGAGAAGGATGCGCTGTACACCTTCTATCATCCGCAGGCGGACTACCGGCACTTCCGCGCGCTTTTGGAAACTGAGCCTGAGCCTTTGCTAAAAAAACAACTCTGCGCGGGCAAGCAGATAACGCCCGTTCTTCCGCTTGCGGAAATACGCGGGCGCTGCATAAATGAACTGGACAGTTTTGACCCGTCATATAAGCGCATACTCAATCCGCACATCTACAAGGTGTCGATAAGCGAGCGGATGCGTAAACTAAAATTACAACTGATACAACACCATCTGGGGGATGTATGAACGAACCGAATTTTATTGACGATGCGGCGCTAAATGAGGCGGCTGCGCTCTTTGCGCATTACCGCGAGGCTATGGCGAGCCGGATTGTGGGGCAGGAAGAACTGGTAAACGGGCTGCTTACCGCGCTTATTGCCGGCGGGCATATCCTTATAGAAGGCGCTCCGGGGCTTGCCAAAACGCTTTCTGTTAAGTGTCTTGCCGCCATTACCGGGCTGGAGTTCAAGCGTATACAGTTTACTCCCGACTTGCTTCCCGCCGACCTTACGGGGACGCTTGTTTGGGAGTCGGCGCAAAATAATTTTTCGGTACGCAAGGGACCGGTTTTTGCCAACATCATTCTGGCGGACGAAATTAACCGCGCTCCCGCAAAAGTGCAGTCGGCTCTGCTGGAGGCTATGGAGGAGTATCAAGTTACAATAGGGGATAATACATGGAAACTGCCCGACCCGTTCTTTGTGCTTGCCACTCAGAATCCTGTGGAGCATGAGGGCACTTACCCGCTGCCGGAAGCGCAACTAGACCGTTTTTTGCTCAAACTGCGGCTTTCTTACCCCACAGGCGCGGAGGAATTGTCAATACTTGCGCTTAACGCCGCCATTGCGGAACAGAATAAAATGCCGTCTGTGCCTGATGTTTCGGGTTTTCTTAATGTTAAACTCATCGAAAAATTGCGCCTTTTAACGGACAACATTCATCTGGACGAAAAGATTGCCGGGTACATAGTAAACATTGTAGCCGCAACCCGCCCGTTAATGCTTACAGGACGCGGCGGCATAAGTTCCGGCGGCTCAGGCGGCATTTTTGCAGGCGGAAAACCGGATGCCAAGAATGACGCTCTTGCTCTAAAGGCGGCAAAAGACAGCATTTACAGGTACATAAGTTACGGGGCATCGCCCCGCGCCGCCATCTCGCTTCATCATTGCGCTAAGATACAGGCTCTGCTTGCAGGCTCGCCTTTTGTGCGCCCCGATGATGTAAAAAATGCGGCTCTGCCGGTACTTCGGCACCGCCTTATCCTCTCCTACGAAGCGGAAGCGGACAACCTGGACGCGGACACAATAATTTCGCGTATACTTTCATTCGTGCCGGCTCCCTAAGAGCCGCGGCGCCTTCTGAATATGAATACTTTGCGCGGACTGCTCGACCTTGCCATAGCGCATCTGCCGCTTAAAACACCGCAAAAGGTAAAATTGGCGCAAGCCTTGCAATGCGAAGCAGACTTACGCGGATTAACAGCCTCTGTGTTTGCCGCCATCGTGGAAGAAGGCGGTAGTACTGCGGGCGGCGCGTTAAACATTGGGGAACTTTTTTTGGATGTGGAAGCGCCGGACATTGCCCCCCGACTTCGCGCTGCGTTAAAAGAGGTAGATGGAGCGTTCAAACAAGCAGAAAAAGACGCACTGCTTTTGGAAAGGCGCGGCATGGATTTTGTTTCCATAGCGGACGGCTGCTATCCGCCGGCGCTAAAAACTATTTATGACCCGCCCGCCGTGCTTTTTTACAAGGGTAATATCACCGGTCTATACGCGCCCTCCGCGCCGCTAATAGCGGTAGTTGGAACACGTAAGCCGTCTGGAGACGCTATGGCATGGACATACAAGACGGCGCGTGAACTGGCGGCTGCGGGGGTCTGCATTGTTTCCGGCTTGGCGCTTGGAATTGACGCACAGGCGCACCGTGGCGCGGTGGATGCGCATGGCATTACCTACGCTGTTTTAGGTTCCGCGCTCGATATGGTACATCCCCGCACAAACCGTTCACTTGCGGGACGAATTATTGACGGGGGCGGTGCTATCATAAGTGAATACCCGCCCGGCACCCCTCCGTCAAAATGGCGTTTCCCAGAACGGAACCGTATTATTTCCGGTCTTTGCGCCGCCACGCTCGTAGCCTGCGCCCCAAAAAAATCCGGCGCGTTGATAACCGCCGACTTTGCGCTTGAACAAGGACGCGAAGTATGGGTAGGCGCGTTGCCCAATAACGAACCGTTCGGTGAAGGCTGCCGCCGCCTTGCCTTTGACGGCGCTAAAGTAATAACTACTGCAACAGACGCGCTAACGGAATTTAACATCGAAACCGCCGAAGAGCCGGAAATTCCGCCGTCAGTAAATAAGAGCGCTCCAGCGCATATACTCGCCGGTTCTCTGGCGCGTGAGTTAGGCTTACGCTGATAAATTATTCACGGACATTGCTTGCTATGTCTTCTAGGGCTTGCCGCTTTTTTCGCTCTATGCTAAACTGCCCCTATGTTTACCGCAAGGTACGCCCCCGCTCCACGCGGGAATAAGTTAGCACAAGGTATGCGAGTACAGTACAGTACAGTACAGTACAGTACAGTACAGTACAGTACAGTACAGTACAGGGCATACCTCTGCCCAGACAAATAGATTACAGCCAGACATTATCAATTTTTCTCATAACAGCCCGCAAAACACGCGGGCAAAAGGTGTTTGCGCGGGGCGGTCTACACGCTATGCGGCTCTCTGAACGATAGCCGCATATTGATACAAAATCCGGTGGCTTACATGTTACGGCATGGGGCTGAACCGCTTCTCCCATATAGCGGTAAATCCGGTGGTCATATTCCTCTCTCAACGCTCAAACCGCGCCCAGTGGGAAGAGAGAATATAAGAAATAAATGAATACATATATAACCTCATGCACATAGACCGAAAAGATAATTTCGTATTTACAGGAATAATATGTCTAATCTTGAGTTAATTCAGCAAAAAATCGACACCAAAACCCTAAAAATCGGGGTTATCGGCCTTGGATATGTCGGGCTCCCGCTGGCGGTAACTTTTGCCCGGAACGGCGTTGAAACGCTGGGCTTTGAAAAAAGCGGAAAAAAGGCGGACGCGGTAAATGCCGCGCAAAATTATATCAGCGACGTAGCCGGCGGCGATCTGGTAAAGGCCGTCAAGGAAACAAAAAAACTTTCCGCCACCACAGATTTTTCCCGTATCAGAGAATGTGACGCGGTGAT
>JAIROZ010000075.1 GCA_031257255.1 Spirochaetaceae bacterium | reverse complement strand
TCATAAGCGATGGATGTATTAAGAAAAAATACATTTCCTTTTGAATGATTGGCGCTTACCGGTATGTTGAATATATGATACCCCGCAGCGGATAGTTTCAGTGTTCCGGCATTTTTATGGGACACCGAAAAAAACAGTTTGATATTTTCGCCCGTGCCGTAAGTACTGCGGGTGTTTCCCAAATCAACCCAATAATCGCCTGCCGAAACACCGCCGTTATACATGCTCGTTCCCCAGAAAGTAAGCCCGGCATGTGCTTTTATCGTCAGTATTAAGCGTTCAGAAAAAACCACCGCGTGTTTTACCGTCCAGTCAAAAGAGTTGCTGGAAAATTGAATGTTGCCGTATCCGGCGTTATCAATGATACTATTTGTCGCGTTGAAAAAATCATAATGCATAGTCAAACCGGTACTGGCAAATGTTTTTTGCGTCTGCGCAAGCGTAAAGGAAAATATATAACCGTCCGAAAGTAACTCTATATTGTAAGATGATACATTGGTAGTAATTTCCGCGCTTAGTTCAAAATGGCTGTAAGGCATCCGGCTTATCTGTGTAAATGGATTGCCGTATATTACATTCATTCCAATATACGCGCCGGGATACTGCCACGAAGATTCTTCGTCTTCGTGTCCCAAAAAATGAGCAAATGATTTTTCTGTTCCGGCTTTAACCTGTAATTCATAAATGGCGCCGCCGCCGCGCCCGCGTTTAGGGCGGTTGTAAACCGCGTTAAAACTTCCGATAGGGCTTACAAAAAAGCCGCCGATTTTTGCGCCGGCAGAAGGCGATTCGTCAACTTCCAGAAAAAGCCGATGCAGCATTTCGCCCAATGATATACCGCCGATAGTGGTAGCAATTACATCGTTCAAACTGGATGCCGGTTCAAACATTATTTCCCACTGGAGGCTTCCGGCAAGCGCGAATGGCATTGACTCGAAAAAATTGAATCCGTTGACGCGGGCGGCGGCAAAATAAGTGGAACCCTGATACGGATGTCCTAATTGATTTACGATAAACCTGTCGCCGTCTTCCCAAAACCATGTTGAAGGATATATGTTCCGCGCTCTTGTTTCAAAAGTTACGCCGGCAAAACCGGCATTTGCGAGCCGCGCTCCAAAATTGAGAACTACATTGCTTGTATTGATGTCAAGCAATGTATAAAAAATATCGGCAGGCAGATTTCTTTTTTGTACGCCATTTGCGGCGGATGCCGGCGGGATATTTTCGGATTGAGGAAAAAGAGGAACCGCGATAAGCGTCAATAAAAACACCGCCAGATGCCGCGCCATCCGGGGTGTCATCATTATCACAGTCCGCCGCATGAGGCTGCGCGGTTTTTTCTTCCGATATAAAGATGAAAGAAAAATTTATACACTTCAAATACCACCATAAAAAACGATAATCGACACCATACACAAAACAATTCCGCTAAACCGGCAGCGCCGCCGGTTATTTCCTTAAAAAATCTACGCTGCTTTTTCATTTTGAACTTTACTACTCCCTAGGGAAGCACTAAAAAATGCAAACGAGCATTTTTTAGTGCTTTCTTTCCCTTTATTTGCGCAAGGTCGGCTGCTTTGCAGCCGCATGAACAAATAAAAAGTGAAAGACTGATTAGCATCGAGTTAATCAGTCTTTCACTAGTCTTTTCGCAAAACATACTGTATTCTTTTTGTACAAAAAGCACATTTATTGAGATTGTGTTTTGAAACTGGACACTTTGTTGTATTTTGTCCGGGAACTTTACAACATTCTTGAAACAGTCAAAGGCAAGGAAGGTAAGATATGATGAAAAACGGCTTAAAATCCGGCGGCGGAGACCCGCGTGTCAGGTATACGCGGAAGGTGCTCAAGGACAGCCTGCTTGAACTTATGAAGGAGCGTCCGGTTGCCGCGATTGGCATAAAGGAGATTTGCGCCCGCGCCGAAGTAAGCCGTTCCACATTCTATACCTATTACGATGATGTGTATCATCTTTTGGATGAAATAAACGAAGAAGTGCTAAATCAATTTGAGTGTATGGCAAATCAATATATACCGCAGATAAAAAACAGCGGCAAAGCGACCGAGGAGATGCATCAAAAAGTACTGCATTATATCGCCGAGAACAGCAATTCGCTTCAGATACTATTAAGCGAAAATGGAGATATGAATTTTCAGAAAAAGTTTTTCAAAAAATCTATAGGCTACTCGCGGAAACTATTGCGGGAAAAATCCAACCCCATCGAAGACGCGCATATAAGCGAAGCATATTCTGTTTTCTTTACCTCCGGCGCTATCGGGCTTATCCATTATTGGATAAAAAACAATATGCACATACCCATCCCCAAACTGGCAAAAATGTTCGTCAAATTGACGGCGGCAATGTAGGTGGAGTTTCAGATTGTATTTTGTAAGAAAATTGTTGTTATTGATTATCTAAAAACACCGGAAGAACAGCAGGCGTATCTCGCTGCTTAATTAACCACAAAGCAAACAAGGCGCTCAAATTTCCATTCGAGCGCCTTGCTGTTAAATTTTTTCCGGCTTTTGATTTAACCGGCGCTCTATGCGCCTCTCTTCTTGTTCTTTAACACCACATCAAATACAACGGCAAGCAAAAGCACAAAGCCTTTTACTGCCAACTGCCAGTTCGAGTCGATACCCACAATAGACATACCTTGGTTAAGAACGCCCATAAATACCGCGCCTATAACCGCGCCGCCTACAGTGCCCGTGCCGCCATAAGCGGACGCGCCGCCTATAAAACATGCGGCAATGGCATCCAATTCGTAGTTTTGTCCGGCGGTGGGGGCTGCCGAATTAAAACGGGCAACGCACATAAGCGCCGTAAGTCCGGCAAGAAAGCCCATATTCGCGTAAGCAAAAAACAGCATCTTGTTTGTGTTTACGCCGCTCATCTTTGCCGCCTTTTCGTTGCCGCCCAGCGCATACAAATAGCGTCCCGGCACCGTCTTGGAAGTAAAATAACTGTAAACAAGAACAACCGCCGCTATCGTTATCAGGATGACGGGGAAGCCTTTATTGCTGCCCAAAAGAAATGCCAGCGCCATTATTACGGCGGTAATGACTATCAATTTTGCAAGGTAGATAGGGAAACTGCCGGCATCGTAATTTTTGGCAATCTTACGCGCCCGCGACATAACTTGTGTAACAATAAAAACCGCCGAGGCTGCCGCGCCCACTAAGAGCGTTATTGTAAGCGCCGCGCTTTGGCTTGCGCCGGAACCGGGGATGATGCTTGTAAAATAACGCAGGTAATTTTCAGGGAATGGATTTAACGTAAGCCCGTTTAACACAACGAGCGCCAGTCCGCGCCAGAGCAGCATGCCCGCCAGCGTTACAATGAACGGCGGAATACGGATGTATGCAATCCAAAAGCCCTGCCATGCGCCTATCGCAAGTCCTGCTATAAGGCAGATAACTATCGCAAGATAGATGTTAAGGTGCAGACTCACTATCATCGTGCCGGCTATAGCGCCGACCAAGCAGACTATAGAACCTACAGAAAGGTCTATGTTACCGCCGGTAAGTATACAAAGAAGCATACCGGTTGCCAGTACAACAACGTATGCGTTTTGCCTAATCAGATTTGTGATATTCCCAGGGTCGAAGAGTGAACCCCGCCCGCCGGCGCGTATTATCGTGTCAAAAAAAATCATCACAAAAATAAGCGCGATAAGCATCGCGTTTTGTTTTAATGCCTGTTTAGCGTTAAATTTTCCCGCCATTTTTTACTCCTTTCCTGAGGCTACAATAGCCGCCATTATTGACTCTTGAGTCGCTTCTTTACCCAGCATTTCCGCCACAATACGCCCTTCATTCATTACATAGATGCGGTCGCACATTCCCAGAATTTCCGGCAGTTCGGACGAAATCATCAGTACCGCTTTACCCTGCGCCACCAACTCATTGATGATGGTGTAAATGTCGTACTTCGCTCCCACATCAATGCCGCGTGTCGGCTCATCTAAAATCAGTATGTCCGGGTCGGTGAACATCCATTTGGCAAGCAGTACCTTCTGCTGGTTGCCGCCCGAAAGGCTGCCTACATTCTGATACACGCTGCTCGACTTTGTGCGCAAATCCTTGCGGTACTTTTCGGCAATGTTAATTTCTCTGTCGGCATCTACTACCTGATTGCGGCTCACCTCGTTCATATTTGCCAGCGTTGTGTTCGTGGAAATGGGGTTGTCAAGTACAAGTCCGTTGCCTTTGCGGTCTTCGGTTACATAGGCAATCTTTGCGTTTATCGCATCCTGCACGGAATTCAGCGTTATCCGCTTGCCGTCCTTTAGCAATTCGCCTTTAATGTTGACGCCGTAACTTTTGCCAAAGATGCTCATAGCGAATTCGGTGCGTCCCGCGCCCATAAGTCCCGATATGCCGACAACCTCGCCCTTGCGCATGTACATATTTATGTTATCGCAGACCTTTCGCCCTTCGTAGAGCGGATGTCCCACAGTCCAGTTCCGCACTTCCAGCGCAAAATTTTCTGAAGACGTGCGTTTTGCAAAGTCTGTGCCGTCCTGCGGAAGCGCGCTGCCGGGGACAAATTCATTCTTAGGCGGACGTTTGGGAAAGCGGTCGCTCAGGTCGCGCCCGACCATCGCCTGAATGAT